>CAYIEF010000101.1:0-1735 GCA_964362365.1 uncultured Methanosarcinales archaeon | reverse complement strand
TAGCCCGCAAATTTTGATGATATGAAGCGTAACAAAGCTATTTCATGCATCCACTGGACAGTCTTGGGTAGAATATATAAAGGAGTTCTAAAATCAAGAAAAATAAGCCCAGGTCGCTTAACTTGGAATTGCGGAGGTCTTAAATCCACCTGACCTGAGCTCAAGGGGAGGTAAGACAACCTTTGTCTTCCCAGACTTGTGGGTTCAAATCCCACCCTTGGCGATTTACCATAAAGAACTTAATAAATCTTTCCCATGAAAATCGCTGACTTAGCACCGGAAAACCGTCCTAGGGAACGCCTGCAGAAAGAAGGAGCAACTGCACTTTCTCCAGCAGAACTTCTGGCCATAATCCTCAAATCAGGAACCAAGAAAGAAAATGTTCTGGAAATTTCTAACCGCTTGATTTCTAAGTACGGTTTACAAAATCTCTCCGCTTGTTCATTACAACAATTGCAGCAGCAATACGGCATCGGGCCAGCAAGAGCTTCGCAAATTGTTGCTCTATTTGAATTGCATAAGAGAATGGGCTTCAATCAGGAAAAAAAGAAAATTTCCTGCGCTAAAGATGTTGCAGATATATATCTGCCCAAAACTAAGTCAATGCAAAAAGAAAACTTTATCGCTGTTTATGTTGATACAAAAAACAATATCATTGCTGAAGAAACCATTTCGGTGGGAATTCTTAATTCCTCATTAGTGCATCCGCGGGAAGTCTTTCATGGCGCAATTAAGCATTTAGCACATTCTGTTATTGTAGTTCATAACCATCCTTCTGGAGATCCTGAACCATCTGCTGAGGATTTGCAGATAACTAAAATTCTGGAAAAGACTGGAAAATTGATGGGCATACCATTGTTAGATCATGTTATTCTTGGTAAAGATTCCTGGTGGAGCTGGGCGGAAACGATACAGTGATGCTACAAGAATTTACGTAGCGCCATTGGTGGCGGTGCGACGGTTTTTGCTTACACAAAAACCTACGAGCCACCCCGGAAGGGACTTCCCCCGGCTCGCCGCACGCCACCTTGGCGCAAGACAAGACTGGGGATGCGCCCTCCGGGCTGTCTTGTAGGACATTTTCCAAAGGAAAATGGTCGTCTTGCCGCCAAAGTGGTGGTGTGCATTAGAGATATTTTATTTAAAATTACTTTGCAGAAAGCTTTAAAAAGAAATAGCCCTCATTTACGCCTCATGGCTAAGAAAAAGGCCGTCGAAGCAGCAGAGCCTGAAACTTCGGACGTTAAAAAAACAGAAGAAAAAGTAGAATTAAAGAAGCCAAAGAATCCAGTACTGGGTATCCTCACTGGAGAACGGGTTATTACCGAATCTTCTGATGATGCCCGAGATTTCTACAATCAATCCCGCTTTGGAACGCTTAATGAGAGTGGGAAAGTTGAACTATCGCTCCTTGAAGCATTATATCTCATGGAACGCGAACGACTGATTGTAAAAAGCGAATCAGGCAAAACTTTGCCTTTCGAATTATATGTCAAGAAAGCCCGTAAAGTTGAACCTAATTTCTGGATCCGTTATGTTGTCTTTAGAGATATGAGGAATCGCGGCTACATAATCAAGACTGCCCTTAAGTTTGGAGCTGATTTCCGGGTTTATGACCGCGGGGTAAAACCAGGTGAAGATCACGCTAAATGGATCGTCTTTCCGGTGCATGAAGCCAGCGTTTTTACCTGGCATGAATTCAGCGCCAAGAATAGAGTTGCTCATAGCACCAAGA
>CAYIEF010000100.1:0-1738 GCA_964362365.1 uncultured Methanosarcinales archaeon | reverse complement strand
TGCTGCCAGGATCAGGGAAGGCCAGACCGTCTTTGAATTACTTGTCGATAAAGCCGACACCAAAATCGGACGGGAAGCATTAGGGCGTTCTGCGACAAAGTTGCCTTGCACCTGTAAGGTTGTTGTAAGTCAGTAATTTCAATTTTTCTAAGAAACAATTATAAAGAATTCTCAAAAATAACTATTAAAATGGTTACATTGGAAGATAAGTTAAAGGCAATAGTAGAATTACGTATGTCTGGATTAGATGAAACCGCCATAGCAGAAAGATTAGAAATCTCTTCTGATACTGTAAATCAATATGAACAGATTGCAGAATCTTATTTAAGGGAAGCCCTGAAAAAAGGAGGAGCTTATAATGCACAAAAAATAGGCCACGTTTTAAACTTGTCACCAATTGTTGTTGACTTGTTAGTTTCCTATTTTCAAATTCCGTATCAAAAGGAAAAATCAGGTTCAAAAAAATTACGAAAAGTTGAGGCCATACGTAATGCAGTTGCTGAGGGCGCTTTTTCTGTAGAAGAAATTGCTGAAAAAGTAGGGCTCGCTCCAAACACAATACGTTGTTATTCTAGTAGTTACAAAATTCAACTTCCTAAACAGAATATACAAAAAAGGGAACGTGTTGCTGCAATTCGGCAAGCAATAGAAAATGGCGCAACTTCTGTAGATGAAATCGCTGAACAGGTTGGTCTTGCTCCAAGTACGATAGTTAACTATTCCGCAAAGTATGGAATACATTTGCTAGGAGGAAGAAAATATCAGTCTTTACAACATACTAAGCGACCAGACTGGGATGAACTTATCGCACATGGTCTTCCACTAAAAATAATTGGAGCATCCAGAGAAGTTAGTCGGGAAGCAGCTCGACAATACATAAACAGGAGCAGCCAATATGAAATTTGGAAACAGAAAAGGCAGGAAGTAAAAGATACAAAACGCTCATTTGAAAATTTTTCGGAAGAAACAAAGCTAGGATTCCTTTCCTTGCTTAAAGCTTATGTATATCAAAAAGCAGAGCAAGATGGTTGGGCGATGCAGAAAACAGTGGAAGCGTTTTATAAAAAAGATCGTAGAGAAGGTTCTTATTCTATTACAAATATCTTACCCCTCTTTCAAAAATATGAACTGGCGCAAAAAGATGGAAAAAAATTATCACTAGTAGAGTTAGCCGAAGGAACTTCTTTCGACTTTGCAGAAGTAGGAAGATTGTTACGGGAGATTGGAGTCGAACCGATGTATGGAGAAAGAGAGAGAACTACAACGCCGCAATGGAAAGTTATTGCCATAAACCAAGCATACGAAAAAGTACCGATGACAGCGTTTGATGTTGCCTATTTTCTTGATCTGCCTTACCACGTAGTAAACCAGAGGTTTTTGAAAAAAGGAAAACGCGCCGGTATTCCTAAGACAATACGATGTTTCGGTTTTGGAAAAGGAGTAAGCCACTTAACCTACCGCCTAGCTTCCAAGATATACGAAGCGGCTGATCTTGGATTTACTAATGCAGAAGTTACAGAATTGCTAGACACCACGCCAAGAGCAGTAGAATATGCACTTACCGAAAGAAAAAGTCTAGAATCCAAAATCATCAACGCATTGCAAGTCTTATACCCTGAAGAAAATATCCATAAACCTTACAGAAACTAATTCTCCTTATACACTTCCGCTAATTTTCGTTCTACTTCCGCCAACTCTTCTTTGTTCTTCACTGCTCCTTTTTTCTGGATATGCTTTT
>CAYIEF010000099.1:0-1858 GCA_964362365.1 uncultured Methanosarcinales archaeon | reverse complement strand
GTCAAAAGGATGGTACGAAAAAATACCAACAGGCTTGATGATTACTTAGTATTCAGGACCAAAGATGGCAAGAATGTAGTCATCAAGACTTTAGTGGTAACGCAAAGCAAGGCTCAGCGGTCTGTTCAGAAACAGCTGCGTCAGAAAATGAAAGCATTCTTAGCCGAAGAAGTGAAGAACAATACTTTTGAAACGGTGGTAGGAAACTTAGTCAGCCGCAAGACCCAGATGACTCTTAAGAAAATGCTTTACAAGATTTATCCCATCAATGAAGCAGCAGTACGCGTCTTGGAGTTTGCCAAGAAAAACGTTGTGGTTATGGAATTACAAAATTCCAAATCCTCGCCTTCGGCTGCGGAAATGCAAGTAGAAGAGCCTAAGAGCGATGTAGCAGCTGAAGAGGAATCTGCTGAAGAGATGGAAGCAATGGAAACTTCAGAAGAGGAAGAATCAAGCCTTCCTGAAGCAGCATAATTTTATTTTTCATTTACCATGAAATTTTTAGCCTTCACTGATGTGCATGAAGACAAGGAGATGATGAATGAGCTAGTCAAGCGCGCAGCCAAAGATGATGTTGATTTTGTGGTCTGCTGCGGGGATATTTCTACATTCGGCAATGGGTTCCAGTATAATCTCAGGAAATTGAATTCTCTGGGGAAGAAAGTGTATATTGTTCCTGGAAATCACGAAGAGGGAGCAGAATTTGCTGGGATCGTAGCTGGTTTTTCTAACGTGGTCAATCTGGATAGAAATGCGAAGCTGATTGGCGAGTATGTTTTCTTAGGCTATGGCGGCGGAGGATTTACCCTGCAAGACGCTGCGTTCAGAAAAATTGCCAGAGGATGGTATGGAAAATATAATGGGAAGAAAATTATCTTGATCACTCATCAGCCCCCTTATGGCACAAAATTAGATTGGTTGGGAAACCGCCATGTGGGCAATAAAGATTTTAGCAATTTTATTGCGCGAGTGAAGCCGAAGTTAGCTCTTAGTGGGCATCTGCATGAGACAGTGGGAATTGTTGATGCTATGGGTGGGACAAAGATAGCTAATCCTGGGTGGGAAGGGATGGTTATAGAACTGCCGTAGGTAGGTTTTTATATTTGTTTGTTTTTGATTTGAGTATGGCGGTGAGAGGAAATTAAACATGTTGTAGTCTATACTTCTGATGTGCATGGAAATGAGGCCCAGTATCAAAAGCTAGTTGATTACGCTCTGCAAGTTTCTGCTGATTCTGTGGTTATTGGAGGAGATATTGCGCCAAAAGGGAATTCGGTAACTGCTTCAATTGAAGAATTAAAGAAGAAAGGTCTTCCGCCCGATGCATTTATTGCTATGCAACGTATTTTTTTCAAAGAACGATTACCAAATCTAATTCGCCCACTAAAAGAGAGAAATATACATTTATTCCTGATGCTGGGCAATGACGACTGTAAAGCAAATTATGACCTCTTTGAAAGAGGCGAAGAAGAAGGTCTGTACAAAATTATCCATGGAAAAAGATTAAAGTTAACAGATCATTTTGATATAGTGGGTTATTCCTGCGTTCCTATCACTCCTTTTGGCATTAAAGACTGGGAAAAATTTGACTTGAGTGAAATTCCTAAGAACCTAGTAAAAGAATATTCAGAGAGAAAGAGAGCAAATTATAAATTAGCTGGTAGTTTAAGTACGCTTAATGGATGGGTGCCATTTCGGTTTAGTCCGGAGATGGAAAAAAAGGATTCTATTCAGAAAGATTTAGATCAACCACTCTTCCGAAATAAGCCCAACAAAACTGTTTATGTCTTGCACTCTCCCCCCAATGATACTAATTTAGATATTATCATGAATGGAAATCATGTGGGAAGTTTTGCAG
>CAYIEF010000098.1:0-1917 GCA_964362365.1 uncultured Methanosarcinales archaeon | reverse complement strand
TGCTTCAATTCCCCGCTCAAAAGCTTTCCTTTCCTGTAATCACTATAAATTTTCCCTAATTTTTTATCATCTGGCTCTAAACCATATCGTAACATCTGGAACGCAACATCAACATCAGTATTGCCGCCCTTCTTTCTATGTTCTTCAAGCGTGGCTTGGCCGCCAGAAAAAGCATATTTTTTTATTTTTGTAGCTGCTTCTTCATGAGTATCAGTTAAGGCAATGTATGAATTTGTGTCCGATGAAGACATCTTTCCTCCTTTCAGTCCCGGTAAAAATTTATGATAGGTTGAGCTTAACTGCATAAAATTAAATTCTTTGATTCTTTGCGAGAGATCTCTCGCTAATCTTACGTGAGCATCTTGGTCGCTTCCAACCGGCACAACTATAGGTAAAGGCTTACCTTCAAATTCAGGCAGCTGCGGATGCAACATGTCTGCAGCCTGAAGTAAGGCAGAAGCCATCTTCCCAGGAGAAATCTCTCCATAAATTGCTTTGAATTCGTTAAAGGTAGCGTGTCTTGCTAACATGTTAGCTAAACTGTAATAAGCGCTTGCTTTTTCCCCATCAGATGATCTTTTAGATTGGAAGTAAAAATCGCACTTTTTCAAGTCTAATCCTAGGGCAACATAATTAGTTAAGTACTCTTGGATTGCCGTCTCTCGCAATTCCTTCATGTTAGGGTTTCTGGAATTATATGCTTCAATATCCGCAACGGTAAGGTATATCTTAGCACCTAACTTTTGGTAGAAAATCATCTGATCGGCTACCATCTTATGGCCAAAATGAAACTTTCCGGAAGGCATAAGCCCGGTCATCATCACAAACGGTTTCTTGTTTTCAATGGCTTCAGTAATTCGTCCGAAATCACGTTGAGCAAACACTAATCCGCGGCGAAATAATGGCTGCTCAAGAAATCTTTTGGGTAGATTTGTAAATGGCTGCAACCCAAATTCCTTCATAAGTCTGCTGTAATCAATCTCCCCCTGCACTTCCCATGGTGTGACTTTAGCCATGCTTCTCAGGTTGCATGGGAAGTTTATATACTTTTTCCAACCTTTTTTAGAAAAAGGTTGATCAAAAACCCATCTAGCTTTTTTGTTTTTCACTATTCAACCAACTTTAAAAATTTTTAACTCTTTCCTTCATCCTCCTATACACAAAATCCATCACTCCTTTCAGATTCTCAATATCTTCTTTGTTATAATCTACTAACAATTCCAAGTATTCCCGGTCTCCGGAAGCATGAAAGGCTTTCCACAAATCGACAGGATTGCCATAGAGATGTTCTGGACGTTTCATATTCAAGATTCGTTCTACTTCTTTCAATCCACCTTTTAGCTCCAGTTTCACACACAACGGTTTCAGATCAATATGCGGCATCTTTACTTCCAATTGCAACTGCTTCCTCAGCTTCGGCAGATCAAATGCTCCACCATTAAAGGTGATCAGCAATTTATATTTCGATAATTCTTTTTCCAATAATCCTTTTTCCAGATTGAATCCCTGCACAAAAGTATTGGTATGATAATAATTAGAAATTCCAACCATCACAACATTTCCATAAGAATCAGTCTCAATATCCAGAAAACAGCACTCCTCTTTAAAATGCGGATACAACCGCCACATTTCTTTAGTCGGCAGCTTTCCTACAAAATACGATGCATTATCTTCGGCCAAGGCTTTCTGTGCTTCCATGATTTTACGATTATAAAATTCTTTTTTGGCCGCAGCAATGCCTATGACTTTCTCTGTCGATAAAAACATTCGCCAGTCTTTAATGCCCTGCTTGCGAAAAGAAAGCTCTCTAGCAGTATTGCATTTCTCTAAAAATACGAACGATTCCTGAATCATTGATTATCAAATTAAAGAAAATCCTGAAAAGCAGCTATCCCCGCCCTAAAGGGCAGGGATTTA
>CAYIEF010000097.1:0-2061 GCA_964362365.1 uncultured Methanosarcinales archaeon | reverse complement strand
TGGTCATTTCTTTTTTCTGCACATGATCTTCATACCTGAAATGGAATTCGTGTTTCTGTGGATGGCGGTGCACTTTTTTCGCTTCTGCGCTGACCGGTTTTTCCGGTTCCCAGAGGGGATTTGCTCCTTTAAGCAAAATGCCGGAGAGGCTTAACATAGTTATTCCCAAGACCAAACTTAGCCAAGGAATTTTAATGATCGGCAGTTGTCCAAGGCCATCCCATACTCCTGCCCAGAAAAAAACTACGCCTAACGTTCCAAAAAGGTACCAAAAATATTTCTTGAAGTCTTCCCATCCCGCCATTTTACAGTCTCCAGTATCGTTTTCCGTTATAGAGTATTTCGGTTACCCGATGTATAGGAATGAAGATTTCTTGTTTCTTGCGGGGAGGCACTATCACCAATGCTCCTTTTTCTATTTTCCTTACCCATTTGGCGGGAACAATAACGTCTTTTTTCAAGTTTTTATCATGGTATTTAAACTGGAAATGTTCTTTTTGGTGATGCATCTGAATGCTGTGCATGGTTTTACTAACTGCTTTTTGAATCCCCCCTAAGGGATCAAATTCCTTGAAAATGAGTCCGGAGATAGTAAGCATGGCAAACCCCAAGAAGAGAAATACTAAAGGCGTGCAGGTTTCCAGCTGTAAGAGAGTTGGACAGTTTAGATTGCCAAGAAATGGCACTTCATAAAGTCCATCCCAGATTCCTTTCCAAGTGAAAATGATGGCTATGGCTATATATAATGAGGATAGAAAATGCTTGTCTTGTTCGCGGAGAACCATCTTGTGCCTCTTTTTGATTTAAGAAGGTAATATGTTATAAATATCTTTCTATCTATCTCGCTTCTAACCACCAACACATTTATATATCTCATTTTCTTACTAATTTAAAGATGGTGTTAGAGATATTAGATACATTATACCTAGTAACGCTTCTATTTGCTTTTCTAACTGTGGTGTTTGGAATTTTATCTGTAAATACGCTTTTCAAAAATAAACTGAAAGAACTTTTTTCTGACCGCAAATTTTTTATTTTCTTCTTCCTGCTGATAGGGTATGCTCTTTTTGCGATGGGGGAATTGACCTGGTATTTAACTTTGCGAGTATTTGAAAAAACGCCTACGGCAGGAATGCCTGACTTTTATTGGATAACCGGAGCTTTATTCATGTTGGTTTCCTTCGCTGTTTTGAGCAGTTCGCTTCACAAAGAATATGGTGAAAACCGTAAGCTGGTACCTTTACTGATTGTTGGCTCGCTTCTGCTGATTGGGGTGCTATTGTATGCTTCTGTCGCAGAAGGTACATTCTTAGGGTATCTTTATCCCTTACTGACTTCCTTGATCTTACTTTTCTCTGCAAATCTGCTATTATATTACCGGAATCTTGATTCTTTTGAGATACATTTATTGTACTTGTTTTTTGCCAACATAGGATTTCTGGGCGGAGATTTATTGTTTTCTTATTGGGGGGCTTCTAGTTTTCTGGGTGCTCTGGCTAACATATTTTATATCTTTGCCTATGGCTTAAGCGCCTTTGCTTTCTTCACATTGCTGACCAAGTTCTATAGTCATTCTTCTGAAAAAATGTTGCACTAAGAATTATCTTCGTTCTTCTACGTATAAAACATAATTTTTGGCTTTGAAATATTTTTTGCAGAATTGAGCCACTTTTTTTACTGAATAGGTTTTACAGCTGAAGATGTCCAGAAAAGCTCGATTTCCATTTTCATCAAAATGGGCGATGATAGTGCTAGTTTCGATGAACTGCATCATGGAATAACCGCGCAGCTTGCCGTGGCCAAAGCGTTTTATTTCTGTAGGTCCGACTCGGTGCATCTTTAGTTCTTTGGTCAGTTGGCGTACAAAACGCCTGATAGCGGCCGGACTTTTGACTAGTTTTGGATCACAGTGGTGTAAATCTACGCTGGCTGATCTTCCCCACCACCATTCTTTTGTTGGCATAGGCAGAGAAGGGTAAAAAGGCTTTTTAATATTTTGGTTATTTTAGTTTCCGACAAAAGTAAATTATAAATAGTAGTATGCTTTTCCTTTCTTTTATG
>CAYIEF010000096.1:0-2127 GCA_964362365.1 uncultured Methanosarcinales archaeon | reverse complement strand
GAGCGCAGAAAGGATTGTTTTTATCATTCCAGTATCCTTCAGAGATTTCAGGAGTAACTATCAGCAATTTCCTGAGAACTGCGGTTAATAATCTGCGGGAGAAGAAAGGTTTGCCGTCATATTCCGTGGTAAATTTCCACCAACTGCTGAAAGAGAACATGGCGCAGCTCAAGATAGATGCTTCCTTTAGCAAGCGCTATCTCAATGAAGGATTTTCCGGCGGAGAGAAGAAGAGGATGGAAATGCTGCAACTTTCTATGTTGGAACCGAAATATGCACTGCTTGATGAAACAGATTCAGGACTTGATGTTGATTCCATAAAAACAGTTGCGGAAGGAGTGGAAAGAATTCGCAAAGAAAGAGAAATGAGCGTTGTGGTTATTACTCATTACAGCAAATTTTTGGAATATCTTAAGCCTGATACGGTCAGTGTGTTGTCGAATGGTAAAATTGTCAAAAGTGATGGGCACGAACTAGCAAAACAGATCAATGAGAATGGATTTGAGGGACTAAAATGATAACCAAAGAACAATTAATCGAAAACGTCTTCAAAAAATATGAAGATCCCGAATTGAATATCGATGTCTGGACACTTGGATTGATCTATGAAGTGAAAATCGATGAGAAGAAAGTAAAAGTCGTTCTTACCTTTACTTCCGTCATGTGTCCTTTTGGGCCGCAGATGGTGGAAGATCTGAAGAGGATGATTTTTGAGCAGGGAGCGGAAGAAGTGAATATTGAAGTTACCTTTACTCCGCCCTGGAAGCCGTCTGAAGAATTGAGAGAGATGCTGGGAGTGTGAAGAAACATGCTCTATCTCGACTACGCCGCATCCACGCCAGTACGGAAAGAAGTTCGTAAAGTAATAGCAGAAGTAAATAGATATTTTGCCAACCCAAGTAGTATGCATGCAGCAGGAAAGAAAGCAAAGGAAGTCGTGGAAGGTTCTCGAAAAAGAATTAAGAAAACACTTAATGCAAAAGATAATGATAAAATCATTTTTACTTCCAGCGGAACGGAAAGCATCAATCTGGCAATTAAAGGAATCGCTCATGCATATCAGAAAAAGGGAAAACATATCATCACTAGTAAAATTGAGCATAAGGCAGTTTTAGAGACATACAAATTCTTAGAAAAAGAAGGATTTATGGTTACGTACCTTGATGTTGACAGATACGGAAGAGTTAATCTGAAAGATGTCGAGAAAGCGATTACCAAAAAAACAATCTTAATTTCCATCATGTATGCCAATAATGAAGTAGGAACTATCCAGCCGATAAAAGAAATTGCCGCTATCGCCAAAAAAAAGAAAGTGTTGTTTCACACTGATGCCTGTCAAGCAGGAATGCTGGATTTAGATGTGCAGAAATTAGATGTTGATTTATTGACCTTGAACAGCAATAAGATTTATGGTCCAAAGGGAGCTGGCTTATTGTATGTAAGAGAAGGAATAAAACTTCAGCCACTTATTCACGGTGGAGGGCAGGAATATGGATTGCGTTCAGGCACAGAAAATCTCCCCACAATAGTTGGATTTGCCAAAGCCTTGGAACTAGCACAGCAAGAAAAAGTAAAAGAAGATAAGCGATTAAGCGGATTGCGAAATTATTTTATTTCTGAAATCATGAAAAAGATTCCAAATGCATCTCTCAATGGCCATCCTACGGAAAGATTGCCAAACAATGTGCATCTCGCTTTTGAAGGCGTAGAAGCAGAAACAGTATTATCTTATCTGAATCAACAAGGAATTTATGCTTCTGCAGGAAGCGCTTGTACGGCAAATGAGATCGAAGTCAGCCATGTTCTGAAAGCGATGAAAGTGTCAGAAAAATTAGCCAGAGGAAGTATTCGCTTTAGTTTGGGTAAATACACTGATAAGAAAGATATTTATAATGTTGTGAAAGTGCTTGCTGAGGTTATTTCCTCATTACGAAAAATATGATTATTTAATTTATTTTTCTACGACAAAAATCCCTTTCGGAGCTTCCATCTGCCATTCATGGGCATTCGTGGGCCAATTTTTGGTGTAGGGAGCAAAGGCAATCCATCCTTTTCCGGTCATGTCGTCAATGCGCACAATTCTGTTATGTTCAGTGTCCGCAATGTAAATTTTTCCGTTGGAGCTAA
>CAYIEF010000095.1:0-2133 GCA_964362365.1 uncultured Methanosarcinales archaeon | reverse complement strand
TAAACCAATGCCCAAAATCCCACCACGAGGTTATGACTATATTTTGCGGCGCTTCCTCTTTGATTTTTGTCAAGGTATTGTACCATGCATCATTCATGCTGGGAATGGAATTGTGAGCTTGGGCATAGCCTGCTTTTGCAGGATCAATAAGGAGAATAGCCAGAAGCAGAAAAATCACAATCTTGGCCATATTTTTGTTTAATCTTAAATGGTTACTGGCCCATCGCGAGGCATAACTCCAGATCAAGCCAAAGCATACGCCTACAGTAATAACAAAGATAGGAGTTGCCTGCATTATAAATCTCATTCCTTTCGTCGTTCCATATAATGATGCCCCCAGCCATAGAGCTAACAAAAAGGCCAGATGCGGTTCTCTTTTTCCATGCTCATCTTTTCTAAATAATAGTAATAGGATCCCTATGATGGCTATGAAAAATAATAATTTTCCACCAAGGATATTGATGACTTTCTCGAAGGAAAATGCTTTAAGCTCGGCAACAGTAGTGCGAATGTTCGGCCAAAGGGGGTATGCGCCTACACCTACTGCTTTAAGGTGAATCACTCTGGTTGGCCCGGAGAAAATTTTTATAAACTCATTGAAGGAGATAAACATATTTACAAAAATAGAAGAAAATAAGGCGTATAAAACAAATATGGCAGAAGACAATTTTATTTCTTGAGACTGTAGTGTTCTCTTTACATCTCTCCAATTCATGGTCAGCAGGTAGGCCATCTTAAAACCAAGGGTGGCCAATAAAAAGAAGAAAATGTACCACCATCCGGTCCAGGCAAACGCAAATAATCCAGTCGCAAGACCGGCCAGAGAGATCCATATTAATCTCCTTTTCAGGTCTTTTGCATCAAGCGCTTCTAAAAATAACCAAGTAATAAGCACCGGAAAAAAAACCGTATACACATCGGTATCTGAGCTTTCTCCCGTGGTTCTGCTAACAAAAAATGAGGTGACCGCAAGCAGGAAGGCAGTGAAAAATCCTCCGACATTGTTTTTACTTAATTTTCTTCCGATAAAAAATCCAGGGATCACCGTAAGGGCAGAGAAGATAACTCCTACAAAGAAGAAGGTATACATGAGCGGGAAATCGCCAAATAGGTTGAGGAATCGATGCCATTTTGCTGAAAACCAGTTGTGAAAAGTCCATTCTGAAGCTCCGCCCAGAGGGGCAATTCGAAGGTCATCTTTAATGAGCCCGTCTTCAAAGTGGCCGGTGCCCGGGAACCCATTTTTGAGAACGAGGCTGGTCTGCCGATAGAAATGATAAGGATCAATTCCTAAGAGATATATAGTCCCCTGCTCATCCTCAAATTCTTCCCGATATTGTTTTGAAATAGTTTCTTTCTGCGTCTCTAACTCATCTTTATTCTGTTTTTGGAAATTCTGCCATTCTTTTTGTATTAGTGATTGTTTATTTTGCGCTGGTAGATAGGGATACTGTTGATCAATCTGCTGCTTGATGAGGTCTTGGTAATAGTTGCTTACGGTGTTTTCTGCCCATTGGTCAGCGATGGGCATGCGCTGGGGCATGGTCCTAAGGTAAATAGAAGCTGTTAGTGCAAAAAGGATACAGGCAAGAGGGATCAGCCATCGAGCATGCTTCTTAGCAGCGCTTTTAATTTGATTTAAATCTAGGGACAGAGAATCTTCCGAGGTAGGAGAGGAAGATTGGGATAAGGGGGTATCTTTTTTTTCTGCTTTCTTTGCAAACAATCCTTTTACTTTCTCTTTTAGTTTAGAAAAATCTATCACTTCATTATCAATATTTTTTTTTTCCTCGTTCACCATTCCACCTATATATTCAAAACAGAGGTTGCTTTATAAAATTTATTGTAACATGTTGCTTTTGTTTATTTAACGCAGGAATAATCCATCTTCCAGGTAATGATCCTTCCTCCGTTGATGTTTTGAACATCATCAAACTTGCTGAAACATTTCAAGCCGTGGCCCTGTAAGAAATAAAGCTGGGTGAAGATGCTGTTAGCCTGGAGAGAGTCGGTCGAAAGTAAAGCGTAACTGGATCCAGAAGGAATAAGAACGATGGAGAAACCAGCGGTGTTACCTGAAAATTTCTTTTCCATTATTCCTTTCTCTGTCGCATAGACGATGGAGTTTGGATA
>CAYIEF010000094.1:0-2177 GCA_964362365.1 uncultured Methanosarcinales archaeon | reverse complement strand
GAAGTTCTCCAACAGGAAGAGAAATGAGCCTAAAATTAATCTCCTGGAACGTAAATGGTATTCGCGCAATCATGAAGAAAGGATTTTTTGAATTTGTTGACCAAGAAGATCCGGACATTTTCTGCATTCAGGAAACCAAAGCGCATCCAGATCAGCTTGACCAGAAATTATCGCAGTACAAATACCATTATTGGAATTCTGCCGAAAAAGCAGGTTACGCAGGAACAGTAGTGTTTAGCAGGATCGAACCGCTTTCCATTACCTACAATTTTGGAGAAAAAGAAAATCATAAAGACGAAGGAAGGATCATTACCCTCGAATTCAAGGATTTTTATTTGGTTAATGTGTACGTTCCTAATTCCGGCCGTGGATTGACGCGCTTGAAATATAGGGAAGGATGGGACAAATTATTTCTGAATTACATCAAAAATTTAGAGAAGAAAAAACCATCCATCATTTGCGGCGATTTAAATGTAGCGCACACGGCGATAGATTTGGCAAATCCCAAAGAAAATTACAACAAGACTGCTGGCTTTACGCAGGCAGAAATTGACGGAATACAGAGACTGCTGGACGCAGGATATATTGATTCGTTTCGGGAATTTGTTAAAGAGAAAGGGCATTACACTTTCTGGAGTTATATGTTTAATGCCCGGAAGAAAAACATTGGCTGGAGGATTGATTATTTTTTAGTGTCGGATAGATTACGCGATAGAATACAGAAAGCATTTATTCTTCCTCAGGTTATGGGATCAGATCATTGTCCGGCGGGATTGGAACTCGGCGTTTAAACTTTTTAATATAGAAAAATTTAAAAAGAAAGAGAAAAATAGCACCCTATGTTCGTGCATCTGGCAGATCAGATAAAAGAACACCTTGGGGAAGTTTCGTGGACGTATCTTAAATATCGTCTCACTTTGCCAGAGATGTATCTGTGCAGCAGCATTAGTGATTTTACTAAGAACCAAGAAAAAATTATTCCTACAGGATGGCGTTTGCTCAATCCTGGAAAGGATTGGAATCGGGAAGACAGTTCATATATCCTTTTCTATTCCGGTTATTTCAAAAAACGGAGCAAGCTCGGAAAGCCTTCCCAAGAAATGCTGGGTGAGGCACTCACGAGAAACTTCCT
Source organism: uncultured Methanosarcinales archaeon (assembly GCA_964362365.1). Lineage (GTDB taxonomy): Archaea > Nanobdellota > Nanobdellia > Woesearchaeales > GW2011-AR9 > JACPIL01. The sequence goes on along the minus strand of CAYIEF010000094.1, from coordinate 1,045 downwards.
TATCCGTGATCTCACTGTAGGCAGTAAAAGTTCAAAAGGAGAAGAGTTGAAAGAAGTTCTCAGTTATTGGCGAAAAGGATTACCTCAATTTGCCCAAGCTGACATATATGACCTAACCGGGGACTCTATCCCTATTTATCGTTTTCCTAGCGATACTCCAGAAGGTAAACTTTATGACCTTGTCGTACCCTTTTGTCCCTCCTCAACGTTTGCGGAAATAATCGATTACGGAACCCATTCAAGCGTTCCAAAAATTGAAGAAAACAAAGCCACGTCTACAATATAGGAAATGATAGCAGAGTTTGCATAAAAAGAAAATCAAGCTCATCAAAAAGAAGGTTTATATTCCAGTAATCCAGGGCATATTTGGGGATGATTCTTAGTTTTATCCAGCATGGTTGGAGTAAGATCAAATAGTTTTCCCACTTCCTCAGGAATAGGTTCAAAAGGGGAGTTTATCTCTCCTGAAGGTTCCCGCCAAAAGGGGATGTAATCTCCAGCAGCGTCCAAGACATAATTTATTTGCAGTCTCCCCTTTTCTGGGCCCATAAATTCGCGGATAAACACAAGACCATCCTTTGGCGTTTTCCCATAATCATCGCATTCTGCCAGAGAATCTAAATAGCGCTCCGCTTGTAAAGGAAGCACAACTTTTTGTATACGATAACAAAGATGTTTTCCGGCCATAGTAAAAGAAACGGAAAATCCAACTTTTCGGGTAAGATCAAGAGAACTGCAGTCGTATTCTTGCTTTGCGGTGACTTTCACTTCTGGTTTGGTTTTTACTTCTGTTTGCTGGACAGAAGGACTACAATTCATGGCTAATAAAATAGTTGTTAAAGACAGATATTTTCCTGAAGTTTTATTCATAGTAGCACCTCACTTAAGATAAAGCAGGATCAAATTAAAAAGATTGTGGTATTGCAGGCGTAGATACAAATCATTTCTGTCAGAACTGAAGCCAGCGAAGTGCGGGAAAGCGAAAGTATTCGGCACTGTCCTAATTAAAGTATCTTAATTTAGCATTAAGAAAGTTTCCCCACGT
>CAYIEF010000093.1:0-2372 GCA_964362365.1 uncultured Methanosarcinales archaeon | reverse complement strand
TTTACGTTCCAGGAGATTAATTTTAGGCTCATTTCTCTTCCTGTTGGAGAACTTCATGGATTTGTTCATCGTGAAAGAATTTTTCTTTAGTGTAGCCTTTTGTAAATTTTTGAATTAAATTAATTGCATCTCTCATGTGTTTTATAAATACGAAAGCGTCTTTCATAGTATCCTTACTTCTTCTTTTAATATACGATCCTTGAGATACGGGCTTAGGCCTTTATAGTCCAATAAATCCACTTTCTTTTTCAATTTTTTTTTTAATTCCATCTCTAATCCCACCAAATCAAGCAAAATTTTTCTCCCCTTCTGTTTGATAAGTATATCAACATCGCTTCGTTTCTTTGCTTTTCCCCTGGCATAGCTCCCAAAGATGCCCGCTTTCACTACATCATTTCTTTTCAATATCGGCACAACTATTTTGGCAATTCTCTGCAGTTCTTGGTTTTTAGTTTTCATAGTAGAAATGAACCAAATTTACTATTTAAAAGTATCTGCTTTTACCATGTTTCTCCATCAGGATCTTTTTCAACTTCCTCTTCTCCTTCCAACACAAAATCTTCTTCAAGTTCAGGACAGGTATAGCACCTTCCTTTTGGTGTCAAATATGAGCGACAACAGGAGATGTTATATCTTTTCTCCAGTAAATCTTCACTTTCTTTTGTTTTCTCTTCCATACCTGTCAATCTCTTCTACTATTTCTTCCCAGGAATGCACCCTTTTAATATTTTCGGGTAGTTTTTCAGAAACTTGATTCCAAGGATAGTTAATATCCATCAGCAAGACGTATATTCCCTCGGATGCGCAATCCCTGGCATGATGCAGGCTGTCGTCAATCAAAATATCAATTTTCTCCCGTTTCCCTATTTCTGATTTCAGCTGTTTTTCTCCCACGCCATGCCACTGGTTGGTAAGATTGATGCAATGGAAACTGTCCGAAAAATGCTTCAGCAGCCACTGTTCTGTTTCCTCGCGAATCACCTTGGTTCTGGCGGTTATGATGCAAAGCTGATGTTCTTTTGCTAACTGCGCAACCATCTCCGGCGCTCCTTTTACCGGCTTGATGTTTTGGAAATATTCGCTCTTGAAGAAATCGAGGACTCTTTTCTGATTCTCCTCTTCCGAATAACCAAACACTTCGCGAAAGGAATAGGAAAACATATCTCTTTTTTGAGCGCGGGTATTGAATCTTTTATTGTGATATTCTAAGTATGCTTCCAGTAATTCAGCCAACACCTCATCGATGTCCAAACCAATAATCATAGTTGTATAAAAATGAGTGTTATATAAAAGTTATTTGCCTCTTCCTGCAAAATATTCCCGTGTCTTTGTAGCCACGAAAAGACCGGCATCTCGGATAGCTTCTTTGGTCGAACCAGCGATATGCGGAGTAAGAATCAGATTGTGATGCTGTTGTGCGTAGTGAATGAGATGGCTGTCCGTAGGCAAAGGTTCATTCACAAAAACATCCAACGCTGCTCCAGCAATTTTCTTATTCTTTAAAGCGTCAACCAGATCCAGTTCTGAAACTATTTCTCCGCGCGAGCAATTGATGAGCACTGAAGTGGGTTTCATCAAAGCCAATCGCTGCTTATTGACTAGATTTCTGGTCTCTTCAGTAAGCAAGACATGTAAAGTGATGACATCTGATTCTGAGAAAATAGCATCAAGAGAGGTACTTTGGGCAGCGTTATGTTCAGCAAAAACATTCTCCGGGAGGTATGGATCGTAAGCAAGAATGCGCATACCAAAATGCATTGCCACTTTGGCTATGTCTCTGCCAATCCTCCCAAAACCCACAATGCCTAACTTTTTTCCACACAATTCCGTACCTATGAATGCTGCTCTATGCCATTTTCCGGACAGAAGAGAACTATGGGCGGCCGGAACATTGCGCATCAAACCCAGCATTAAAGCTAATGCATGCTCTGCAGTTGCTACTGTATTTGCACCTTGCAGCGAGATAACCTCTATTCCTTTTTTCTTGGCGTATTCAACGTCAATATGATTCACTCCGGTTGTTCCGCTAGCGATAACCTTCAGGTTCTTTGCGGCATCAAGAATCTCTCTGTCAACTGTGGTATCTACACGGATAGCCAAAACATCATAATTTTGTACCTGCTGTAAAAGTTCTTCTTTGCTCATCTCCTGAGCGGTGACTTCTCCCAATTGCTGGAAGAGCGCTACTGCGTCTGTATCGAAATATGCAGGAGCAGTGATTAATATTTTTCTTTTCATGGTTAAATAAAAAGCGCCAACGCCCGGACTTTCACGCTGCTACATTATACAGCTATGTCGTGGGGTTTCGAAGAAATCCCACTTGAGTACGTTCGCCTAGTGTAGCAGGCAATTTGAACCGGGAAATCCTTGCG
>CAYIEF010000092.1:0-2598 GCA_964362365.1 uncultured Methanosarcinales archaeon | reverse complement strand
AAAATGGAGAAAAGTTTAAAATAAAAGACGACCCTGACCAAGCTAGTGTGATGGGGGCATTAGAGAAGGATATTATACTGATCAAGAAATTAAGGAGTGGATAAAAAATGGCGAAATCAGAGCATTCAAAAGATTTGAACGATAAAAGAGCATATGAAATAGTCTCACGGGAATTAAGTAGATTTAATACTCCGGTTAAAGGACATGAAAAGCTATTGAAAGCTATTGCAGAACTGTGATTGAGTATATTCCAAAAAGATGAAATATATGGTATTATTAAGAACTTTTGGCGATTATCCCTTAATTAAAATTCTAGATTTTCTTATTTATTCTAGAGATTTTGATTACCCAATAACCGAAATAGCCAAGAATGCGAATGTAAACTTCCAGACTTTAAAGAAACTATGGCCTCAGATGGAAGAAGACGGAATTGTTGTATCTACAAGAACCGTGGCAGGGACAACTTTGTATAAAATCAATGTTCAGAATCCGGTTGTAGAAAAAATAATTGAATTGAACAATTTCTTATGCTGGGAATATGCAGAGAAAGAGAAGGAAGTTGAAGTATGATCAGGGCAAGGTTTTTTATTTCTTGTTTTCTGAAGAAAAAGTTACTATCTATCAGTAATTACTGGGAAAATTTATAAATATCCTTCTTTTTTGTGGTTTTCATGAAATTAGGACTTAGCCTATCCCTGGCCTTGCAACAGCGTTTACATTCACCTATAGTAAGCCCTATCATGGGTCTTTCTCCGTTAGAACTAGAATTATTGCTGGATCAAAGCTTACAGCAAGTTAGTAAATTTCATGAACAAAATCCTGATTGGAGGGAAGAGGATCCTCATGAAACAAGAGGTAACTATTACTATCATAGCAGTTTTATAGAAAACTGTAAAGCAGTCCGGGGAAAGATTCCAGCAGAAAAATATCTCGAAATTCCACAGATTTTTGTAGAAAAAAAGGATGAAGGAAATGGAACTGGAAAATATTCCGTGATGTATAATTCTCAAATTGAGGAAAGGATAGCTGAAAAATTGGCTCAGTTTCGAAGAACCGATGAAGATATTGCTACCATCTCAGTTAATACAATTTTTTCAAAACACTTTGCTAAGGAGCGAGCCTGGGTCGTTGCACAACAGCTTGCTATTACGCAATACTTATGCGAAACACAGGATACATATTTACAGACAAGGAATAGAGCAGATTTAAAACCCATAACCCAGCAAACTATCGCTGAAAAAATAGGGTATTCTGATTCCTCGGTGAGCAGATTAGTTAAAAATTTAAGCATCCAACTTCCTGATGCCCGAATTATTTTTGCGCAAGAGCTCATCACCGGAAGAGGCGTTGGTCTTTACAAGGGAATAGAATACTTAAAGCAGCTTCAACAGGATCTATCTCTTTATGAAAATGGGCAGTGGAAAGTTTCAGATCATCAATTAGTGCCAATCTTGAAAGAACGATTTGGTTTAGCTATAGCAAGGAGAACTGTTTCTAAATATAAATCAAGAATGTGATTATTTTAATTCACATCAATCAAAACCAAAAATAATATAAAGTAGACTTATTTACAAGCAATAAGTGTGGACGTGTCGGGGATCGAACCCGATGTCAACGGTTTTGCAGGCCACGACCCAGACCACTGGCACGCCCTTTACACTTTATTTTTCTTGTTAGCTGTCTACATTTAAACATTATTGTTTTGAAGAATAGGTTATAATAGAAAAAATCATTGAGCTGAACAATTTCTTATGCTGGGAATATGCAGAGAAAGAGAAGGAAGTTGAGGCGTAAGATTTTTTATTTTTTAGAAAGTTTTTTAAATAAAATCTCAATATTGATTAATTATGACTCAGCAAAAGGATAAAGAAGGAATTGTTTCTTATGGATATGATATATTCTTTGGCAGAGTAATTTTTGAGGAAGGACAGGAGCATTTTGTTAGCTTGAATCTTCATACGGGAGGATCTGCTTCATTTGGTTCGCTTGAAACGGCATGTGAATTTTTTTGTAATGATGTAGAAAAAGGGAAGAAAATTCTGCTTTCACTAAGCCCTGGGCGGGAGGAACAGAGAACAAGGAAAGACCAATGGGGAGAATACACTCTCGCTGCCAGAAAATACGAGCCTTTAAAATCAGAACAAATGGATTTACTCCAAAGCATGTATGCTTCACGTGAAGAAATAAAAGCATTTCCAAATCCTTTTGAACACCAACCATTAGCACATTAAATCTTTTCTTCACAACATTTAATAATTAATTCTTCTTAGCAATCCCATGTCTGAAATCAAATACGTCTGTTTTGACATCGGCGGAGTTGCTAATGTGCGCCCTTTATCGTACATCATCCTTTCTGCTGCACAAAAAAAATTTGGAAATCTTTCCGAAGAAGAATGGAGAAAGATGGTACAGCCCAGGCTGGATGGAAGAGATGTCTGGCGGGAGTTCAACAATGGGAAGATTGATGCAGATCAATATGTTAGCGATGCATTTCAAAGCGTGAACATTCCTGCTACTATTGAGAATAGAATTTTCTTCTACCGTCTTCTGCAGGAATGGTGCGGTGTCCCCTATCAACCGGTTTTAGATTTAGTTGAC
>CAYIEF010000091.1:0-2793 GCA_964362365.1 uncultured Methanosarcinales archaeon | reverse complement strand
GCAGCATTCATCCCACACTATGAATAGTGGGGATTTCTGCTCTTTTCATTTAAATGTGTGCATGACCTCAGCTATGCTGAGCGTCTGCCCGTCTTTTGTTTATTTCCGTCAGGAAATTCACGAACGAAGTGACTTGAGACGTGACAAACATTATAGATCTATTACTGCAACTTTCTTTTCTAAATTGACTGATTTAATTTTTTTCTCTTTCTTTAATTCCTTGGAGATCTCCGTCCAATTCTTGTTTTTCTTCAGCTCTTCCACGATCTCCCGCAGCTTCTGCAAGGCAGTATATTTTTCATAGATCAATTCTCCCTTCTGAGAGGCAATGCCTGCCTTTTCTTCCTGATTTTTGATTGCTTCTTCTTGTTCTGCAATGGTCCGCTGCAAGGTTTTGATCCTGCTTTGATGCGGAGAAAGTTTTTCTGATAACTTCAGAGTATCAATCGCTTCATGATAGGTTTCTGTTTCTTTCAGTGGCTTTTTGTCAAGTAAAGGAAAAGGAGTCACTTCATCCTCATAGATATATCCTTTTGGCGTGCTGATCAAGATTAAGAAATTCTTGAGCGTACCAACCAATCTTTCCGTTTCCTTTGCAATGACCTCGGCTGGTTTTTGATCTAGATTAACTCCTGCCTGCCTGCATAATTCTTCCGCATATAACCCACCTAAACCTATCTCAGTCGCCAGCGAGGTAGCCAGATTCCGTTTCTCGCTTTTCTTCAGAATATCTTGCAGTTTCTTTACCGTTAATTCCTTCCAATTTATTTCTAACGGAGGAAAAACATATTTCTCTTTCGGTTTTATCGTTCGGTCTTTCCATTCTTGACTTTCTAAAGCGGCGATGATGATGTTCTTAGCATCAGCCAAGATGATGTTTCCTTTTGAAAATAATTCTACGATAAAAAAATACTTCTCCTGTTTCTCCAATTCAAAAACAACCACTCTCTCCGATCCTTGCTGATATAAATTTTTGATGATAGCATTATCGATATACTTGCGCAACTGCATGCAAAATCCTGATGGTTTCAAAGCGCTTTCTTTCTGCTGGGTAAGGCAGAGCCATTTTCCGGATATGATCTTCAGCAGCTGCTTTCCTTTTCCTGGGGCATGTAACTGTAACAATAACACGTTACTTTCCGGATGGTAAATTTGGGATACTTTTCCGTTTACTAAAAACTGCAGTTCATTGACTAAAGCAGCCAATTCTAAGGAAGAAATGGATTTTTTGGGCATGGGATCACAAATGTTCTTCTATTTTAAATAGATTACTTAAATCTCGGCTGGCGCAGTTCTTCTGGCCGTTCGGCGTAAATATGCATATCCCTCACTATGCCGGTTCCGCACAATATTCCTGCCCTTACCCACATAGTTGATTCTTCATCTCCAATTCCACAGATATGGGGGATATATTCTCGCGGACCACCCATGGTTACGATGTTATTTAAGAAGGTATGGACATCGCTTCTGGTGGTAATAAATTTTGCTGGGGTAAGATTTCCATTGGTGCTAACTACGTAAGGAAAATTTGGATAGGTTATGATGCGTCCATCTTCGGTATAACATTCTGCACAACTTGAATCCGGTATAAAGATGCCTTCTTTAAATTTATTTTTCCGAAGATAATTCACAAATCGATTAAACATTTGCTTTCTCGACGCGGCCATCCTTTGTTCTGAATATTCTATTTCTAAGTTTGATATGCGCGGATGCGAACTGGGATTTTCACCTTCTCGTGGAAAGGCGATGCGCGCGTCGCCAGGAAGTATTGGTTTTCCAGTCAATCTTGAGAGATGATATGCCCCGTCCCGATCAGCGAGATAGCCGATCACTTTTCCAGTCTCCACCAGCAGTCTTTGTTGCGCAGGGACGCCTTCATGATCAAACTCCATGCTTCCCCATTTCCCGGGCATTCCCGGATTTGAATAGACAGTCATATAAGGATTTGTACACATTTTCCCAAAATTCTCCCACCCTAAAGTTGTTGATTTATTGTACAGAATTTCGTCCGAGGCAAGGAAATGAACAAAGCATTCGTGCAGCTGCGTGGCCATGGCTCCCTGATACAAAAGAACCGGATATATCCCGTTGGTGATTTTGCGCTCACATTTCTTTCTTTTTTCAATCTCCTTCAGCATCCATTTTGCATGATTAATTATGCTTTTTTCACTGCCGCCTATATCTTCGTCCGTAAAATAAAGGCTTTGGCTAAACGACATGGGGCTGGATAGTTTTTCATCCCTCGTTTTTACCGTCATATAAAACTTGTATCCAAAGAAACCATCCCTAATCACAATTCCATCGGATGTTACCAGTCGCCGAACTTCATCGTGAACATCTATGGTAACGCAGTCATCGTCTCCGTTGCTGCTCAGTATTTTGGAACATACTCTTGCCACTCGTCGAAGTTTGTCGATAGGCATTCTCTTTTCTTTCACTTTTCCTAGGTAAGGAGTGGGTTCTATCTTTACGAGATTGGGCACCATGGTAGAATTATCCCGTCGAGACGCTGAGACAAACTCATCATAACTATCTGCGGCAGAATTAAAAGCCTCATCAAGAATAAGATTAATTCTTTTTTCCAAAGAGTTCATTCTTTGCTTTACCGGAACGCTTTCTTGATTATATCCAATCCCCTGCCCTGCAGAAGTGCCGACCCGTGCTATACAATTAACAATTTTATCATGTATTCGTGGGTTTAGGAGCGTGTCATCAGTAATCGCTCCGGATCTAGCATCTATGCGTGCTGTTGTATATTCAATATGAGTCAGGGCAAGATGTAATAAATAGGGG
>CAYIEF010000090.1:0-2853 GCA_964362365.1 uncultured Methanosarcinales archaeon | reverse complement strand
TTTTTCATGCTTGAGCCTCGCTAGCTGTTTCTTGAGGAGCTTCTTCTGCAGCTTCGTTTTTCTTTGCTGCTGCTTTTGGAGCTGCTGTTTCTCCTTTCGTAAGTATAACTCGTTCAGGATGTTCAGCATCTGCTAATGCTGATTTTTGTTTAAATGAGACAGTACCTTCTTCCGCTAATGATACTAAATAAGATGGAGAGGAAATTTCCTGATCTCCGACCATGACGTGACGATGAGTAATAAATTGTCTTGCTTGGGCCATGGATCGGGAGAATCCTTTTCTATATACTACGCTCTGCAGGCGTCTTAATAAGACATCTTTAAGTTCTAATCCCAGGATCTGTTCCAATTCAGCTCCTGCCGGTAATAAGCCTAGATCCTGCAATTTGCCGAGGATCTGTTCTTTTTCTTTCTGAGCTTGTGGAAGAGTTCTGGTAGCGATAAGTCTTTTAGCGATGTCTCGGTATTTCTTGATAAAGGAGTTAGCGATGTGAATTTCTTTCTTTTTGACTAAACCGTAATCCTTGGTAACAACCTTTTCACTTTCGATGTTAGCTCTAATCCAAGGATGTCTTGGGGTATTGTACTTTTTGCGTAATTGTTTTGGATCTCCCATGGTTTACCTATTTCTTAGCTTCTTTTTTGCCCCCTTCTTTTTTACCGCCTTCAGCTGTGGCAGGAGCTACTTTCTTTTTCTCTACGCCTACTACTTTACCTTTGTTGGTCCTGAAGTGTGATTTCGTTCTCTGACCTCTGACTGGCAATCCTTTTCCGTGCCGTACGCCTTTCAGAGACTTGATCTTCTTCAGGCGCTTGATGTCGTTTTCTCGGTAGAATGAAATGTTTCCGGTCAGAAGGTGCATATCATTGCCAGTATCGTAATCTTTCCGGCGGTTGAAGAGCCAGGAAGGAAGGCCGTGAGCGGCGAGGTTTCCCACAACCTGGTTTAATTTCTTAACCTGTTCATCGTTGAGATTACCTGCCTTTTCAGCCCGCTCAACATTGGCGCAGATGCAGACGATATTCGCTAAGTTAATGCCGATTCCTTTGATTTGAGTGAGAGCGATATTTGTGGGCCTATTACCTTGAATGTCTACGTTAGCCACACGTACGATATATTTGAAATTTGGTTTTTGTTCAGCCATAAGATAGAGGTCAGAATTACACGTTATAGTCCTAAACGCGTTAACTCGGACTTGATTTATGCTTGGTAAAGATGGTTATTTATAAAGCTTTCTACACTCGGAGATTTATGCCCTCGACCCTAGCCATGAAACCCACCCATAAATCGTCTAATTTTCGATTGACTTCATAGTCCCCTTTTCCAGTTTCCGTACACCAATGGTTGTATAAGGTTTCTGCTCTTTGGAAATACTTTTGGCTTTCAGTAGGATCTACATCAAACAATTCTTCAGATTTATCAAGAGCTTTGTATACCAATGTTAAGGTTATATCCTGTCTTCGTCTTGGTTTGCTGGCATTAAATCTGAACATTTTAGTCTCAGAATGAGGATTTGATATAAAATTATGGGAAAAAAGAAGAAAAATTACTTTCCTAACTTTGCTCTTACATCTTCGGGCAATTGTTCAGGCCACAAGAAGTTTACAGCAGATTCTAATTCTGACCAATCAAATGCTGACATTGATTCTTCAATTGCTATTCTAAAATAAGAATCTTGATCAGCAGCAAATTCCAAAACTTCAGTGTCCATTGATCCTCTATCTACAGTGAATCCTGCTTTCTCTGCCTTTGCTAGAAGAGCATCATACTGCATCCACCTAAGAGGACGAGTTTCATCACCAACTTGGCTTCCAAAGTATAATTCAATTGTAGCTCTTCCTTCACCATTCTTTTCAACTCTTAATTCAGCAACATTTCCCGGTCTGTATCCTCGCGTAATGTTAATTGCTCCTTGATATGCTTCTCCTTCGGGAATAGCTTCTATTTCAGCAGCAGCCCTTTCATGTGCTTGCAGAGCCATTTGCCGCTTCATCAATAACATGTTGAGATTAGCCTGTCTTGCCATTGCATCAGGCATACTTTTCAGAGTCTTATCCATAAAATCCATTGGATCTTCTTGCTTTTCTTCATCAGAATACAATCTTGAAGCCAAGTAATCCTTAACCATTGAAACAGCTTTAGGTAAGAGATTTAATGAAACTTCTGCGTATAATCTGTGTCCACTATATCTAAACATATTTTCATCGTTATCCATTTTATTTTCCTCCTAATTCTTCAATCAAATCAGCTAATCTCTTACCTGCTTTTCCATCAACAGAGAATCTCTTTCTATCTTCTGCCAATTCTCGTTTAATTTTTTCATTAAGTGAAGTCACTTTTTCTACAACTTCTCTTGCTCCGTTCCAATCATAAGTAACTGGAATGGCTCCTAAGGTGATTGCTGGAGATCCAGTACTTCCCCAAGATTTACCTAATTCTCCAGGCAGTATTGCTCCTGCATTTCGGTCTAGAAGCGCTGCTTCGGTTATGCAGCTGCTTCTTCCAGCAGTTATTGAATAGGAAGTGAGCATCAATTCTTGGGTATTACATGCTTTTGCCGGCATGTAGACAAAGCCATGCTGGTGTGCTAGTTCTTGAGTGAAATTCTCAATATATTCTTCTCCTGGATGAGGCTTGGCCACCAGTCTTATGCCTAGCTCTGACGCCGTTTCAAACACCAATGCAGTTACTGCGCATTCATAATCAAATATTCTTCTTTTTTCTTCCGCAGACATGCTTGAGCGCTGCATGTAGGCAGATTCGGGATGAATATTCTGAGTAGCATGGAAATAAACAAGCTCTTCAGGGTTTAATCCAATCTTATGCAGAAGCTCTTCTCTTTTCTGTTCAGT
>CAYIEF010000089.1:0-2953 GCA_964362365.1 uncultured Methanosarcinales archaeon | reverse complement strand
CTCATCTCTTTCTCAGCAGTCCTTCTGACTTACACTTCACCAATCGTCTTAGCAGTCTTCATCATCGCCTTGGCAATTACCCATACTTTTCTCGATGCTATTCCCAGCATCTACCTCGGTGCTCCGACGGAAGCGCAGGCTCTAAACGTTCTTCCCGGACATAGACTTTTACTGAAGGGATTAGGGCATAACGCGATAGTTTATACCGTTATCGGCGCTCTGGGAAGTTTGCTGTTAAGCATTTTATTGTTTCCTTTTTTCATTTTCAGCATGAAAAAACTGTCGCCAATAGTCAGCGCGATGGTCGGCTACCTCTTGATTGGCGTTATGGTCTACATGATTCTGAAAGACAAAGGCAAGCGCTTGAAAGCGTTAGTGGTATTTTTGTTATCTGGAGCATTAGGATTATTAGTCTTCAGCATTCCCAATCTGAAGCAGCCATTATTTCCTTTACTGTCAGGATTGTTTGGTTTTTCCATTCTCATCGAAAGTTTACGGCAAAAATCGTTTATTCCGAAACAAAAAAATGCACCATTATCCCTCTCTAAAAAGAATCTGGCTAAATCAGTTTCTGCCGCTTCAGGAATGGGGTTTGTTGCTGCATTTCTTCCCGGATTTGGTTCTGCGCAGGCCGCTATTGTGGCTACGAATGTTGTTGGCGATATTGGTGATGAAGGATTTCTTACTTTAGTTGGCGGCATTAACACTGCAAATGTCCTGATTTCCATTGCTGCTGCGTACGTGTTGGACAAAGCCAGAAATGGAGCTATTGTGGCGGTGAAAGATTTAATCGGCGGAATAGGTTTTCAAGAAATGCTTATTTTTGTTGGAGTGGCTTTAGTGGCTGGCGGTGTGGCAGCGTTATTAACCATTTACTTGTCAAAGGTTTTTGCGAAATATATTGTAAAAATTAACTACACAATATTGCTGCTGGGAATTATTATTTTTATTACTCTCTTAACATTCTACTTTGACAGTTTTATTGGCTTGGCTATTTTATTGACAGCAACAGCGATTGGTTTGGCAACCTCTGCTTTTGGAGTAGGAAAGAATCATCTGATGGGATGTTTGATTTTGCCGGTTATTTTGTATTTTATCCTTTGAGAAGATGGTTCAATCCTCTCTCTGTAAACATGCAAGTTCCTCTGCTGGATAAATATGTAAGGATAAATTATGTTTCTTTAAGAAATCCATCCCCATTATAGAAGGTAAACTTTCAGCTTTTATTCGTGCATCTTCCGACATCCTTGTTACTTTAATTGCATCCATTTTATGAGTTATATTAAAATTATTTTTATCAATTAACATATAAATGTTGAAATCTTCAGTTTCAATTGATTTGAAATTAAAGCCTCCAAATTGGATAACTTCTTTTTCTCTTCGACCTTCTAAAGGTATTTTTAATATTTTCGTTTCAGCTTGACTAAAGAAAGTCATTGGGCTTCCAGTATCAATCACAAACCAGACCATTGATGGTGCAATTCTTAATTTTTCAGAACGGGCCAAAGCTACTAATTGAGGCGGTTGTCCTTGCTTAAATTGTAAGTTAATTCTTTCTTTCATTTTAAATTTAAAATAGTTTACAGAATAACTTTTGCTGTTGACACGAATTTAATAAGCGTCTCTACTGGATTAATCCCTTTCTCTTTTAGTTTTTTAAGCAAAATATCTAAATTGGGGCCCATCTCTATTACTTCATGATGTTCTATTGCAATAAACTGTTCATTAAACTTTCTTACTAATTCATTAAAATTATTGTTATACCACTCAATATCATCCTGGCCTCTTAAAATCAGTTTAGCATATTGGGCTTCTGTTTCCATAACTTCCATATTATTTTGTTTTTTGGACATATTTATAAATTTATGTTTTTTATATTAATATAATTACTTTTTCAACTCTTCCGCCAACATTTCCGTCACATCAATCTTGTTGGTCTTATGCTCAATGCAGTTGGTGGAAATAACCTTACTTACTCCTGTTTTCTTCAATTTCTTCATCGCCTCTCCGACAAATAATCCATGCACACAAATAGCAGAAATAGATTTTGGATGGTGTTTTCTAATCTCTTTTGCCGCTTCTACGATAGTATGCCCAGTAGAAATGATATCATCGACAATGACCACATTTTTTCCTTTCATTAAAATAGGATTAACTATTTTCACTCGCACTTTCCACGACGTAATGCGTTTTTTCTTGCAAACAGTAGAAGGAACGCCAATTTTATCAGCAATTCTTTTTGCCCATTGCGATGATTCCCAATCTGGACCGACAACAACTACATCTTTAAAATGCTTTTTAATATAGTCTGCAATCAGCCAGTTGGCGGTAAGATATTTTGCCGGGATGGAAAAAATATCGCTCAACGATTTATAGCGGTGAATATGCGGATCAAAAGTGTATACTTTATCGACTGCTTCACTGAGTAATTCTCCCACTATTTTCGAACTGACGGCTTCTCCGGGGTTAAACCGGGCATCCTGGCGCATATACGCTAGATAAGGAGCCACCAAAATTACTTTTTTTGCGCCTAAATCTTTAGCATTCTTCCCCGCAAAGAGAACCACGCTTAAAGAATGCTCTGGATTTGGTTGAAATGATTGGACTAGAACCAGCGTTTTTCCTTTCAAATTAGTGTTGTATTTGAGGTAAATATCTCCGTCCGGAAAAGCAGAAACGGTTAAAGGCGAATAAGTTGCTTTTAGTTTTCTGGCCAATTTCTTAGCAAGCTTTACTGAATTCCCGCAGCTGGTAATGATTATGTTGATGCACCTCTTTTATAGTAAGCAAGCGTTTTTGATATATAAAAGTAACGAGAGATAGCTTTATAAAACTCCTTCCTCTCGTAACCAAACATGGAAAAAGATGGCCTTGTCCATTGGACAGACGTAGCCGCAGAAAAAGTTGTCCGGGAGAAAGGCGATAAAAAACAGTATGTTCTGGCAGCAGGAAT
>CAYIEF010000088.1:0-2985 GCA_964362365.1 uncultured Methanosarcinales archaeon | reverse complement strand
CCTTCCTCAAATTTTCATTTTCCCCGATACTTTTGTACACTACTTCAAGAGAATATTTTTCACTCATTCTTATCTTTAATCAAAGAAAATATTTAAACCTTACTAAACATTTTTCTTTTTCATCAACGATTGCAATTGCCTCGCTAATGAAAATAAGGAAACTCCTCCGGCAGCTAGGTATCCAGCAGTAAGAATAATAGGGGTAAATGGAAATAGCGGATGAGTTGCTATTAATAATACTATGATTGAAGCTGTTCTCAGAAATAACATTGGTGTTTGGAGTTTCGAGGCGAGATGGATGATCAACGCTACTAAAAATAATCCTGCTGCGACATAGGCATACAAATCTTGTAAGTACCAAGCTGTTTTTGCAAGAGCTAGAAAAGTAACTAAACTGTCTGAAATCAAGTCAAAATATTTTCCTGAAATGGTTGGTTTTGTAACTCTAGCAACTACTCCGTCTAATCCGTCAAAAGTTAAATGGAGTAAAGCACAAAGTAAGAATAAATAATAATTATTGAAGAGGAAATAAACAGCGGCAATCCCGGAAAGAAAGGATAGGAATGTTATATGGTTTGCCTTGATGCCTATTTCAACTACTGCTTTAGCTATTTTGTCCAGTTTTTTGCTGCGGCAATCTCTGAAATTCTCTATGGGCTTCATTTTAATATCTTTATGGTTTTTTCTTGAAATTCTTTGATTTTGTTTTGATTTAATGTATCAATAAACTGCAATAATTGAGAATTAAATTCTTCAGCAAGAAGGATCATATCTGTAACCTCTTCTTTGGTAACGCTAAAATCAACATAATACTGTTTGTCAACCCGTTCTTTTTTAGCAGCAGCAATTTTCTCGTTATCAATGCTGAATATTTCTTTTAAGAGCATTATTGCTCCGGTATGATTTTCACATTTAATTCCAATTCTGAAGAGAAGGGCTAATAAGCTGTAGTACATAGAATAGTATGTTAACGCTACAGAATCTTTTAGATTATTAATTTGAAATAATGCCTTTGCAGAGCGGAGTGATTCTTCTGAACGCTGCAAGTAGGCAGTTTTTATCTCTTCGTTAGGTTCTACAACCTGAATTTTCTTTTCTTTCTTTAATTTAGCCAAAAAATTTGTTTTCATAATATTTTTCAACTCCCTTGATGATGACGTGATTCTTCTCGATTTCTTTTATGAGAAGGCTATCTGGATCATATTTTCCGATTTTCACACTTGCTTTTAGGCTTAATTGTTCTATTTCTTTTTTAAGTTCTTTGTTTACAGTTTCAACATATATATCGATGTCGCTGTCTTTGTGCGCCAATCCTTTAGCGTAGGAACCGAAAAGTATGGCTAACTTGATTTTATGATTGATTTTTATTTTTACGATGATATTTCGTAGTAAGGGATATTCTTTGATAATTTGTACCAACTTGTAATGTTCGGCAATGAATACACTTTCCTGGGCTTCAAGAGTCTTTTTGAGAAAATAGACTTTATTTCTTCCTTCCTGCCGGTAATCAACAATGTTGTCTTGTTCCAAATCTTTTATTTTCCGCGAGACCATCATCTGGTTTGTTTTCAGTCCTTTAGCCAGCCCTCTGATATGGTTAGGCGTTTTAAGCAGATTCAAGACAATCTCCTTACTGTAATCTTTTTGTGACATATGTAACAATTTTGTTAATTTACTATTTAAATATTTCGCTTCAAACGGCTATTTTCATAGAATTTTCTTACGACTATATTTCTACAGAAATATATATAAAATACACCATAAAAGTCTTATTTCATGAGACTCTATAATCCAGAAGTTGAAAAAGCTATCGCTAAGGTAAAGGAAGTGGAAGCGAAAACAGTCTGCATCCAGCTACCGGATGGTATGAAGCCGTACGCGCGGGAGATAACGGATAGGATTGAGAATGAAACCGGCGCGAGAGTATTAATCTGGTTAGGAAGCAATTTTGGCGCCTGTGACATTCCTCTGGGATTAAACAGAATGGGCGTGGATTTATTGATCAGCTGGGGGCATAATAAATTCAACAAGAAAATCGGTTGGTAAAAAATGAAAAACATACTATTAAAGAAGCGAAGAGTTCAAGACTGTGGGACTGAACTAATGTTAATGAGTGAATGTCGCACCTCTTTGGCTGGTAAGCTTTGTAAAGGTTACTTTAACAAGAAGGCGGGATGGTAGGAACACGGATACTATGAAAAAAAAACTTATCGTCAAGAAGGACTATTCTCCTCTCTTAAAAGAAATAAAAGGCATTATCTCTAAGGCGCGATATAATGCCTTTACCGTAGTCAATACTGAAATGCTTAAAGCTTATTTTGAGATAGGCAGAAAAATTGTTGAAGAAGAACAAAAAGGACAGAAAAGAGCAGGCTATGGCCAAAATCTTTTGGAAATACTCAGCAAAGAACTCACATTAGAATTTGGCAAAGGATTTGATTCTAGCAATCTACGAAGAATGAGGCGTTTTTATGTAACCTATAAGAAATGGGAGACGGTGTCTCCTAAATTGGCCTGGTCACATTATTGTGAACTTATTAAGATAAATGATGAAAGAAAAATAGCGTATTTTCAAAGGTATGCTGAGCAGGAAAATCTTAGCGTAAGAGACTTAAAACGCCAACTATACTCGCTTCATTACGAAAGACTGCTTATGAGCAAAGATAAAAAGGCATTGATGGAGTATGATAGAAGGGGTAATATTCCTGCAAAAAGCGAAGAGTTGATTAAAGATCCCTATATTCTGGAGTTTTTGGAATTGGAGGAGAAAAATGCCTATACGGAGAAAGAGCTTGAAACAAGGATGCTGGATAAACTACAAAAATTCCTGCTGGAATTGGGACAGGGATTTAGCTTTTTAGCACGGCAGAAAAGGATAACCATTGATAACGATCATTTCTATATTGATTTATTGTTTTATAATATTTATCTAAAATGTTATGTGGTTGTTGAGCTAAAAACAGCAAAGTTTAGGCATGAAGATGT
>CAYIEF010000087.1:0-2991 GCA_964362365.1 uncultured Methanosarcinales archaeon | reverse complement strand
AAAATGACACAAACAAATGCGGGAAATTTCCCGGAAAAAAAATTTAGGGCAGGCGCAGTTTCTGCCACAGTATGGAATAACAAGGGCCAGAAGGCTAATGGGGAGGAATCGGAATATAAGACTATTTCCATCGAGCGGAGCTATACCGATAAGAATGGAAAATGGCAGTCTACTAATTCTTTTCGTATTACTGACCTGCCAAGGGCGCAAGTAGTGTTACAGAAAGCGTATGAACATATAGTTCTACAGGAGCAAGATTTATTTAAAGGAGGCGTAAATTAAGATGACAGAAGCAAAAAGTAAGGCAGTTGTAGAAGAATTCGTTGAAGAAGGATTGAAATCTAAGGCAAGGTATAATGAACCAAGCAAGGGATTAAAAATGGAAAAATTAACATTAGTAGATTTGCCCGGCGTGGGCGCAGCAACCGCAGA
This sequence comes from uncultured Methanosarcinales archaeon, assembly GCA_964362365.1. Classification (GTDB taxonomy): domain Archaea; phylum Nanobdellota; class Nanobdellia; order Woesearchaeales; family GW2011-AR9; genus JACPIL01. Next base: position 2,559 of record CAYIEF010000087.1, on the reverse strand, counting down.
AAAACTGGAAAGCGCAGGATATCATGACTTGATGTCGGTGGCTGTTTCCAGCGTCGGAGAACTTATTGAAGTTACCGGCGTGTCTGAAGCGGTAGCGCGGAAGATGATCAATGCAGCCCGCGACAGCATGAAGATGGGCTTTGAGACAGGCATGGACATTTTGCGGCGCCGTGAGTTAGTCACAAAACTCTCTACAGGTTCAGCAAGTTTTGATGCCTTGATGGGCGGCGGTTTTGAAAGCGGCGCCATAACTGAATGTTTTGGAGAGTTTGGATCAGGAAAAACTCAACTTGGACATTTATTGACGGTTAATGCGCTGAAAGATGATTCAACTGCGACGGTGGTGTATATCGATACTGAGAATACCTTCCGTCCGGAGAGAATAAAACAGTTTGCCGATGCAGCAGGCATGGATGTTGAAGACGTGCTGTCCAGAATCATGGTCGCGAGAGCTTACAACTCCGATCATCAGATGCTGCTAGCAGAAAAAGTGGAAGAACTGATCTCCAAGCAGGGTAAAAATGTGCGGTTACTGGTGGTTGATTCGTTGACTGCCCATTTCAGAGCAGAATTTATCGGTCGTGGAACGCTTGCGGAGAGACAGCAGAAACTTAATAGGCATATGCATGCGTTAGCGAAAGTCGCCAGCGCATATAATGTCTGTGTCTATGTGACAAACCAAGTAATGGCCAAGCCTGACCAATTCTTTGGGGATCCTACAACATCTATTGGCGGTCACATCGTAGCGCACGCTTCAACCTTTAGAATTTACTTGCGAAAGGGGAAGAAAGGCACTCGGGTTGCGAAGTTGATTGATAGTCCAATGCACCCCGATGGTGAGGCTTGCTTCGAGGTTCACGAGGGAGGAATACGAGACGCCAATTGATTTTCTTTATTTTTCTTTTTTTAAATTTTCAACCATCAAATTATAATTTTTGTTCAAACTAAAATCATTTACATAGTTTCAACAGCTATATTTCATTATGAAAAATAAAAAATCAAATTATTCTTGTCATTCCCTTGAAGAATACAACTTCGCTTTAGAATTAAGGGAAAAGTATGGGTGGGGAGAAAAGAGAATTCGCAAAGAACTATTAAAGCATAATTTCGATGTAAAGCATGGCGCAATTAGCGGCTGGATATATAAAGGCAAGAAACCATTCAATAGCAAGATAATTACACCTATTCCTGAAAGTTCAAAAAAATTAACAACGGAAAAAGCATATGTTTTAGGCACTCTCTGCGGAGATGGTTGGATATCTACAGGTTACAGAATAGGGTTAAATGTTTGTGATAAAGAATTCGCGGAATATTTTTATTTTTGTTTGAAAGAGACATATAATATCCCTCCTTCTTTTACCCTAAGAGAAAAGAAATCAACTGTCGTGAAAAGTTGTCAACCCCAATACACAGTTATGTTAGTATCTAAACTTGCTGCTTTGGATTTGTTTAGTTATGCGAAATCGTTTAAGACTTTTGAATGGGAAATTCCCAGTCAAATTAAGGAAGCTTCAAAAGATATTCAGGCTGCGTTTATCCGCGGTTTTGCCGATTCTGAAGGATGTGTTAAAAACAGACACAGAAATAGAGAAATAATGCTGGCTTCTGGCAATAAGATTGGTTTAGATCAGATTCGCCAGATATTATTTAAAAACTTTGGAATAAAATCATACATTTGCCAAATGAAGAGTAACGTTTACTTGCTTTATATTAGTGATTATAATTCTCTTAACATATTTTGTAATGAAATTGGTTTTACAATAAGAAGAAAACAAGAAAAATTGGAATCGGGCTTAATTCGCTATAAACGGAAAGGTATTCGAAAATATTCTCCTGGATTGAAAGAATTAGCTCTTGATATGCTTCAAAATGGATATAATTATCAAGAAATTGGTAAAATTCTGAACACTTCTTATGCAAATGTTCATGATTGGGAAAAAGCTGCTAAGAATTCTGATTACTACAAAGAAAAATATCAAAAATGGAAGAATAATTGATTTTTTACAAGTAGAGTTATGAGATGATTTTATGATGGGTGGTGAATTATAAAAAAACAAAATATATAAGTGCTTTCTTCTACTTAGGTAAACCTATTTTTCTCTCAAATTTCTCTAACTGATCATGATAATATCTTTTTTTAAGATCAAAAACTATTTTTACAGTTTCTGTCGCTAATGAAAAAAGCATTCGGATGGTTCGTTTTGAAGCACTGCTCAATTCCTTATCTTTTTTGATATCTCGTAATACAACAACAGCAGCGCGTAATTGGGTGACTTTCTTTTTCAGATCTTCTCCCACTTGTTTTGGAAGATCGTCAAGACCCTTTCCTCTCCACTCTAATTTTCTGGCCTGAAGATTTATTTTTCTGAGATTTTCTAAAATTTCATCTACATTAGGAGATTTTTTGACAGATTCTTGATAAGCATTCAGGGCCCAGCCTTCTATTGCCTTAAGTTGGTTATACGGACCTATTAATTCTCCTGCCATAATCTTTAGTAAATTACCGGCACTGTCCTAATTAAAGTATCTTAATTTAGCATTAAGAAAGTTTCCCCACGT
>CAYIEF010000086.1:0-2993 GCA_964362365.1 uncultured Methanosarcinales archaeon | reverse complement strand
GTTTTTACCTGGCATGAATTCAGCGCCAAGAATAGAGTTGCTCATAGCACCAAGAAACGGCTTTTGTTAGCGATCGTGGATGACGAGAATGATGTAACGTATTATCAGGTAAGCTGGACTAGGCCTTGAAGTGGTAGGAACAGTTTATTCTCTTTACCCTATCAATACAGTAAAGAAAACTATATAAACCGTGTTTCTTCCTAGCTTTTATGCGCGACCAGGAGAAGATTCTCTATTTTCTGAAAGTAGTTGGGCCAACTATTCCATCTAAAGTAGCTAAAAATATCAACACGGAAATTTTGCTGGCATCTGCACATCTCTCAGATCTTGCGGCCCAAGGAAAAGTAAAAATTTCTAATTTAAAAATAGGTGGCTCTCCTTTATACTATTTATCTGGGCAGGAGGAACAGTTATATCATTTCGCAGCTGGCAATCTTAACCCAAAGGATTACCAAGTGCTGGAAGTGTTACGCCAACAAAAAATTTTACGAGAAAATTCTTTAGACTTGCTATCAAAAGTGGCCTTGCGTTCTTTGAAAGATTTCGCCGTTCCTCTGCAGGTAACTGTATCGGGAAATAGGGAACTCTTCTGGAGGTGGCATTTAATTTCAGATGAAGAAGCTTCTGCAAGCATTAAGCAGATGCTCATGGTCAGGGAACAAACTGCGCCATTTCAAACGCCCGAAGATTCTAGAGAAGAACAAGTTCTCTCTCAAGAAGCAGCTTCCCACCCCCTCGAACAGCAAACCAAGTTAGAAGCTGTGCCTACCTCTCATGATAATTTATCTGCTTTAAGCATAGAGCAGGAAGAGCCGTTGGAAACTGAACCAGCTCAAGAAAAATCTACAGAAGAGCTTCAGGAAAAAATAGAACAAGTGTTATCGCAAAGCAGATCGAAAAAGGCTAGAATCAGGCGAGCGACAACACAAAAAAAACTGAAGCTTGAGGATGAGGCAACAGACAAGTTTTTTCCCTCTGCCGAATCTTTCTTAGCCAGCAAAGACATTCTCATTCAAGAGCGGGAGATAGTGCGCAAGAACGCTGAAGTCAATTTAGTGATCAAAGTTCCTTCCGCAGTAGGGGCAGTAACATATTTTTGTAAAGCAAAAAAGAAAGCGAAATGTGATGAAGGTGACGTCTCTGCAGCCTACATGGAAGCGCAAATAAAAAAACTGCCTTTATTATTCCTGTATACTCACGAGCTTACCAAGAAAGCACAGGAGATGCTGGCGACTGATGCATTTCAAAATGCCTTAGTTGCAAAATTAGAAAAAGGCGATTGAAATGGTAGATTATCAGCAGGCGCAAAACGAACTGAAAAGGACTGAAAAGAAAATTGGAGAAAGTCTTGTGGAATTAAGCGCGTTGGATTATCAGCGAGTAGAACATTTTTATGATTACCTAAAAAAACATCTATCAGAAGATTTAGATAGGTTCTTCAGAGAAACCATGGCTTCTAATGCTCTGCTTCAAAACATCGTGCGAGATTTTCATAGGATACTAGGGTATGTTCTGTTGATCGAAAAAGAGGGACATAAAAATCCTAAATTCAAAGAGTTATTGAGGCGTGCCAGGTACATGGAAGAAATTTTACACCAGATACTCAAGGTAAGAAAAGCGCAAGCAAAAGCTTGCCGGGGAATTCTCTCCGCCAACAGTTTTCTGAAAAAAGTTCTTGGTTCAAAAATAGTTTCTTTTTTACAAGAAAAAAGGCTTATCCTTTCCTTTGGCAAGGAAAAAGATTTAGTAATCCTGTTTGCTGGACTTTTCAAACATGAACGAGAGCGCATTGATGCCTTGTTCCAGGCTTACGAAAACGAGAGAAAAAAAGATGCCCCCATGGCGGCTGTATCTCTTACGATCATGGTTGTCGTACCAGCAGTCGGAACAGCTCTTGCTTTAGTTGTGTATGAAGCACTGCAATGGGCCAACAGATATAGTTCTAATTACAAGAAATTGATGGGGCATGTAAAAGAGGAAAGCAATGGGCCTTCAGTTTAAGGAACTAGTGGTAAAAAGGGAAATTTCTATTGCTGATCTGAAAGGCAAAGTATTGGCAATCGATGCCATGAACATGCTGTACCAATTTCTTACCACTATCCGTTCTCCTGATGGTTCAGTATTAACTGATAGCAAAGGCCGCGTTACCTCCCATCTTATTGGCTTATTCAGCAGAACTACTGCTTTGATGGAACAAGGCTTGAAACTGGTTTTTGTCTTTGACGGAAAACCGCCGGAGATCAAGCAAAAGACTTGGGAGAAGAGAACTGCGGTAAAAGAAAGCGCATTGCTGAGTTTTAAAAAAGCAGAAGAAGAAAAAGATATCGAATCCATGCGTAAATTCGCGGCCAGGACCGCTATTCTTACCAAAGATATGCGCGACGATGCCAAAGCAGTCATTACTGCACTAGGATTGCCGATCGTACAAGCCCCTTCGGAAGGAGAAGCCCAGACCGCGCACATGGTCAAAAATGACGATGCCCATGCTTCAGTAAGCCAGGATTATGACAATTTGATTTTTAACTGTCCACTATTAGTACGCAACCTTTCAATAGAAGGAAGAAGAAAGAAAGCTGGAACGCTAGCTTATCAGAAAGTGAATCCAGAACTAATTTCTTTACAGGAAGTGCTGGATAATCTGAAGTTAAATTTAGATCAATTAATTGTGCTGGCCATTTTAGTTGGAACAGATTACAATCCCGGCGGAGTAAAGGGGATAGGACCAAAAACAGGCCTGAAGTTGTTGAAAGAATACGGTACTGATTTTAAGGCTCTCTTTGAGAAGGTAGAATGGGATAAGCACTATCCGGATTTGACTTGGCAGGAAGTGTTCGACACCATTAAAAAAATGCCAGTGACTGATAATTATAAGTTAGAGTGGAAAAAGATCGATGGAAAAAAATTGTTGCATCTACTGGTGGAAGAACATGACTTTGGTGAGGAACGAGTGCGTACGAAGCTAGAGAAACTGAAAGAAATGCAGAAAGAGATGG
>CAYIEF010000085.1:0-3060 GCA_964362365.1 uncultured Methanosarcinales archaeon | reverse complement strand
GGGTATCGTTTTGTCCATCCGCTTCCGGCTTCTTTCAGCTGCATGGTTACATCGAAAAGAAAAAGTTCATAGGTTTCATCTTTAGAGTTACAAACTGCGTACCCTGCCTTTCCCTGCGCTTCTGCTCCTTGGATTGGGGGTAGGTAGTAGCATCCAGTTAAAGTAACTGCAGTTACAAGCACAACACTAGCGGTTTGATATATCCCCATTTTTTTGTTAAATCGCATCTTTTTTATAAAGGTTGGCTTTCTAGTTGTGGTTATGGATTACTTTTCTTCACCAGCTTTCTCTTCCTGGTTAGAATTATTTTTCTTCTTCCACAGATGGGCAAGAATTGCTTTTATTAATGGGAGGAATGAGATTACAACGATCCCAATAATTACCCAGTTAAAATGTTCTTTCACAAAGGAAATGTTGCCGAAAAAGTATCCTCCTAATATAAAGAGCGCACACCACAACAAAGCGCCGATAACATTGTAGAATGCAAAGGTAAGTATGTTCATTTTCCCGATGCCAGCAACAAAAGGAGCAAAGGTCCTGATGATAGGTATGAATCTGGCAGCAATGATGGTTTTAGGGCCGTGCTTTTCATAAAATTGTTCCGTGTGCAGGAGATAATCTTTGTTGAAGAGCAGGGATTTTTCTTTTTTGAAAATTTTAGGGCCGATATGCTTTCCGACAGTATAATTAACTAAGTCCCCGAGAACGGCAGCAAGAAAAATAATGATGAAAATTAAGCTCAAACTCAGGGAATCGATGGCCGCAAAGGCGCCGGCAGTAAATAACAACGAATCTCCGGGCAGAAAGGGAGTGAAAATTAATCCTGTTTCACAGAAAACGACGATAAATAAGATGGCATAAGTCCAAAGGTGATAGGTGTTGATAATTGCTTGTAGATGGATGTCTAGATGGACGATGATATCTACGAAAGTAATGATGAAGGTTCCCAGAAAGGACATAAGCGGTTTTATGAGCTTTAGTTGATAAAGTTTACTCTTTTCAGCCATAAAGTATTTAATCTAAGAAGTTTCTAAGCATTTTATGAAAGCCTTCCATAAGTTTTTTGACCATACTGCGGATGTTTTGTTCGTGGCCAGAGCAGACACTTTGCCGGAATTGTTTCGTGAATGTGCCTTGGCAACTGAAGAGACCATGGTGGATGTGGAAAAGGTCAAGCCTAAACAGAAAATAAAAATTCTGGCGGAAAGCAAAGATGTGGAGGGCTTACTCCATGATTTTCTGGAGGAATTAGTTTTTTTCAAGGATTACAAGCAGCTGCTGTTCAGCAAATTTGATATAGAAATCTTAGAAAAGAAAGGAGGATACAGCTTGACCAGTTACGCTTACGGTGAAAAGCTGGATGTATCGAGACACGATCCTCGCGTGGATGTAAAAGCAGTAACCAGACATGAGTTTGAAGTGATCAAGGACAAGCAGAGCTGGAAGGCAAAAGTGCTGCTGGATATTTAATACTTCTTTCTAATCAATTTAAGCTCCTTATAAGGAATGACATCATTCTGTTTAAAAACTTCATAACTTTTTGCTTCTTCTTCCGGACACTTGTCCTCTAAAGGCCGTATAATGGGAATGGCAAATTCATACCGAAGCAGATCAAAAACAGACTCTACTGCTTCTGCCCTGATAAAAACACGTGAATAGTGATGGTGTTTTGAGGTTATGGTTATAATCTCTGAACCTTGAGGACCATATCCTGCAAGCTTTTCCATCCCCTCTACTTTAATATAACCTCTGTTGGTGAGATCTTCTTTGGTACAGAATCTAACATGATCATTCTTTATCACTACATCTGTTGCTTCAACTGCTTCTGCATTAGGAAGAATTACTCTCTCAGAATAGACTTTCTCTGTCTGTACAATCGGTTCTGATACTGACGGACAGATATCAACAACCACTGTTTTAGGTTCCTTCGCTTTAAGTGTAATACATCCAGCTGCCAGTAAAGAGCACAAGGAGGCAATGTATCTCATTGATTGGCGTGGGGAAACTTATTTTATAAATATTATTCAACAAGGATACAGTTACCTTAACGAATGATGTGGCTCGTCACGATCCTCGCGTGGATGTAAAAGCAGTAACCAGACATGAGTTTGAAGTGATCAAGGACAAGCAGGGATGGAAAGCGAAAGTGCTGCTGGATATTTGAGAGGGAGTATAATTCCGGTTAGTTTCTCCGACCTACGAGCGAGGACTAAAATTATCGTTAATAAAATTTCCGAGCGGAGTGGGGAGGACAAAGAGTGAAACGACGAAGAGTTTTTGAGTTGCTGTACTTCTAAGCACTGTCGCAGTTTTCCAGTGTAACGCTAGTCGTGGGGGCGGGCGTTCGTAAGTTTTTGCCTCTAGTCGTCTTGATTTTATTGTCTGTTAAGTTAATGGAGAGGAAAATGAATAATTTAATGTGCGTGGTTATATTCCCCTGATAGAAGGATTGCTCTTGCTTCTTTGGCGTTGTGAGCTTGGGGATGATCATCATCCTCGGAACCATAAACCGCATCACCCGTTAATACTGAAGAGATATAGCCTTTCTCATTCATAATTCCACGAAATAAACCACGACCACAAGTGCAGGCATAGAATTTTTTGAAACTTTGGGAAGCGCCCAAACAGTACGCGTAATTATGCACTCCGCCAGGAACCATCTCGTTTGCCCCTGCTTTTTTCCAGGTTGCTCCGCCATCGATTGTTTCTACCACATTTTCTCCGTGATGGCCAACCACGAGATGATCTGCATTTTTTGGATCAATGAGAATATTTTCAAAATTGGGCAAATGGCCAAAATTATAGAGCCAGCCCAGAAATTCTTCTCCCTCTTCGCCTTCGTAATTTCGAATTCCTGCAGTTAGTTCTTTCCAAGTCTTTCCTGCATCTTTGCTTTGAAAAATCCCGCCATATTTTCCGGATGTTTGTTCTTCTGAAGAAAGTTGTGCAAAAAATACATTAGAAGACGCAACGATTATATTAGGGTCTGTAGGAGACATCGCCAATCGGTAAGTATATTTGAGCTTATCTGTTCCCAGAGCTGTAAAGTGGCTGCCTCTA
>CAYIEF010000084.1:0-3227 GCA_964362365.1 uncultured Methanosarcinales archaeon | reverse complement strand
TTAATGAAGAAGCTAATAAAGATAGAGAGATGCCAACAGAATTTAAGGAATTATTCTTGGAAGGGTTGCGAGATCTTGCATACTGCAAAGATAAAATCAGAGGTTTAACCGACCAAGAATGCGCTGAGTTTGAACGATTGTACTTTAATACCCCTTGATAACTTTCTCTCTCAGCAACGTCGACTTATGCTTTCCCAACTTAAATGGTTTCGCTCGTTTTATTTCTGGTTTCAATCCTTTTTCTTTCAGCTTCATAGCCAACACTTTCTCATTAATCGTATGGTCGTACCCTAAAAAAATAACGTCTGGCTTTTTCTCTTCAATAATTCTGAAATGATTGTCAGGATAACCCAGAACTGCTTCATCTACAATCTTTAAATTTTTAACCAATTCCAAACGTTCTTTTTCAGAGAAAATGATTTCTTTCTTCTGTATCTGCTTGGTTTTATCTCTGGCGATGACTACAATGAGATAATCACCCTGCTTTTTAGCCTGCTGGAAATAGTTTAAATGCCCAAGATGCAGTAAATCAAAAGTGCCGAAGCACATCACGGTTTTCATTCCTACGGTTCTCCTAATTTTCTGATACGATATCTGCCTACTTGTAGAATCGTTATAGCATTTACTATCTCCTTTTCCTTTATTGTCTTAAAAAATATTGTTATTGCCTTTGTAAGCTGGTTTTTGTTGTAAAATGGGGGTAATCGCACAATTACCACAGCATAATGCGAACCCTCAGGATACAATAACAAACTCCCAAATTCAATATCTTTTGTAACAAGAATAAATTTTTGTTTTTTAGCGTATTTTGCAATAACAACATCAGAAGTGCCTCTCAAACCAACATCACATACATGCTCTACTTTATGACCTAATTTTGTAAGCTCTATAACTAAAGAAAGAGATAAATTTTCATCAAGAAGAATTTTCATTTTTAGGCTGTAGCTTTATGAACTTCTTCTCCTCTTACAATAGATGAAGCATAGCGTATTACTGCCAAAATATCCTCTTTTGTGATTTTGTATTCCTCTTCAATCTCTTCATAGTCCATTCCGTTTTCTAGCCAGCCTAGAACATCATCTACAGTAACTCTTGTACCTTTAATAATAGGCTTCCCATGCCTAATCTTTTCATCAATAATTATTTTTGCCATAAAACATGAAGAGTTTAGATTTATATAAACTTAACGCTTAAAAATACTATTTACTCACCAATTTTGCTTTTCTGATCACTAAGTGGGCTCTGTTTTTATCTTCTTCTATTATTTCTATTTTTTCCAGAACTATTTTTTTGGTGAATAAAGGGCAATCTAATACTAAGGACTCCGTTTCCCCGCCTTCGCCCGCAACATTCAGACCATATTTTTTGTTAAGCTGCTGCAATCTTTCTATATCTTTTTGAATAAATTTCCGCCCCAACCAGCTCTTATCCAATCCTTCTGCTGCAACTGCAGTTAAGACTATCTCAAATCCCTTTTCCAGCAAATCCTGCAGATGTTTATCCTGCGGCTTGTGCCATAAAGGAGAAAATATTTTCAATCCAAGTTTGTCGCAGATCTTTTCAATTCTATCTCGCTGATAGGCAGAGAACAAAGCACCGGAGACAATTCCTTCGATTTGGTATTGCTCTTTTGCTTTTTTGAAAGCTGTTTCTAAGTCTTTCAGTTCAGCTTCTTTTTCTCCTTTGGTTTTTTGGATAAGGATAGGTAAGCCCATCGCTTCTGCCTGCATCTCTACTAATTCAGTTCCAGCAGTCTGAAACATATAAGAATCTGGATTTTCTGATTTGATGTGAATTAAGCAGGTTAACTCGTAATTTTGCTGTTTCATGATGTTGGCAGCAGCAGTAGAATCTTTTCCCGAAGAAAATAAAACTCCCAGCTTAACATTGTGTGAAGGAAAAAATGTTTTAAGATACGCTGATTTCGAAGGAAATTTATGTTGTTTGGCTAATTTTCCCAGAGCATAATCAAACTTAGAGCCGTACTGAGCTGCAGTTTTCTTTCGTAAAGCAAATTCCTCGGGTATCCCTTTTTGCAGAGCAATTTCGCGTAAAATGTATTTTGTAACCTCTCCCTTAATTTTGTAGTTCCCTGGAATCTTTAAGGCATACCTAACTAATTCTACATCTAAGAACGGAAGACGCAATTCCAGGCTGTTGTCCATGGTTATGACATCATCCCTATACAAATCACGCTCGTACATCTTACGCAACCCAGAAAGACACTCCTGGTTGATATTGGCAGAATTCTTGTGCCGTTCATAGCCGGCAAAGATTTCTTCACTTCCCAAACCAGAGAAAATAACTTTACAACCGTTTTCTTTAGCCGTCTCACAAGCTACATAGAAGGTTAAAGCCACTCCTACTTTAACTACGTTAGAATCTTCTATCAGTGGGACAATCTTTTGCAAGTACTTAGGAATCTCTTCTATTTTTATTTTCTTGACTTTGAGTTTAAGATTTAATTCTTTAGCTACCTTCTGAGCAGCTTCTAAATCTGGCGGAATTGTTCCTGAGCTTGTATCTAATACGGCAGTATGACAGGTAAAATCATATCCTTTGTCTTTGAAGTATTTTGCTAGATAGGTTGAATCAATTCCTCCGGAGAAGAGCAAACCAAATTTCTTTTCAGGGATTCTTTTTTCTATAGCGTGATCTAAAAGAGCGGTAGTTTTCTCTTTTAATTCTTCAAATGATTGTTTGTGTTCAGGCAAGTAAGTAAAGAATTCACGGTTGATGACTTCTACTTTATTTTCGCTGATGGTGTTTTTGATTATCTGTCGAGGATTTAATTCCTGAATATCGATGAATCCAAGCTTTTCCAATGCCTTTTTTTCTGAAGCGAAAGCAAAATTATCAGTAGTGTATGAGAACCATAACGGTTTTTCTCCGAGAATATCGCGAGCTAGGTAAAGAATATCTTCTCTCCAATAAGCGAAGGAATATACTCCATCTAACTCTTCAAGTTTTTCTATACCTAACTTATCTAAAAATAACAATAAAGCTTCTGCATCATTTTGGGCATTGAATTTGTATTTCTGTTTCAGTTTTTTCCAGTTATATATCTCGCAGTTGGCAACTAATAAGCCCTCTTTCTTGATGGGCTGAGGAACATGATCAACTACGGCATGCAAAGCATGGCCAACCACATTTTTATCTTTTAATGGAAAGAATTTCTTCAAGTCGTGATGGTGCTGGATTTCATGTTCATTAGCGATGCCAAAGCC
>CAYIEF010000083.1:0-3370 GCA_964362365.1 uncultured Methanosarcinales archaeon | reverse complement strand
ATTGGGTTATCCTCCTTGCTGCGTGGATTTTTTTTGTTCAAAATTTACTCCGCAAAATACTAATTTGGAAATTCCTTCAAAAAACCCTTATACTAATCTCTCTAAACGTGAACAGGACATTGTAATTATTTCTCATTTCCCTTGTAATTCCGAATGCCAGGAAAGTATTAACCTGGGAGAGAAGTATCTGCAAGCAATGTACGCTTTTGACAAAGAAAGAGCGAGGGAATTGCTTATGCGATTACGGGCAGAGTGAGCACTTTTCTTGTGCCATCATACGATACCTTTGGGCTATTTATGGGAATATGCTCGCCGTCAATTTGCACTACTTTTTCTGCCGGTAATTCTAACGTCGAAATATATTGATAAACAGCATTTGACATCTTATTTCCAGCGATTACTTTTGGAAGCTGCGGTATAATTGAAAAGGGATTCCCGTAGGCAATTACTACTTGGAATTTTCCTTCTTCTTTTGCAGCTCCAGGCGATGGTTTTGGGTTAAGCTTTCCTAATCCAAGATTTACTTTCTCATAACAAGAAACATATGCACCAATTGGTGCTTTGGGAAATTTTTGTTTTTCTCCATCAAATTTAATCTCTCCAGCCAATGCTTTGCGGAGAAGATAACCCTCATTAGTGCCAGCTTTGAGACTCACTAACAACCGCCATACACTTTTAGCAACTCCCCACTTTCCATTTGCCTCTTTTCCAGCATATTCTTCATAGGTCGCTTGATATTGCTCTGGTTTACAGGTTTGTAATGCTTTTTCCATCTCCCGATAATCCTCTGCGTTACGCCCATAATAGAACCATAACAATCTGGGAATTAATCCAAAACCTACATTGAATCCCTTCCAAGCATTGATGTCCAGAGAAGGAACTTTAACCATATGCCTCTCCAGCGTATCTGTACAAGCAGCATTTACTATATGTTTGGTTAAGGCAGAAGAAGAATTTGGTCCAATTCCTATGGAGTCCTGGACGTTATTTCTCGTTCCTTCGGCAAAAAAAGAATAGAGCGGCAGGTATCCCCACTCGTTTTCAATGAGAGTTCTGGTCTGCAAAACTGTTCCGTCACCACCAACAATTCCGGCAAGAGTTATTCCTCCCCCTTTATGCTCTTTAATGACTCTTTCCAAATGAGAAAGGCTTTCTGTTACCATAACTCTAAATCGTAATTTTCCATCTCCTAGAGCAAGGATATCTTTCATGGTCTTTATTTTTTCAGGCGTGAAATTGCCGCCGTTGGCATTAGCCAATATCAGAAGATCGTGCCGCATCCTGAAGAAAAGATGTTCTGGCAATAAAAAGATTGCGGAATTTTAGTTGAGGGCAATAGTTTCGCATAGTGGTTTTGCCTCAACTAAAGTCCTAAAAACTCAAAATTAGTTTGGGGACACAAAAAATCTCCGATTTTTTCGTGTTTGGAAGACTCGGATTATGTATGCGTTATATAGGTCTTCCATTATTTTTTATTCAAACCACTTTTACCGGTTCTGTATCAATTTCTTTCACAGATCTATAAAAGAAATATGCTAATACTCCTGCAGTTATCATGGGCGAAACCCACACCGGAATATGCGCTCCGAAACTTTCTGCCAGCATGATTCCGCCTAAGAATAAGACCGAATACATTGCTCCATTTTTTAAGTACTTATATTTCTTAATCCGCTCAATGTTGCTGGTAGTTAATTTCCTCACTACTAACGCTCCTAAGCCATTGCCAAGAAGAATAAGCGGGATGGAAAGAGTAAACGCAAATGCTCCCAACACGGCATCTACAGAAAAAGTTGCGTCAATGACTTCTAAATACATGATTTTGCTTATATCGCTAAGGCCTTCTTTTTTATGCAGCATTTCATGCTCAATTTTTTCTGCATTTTCCTTAAAGCCATGGGTGATGAAGAAGGCAGTTGAACCTAACACCGCAGCAAAAGCCATAAACGGATTTTGTTGCAAGGTAAACCAGACAATTGTTGAGAGTATGACCGATGCCACAGCAAAAAACCAAATTGCATGTTTATGGAAAAATTTTTCGATATGCAACCCGTAAACTTTCGGCTCCATGAAAAGCCAATGGAAAAATAACAAGATCAAGAACGTTCCTCCGCCGGCTAATAACAGGGGCGCGGAGTCTTCGATTGCTTCAATAACCGCAGGATCAGAGCTGAAAGTAGCCGTAAGCGAACCGATAAATCCTAAAGATGGATTGGTAAACCAAATAATCAGCCAGGGTAATAAACCTCTAACCACAAAAACTGCGATCAAAATCCCCCAGAGTAAGAACCATCGGCGCGCTTTCTGGGACATAGTTCTGAGGACTTCTGCATTGATAACTGCGTTGTCTATACCGCTGACGGTTTCAAATAAGCATAATCCGACCACTATAAGAACCATAGAAAGCAAGTCGAAAGCCATGGACGATGTTTGAGAGGGGGGAGTATTTAAAGATTATTCTCCTTAATCTGTTCTCATTGCTCTTTCTTCTCTCCTACTGTTTTGAGGTAAAAGGTAATGTCTTGTTCGTCTTTACCTTGCGAAATCATTGCTTTTACTTTATCTCCTAATTCCAGGGAAGAAAGAATTTGTTTTCCTATGTTGACATTGTTTACAGCTATTGCTGGCGTCATGCCTAAGTAACCTCGTCCAATAAAAGGAAAAACCCAGGACACGTAAGCCATAAGCGCGGTAATTACGGTTCCTCTGGTAATAAGCTCCTTAGTCGAAGGGTGCGGAGAATGCAAAAAATTCATCTCATAAAAATACGTATCCAGGCCATACTCTTTGAATCTTGGCTCTTCTGTCTGCTTGACAGCAATATGGGTTGAGAGGTAGTCAATAATCTTGCCGCTTACTCCAGTTCCCGCGCCGATTTTTCTGTTGGCAAGATCAGAATAATTGTGAAGAATAAAGCCCCCCAGAGCGTCTCCGAAAAAATATCCCCCAATTAATCCTGAGATAACGGCACTACTGTTAATGGCAGTAACTCTGTTCGCTGCTTCAACAATCTCCTCGGCAAAGTATTTTACCTTCAGATTTCCTTTTTGTAAATTTTCTCTTGCTTCTTTCCTGGCATTTTTACCATTTTCAGGCAACCCGCTTACCAGATTCTGAGAAATGCCGCTTACTACGTTGATAGCGACGATCCCGCCAGTCCGTAACGCTCCGAAACCAATATGCCTTAGAAATTGTCTTCGGGTGATGTTCTCTAATTTTTGATTTTCTTGGTTTGACATTATGCATAACAGAAAGGAGACCTATATAAACTTATCCAAGAAGTGCTACTTGGCGGTAGGAACTTGCTAGGGGAGGAATACTTGGCACTGTCCTAATTAAGATACTTTAATAAACTCGTTCTACTTTATCCTGG
>CAYIEF010000082.1:0-3562 GCA_964362365.1 uncultured Methanosarcinales archaeon | reverse complement strand
TTTATATATTACTTGTAATTATAAGTAATTACATGCGCTTAATTTTTACATTGCACGCTAAAGAGCGAATGGATCACTACGGGATAACCGAAGAAGAAGTGAGAAAAGCCATTAAAATAGGTGCAAAAACTCCTCAAACTGATGGGCTTCTCTCAATATTTACTTACCTTCGTGTAGCATACAAAGTTCGTGGCGACGATTATATAATCAAAACCGTTATGATTGAAAGGTGATCTCTATGGAAAAATGCTATCTCTGTGAACAAGGACAATTAAAAAAGAAAGAAGTACCCTATAGACTATACGGTGAGCTTGTTGGTTATTTTAAGGCTGAAGTATGCAACAAATGCGGAGAAGTTTTCTTTGATGAAGAAACATCTCAAGAAATCAGCAAAGCGGCAAAAGCAAAAAATCTCTGGGGATTAGGCTCTCGGACAAAAATAGGCCAGGCAGGAAGCACCTTAGACATACGTCTACCTAAGAAAATAATTGAATTTTTGAACTTGCGAAAAGGGGAGGAAGTGACTATCTATCCTGAAAGCAAGCAGAAAATAATTGTTGAATTATGAATGTTCCTTAAAACCATCAATAGCTTCTTCCAAAATAAAACCAAGCACTAGCTTTCTCTTTACAGGCAAAACAAGACTGATCTTTTTTCATCTTCGGCTGCTCAAAGGGAGAATTCAAGGATTTGGCTCCGGTTTTTTCCTTCCATTTTTCTTCGCATTTATCAGTTCCGCACCAGGGAACAAAAGCCATCTTTCCGGAATTAATCGCTTTTTCGGCATCTTTAAAGTTTTCTGCTTTGACGATGCTCTGCTTGAGGAATTTTTCTGCTTTACCGTACAAATCCTGTTGTATTTGTTCCAGTAAAGTTTTTACTTTTGTATCTACGGAAGACAAAGGAAGAGCTTGCTTCTCGCCAGTATCACGACGAGCAACCAGGGCCTGTTTTTTGTCCAAATCTTTGGGGCCTATTTCAATCCGCACTGGAATTCCTTTCATCTCCCACTCATTGAATTTCCAGCCAGGAGAATAGCCTTCACGATCATCCAGATGAACAAAAATTCCTTTCTTTTCCAATGAAGATTTTAGTTTCTCTGCTTCTTTCAACACTTTCGCGCGGGAATCGTCAAAGAGAATCGGCACAATGACTACCTGCGTTAATGCTAACTTTGGAGGAAGCACTAATCCCTTGTCATCGGAATGCATCATGATCATAATCCCAATCGATCTAGTAGTAATACCCCAGGAATTCTGCCAGACATATTGCGATTGCTGTTTCTCATCCTGAAAAGTTATGTTGAAGGCTTTGGCGAAATTCTGTCCAAGATGATGTGAAGTGCAGCCTTGAACAGCTTTTCCATTCGGCAAAAACACTTCGAGTGAAAGTGAGTAATCAGCGCCGGCAAAGGTTTCTGTTTTTGCTTTCATCCCTTTCAATACGGGCACTGCATATAATTCTGTGAATACTTTTTCATAAAATTCAAGAATCTTGTACGTCTCTTTCATCGCCTCTTCTTTCGTGGCAAAGGCAGTATGTCCTTCCTGCCAGAGAAATTCTCTGCTTCTGAGAAAAGGAACCGGATGTTTGAATTCCCAGCGAACAACGTTGCACCATTGGTTCAATCGTAATGGCAAATCCTGATGCGAGCGGATCCATTTGGCATAGGTATCATTAATGATAGTCTCTGAAGTCGGCCGGATGGCTAGACGTTCCGGTAGTTTAGAATTTCCGCCGCTTTCTACCCAGGCAACTTCTGCAGCAAAGCCTTGAATATGTTTCTCTTCTTTGGCCAGTAAACTTTCAGGGATGAATAATGGGAAGTAAGCGTTCTTTACTCCATCTGCTTTGATCAATCTGTCAAAAAATTCTTGTACTTTCTCCCAGATGTGGTAGGAATTAGGCCGTAAGATATAACAACCAGACACGGCAGAGTATTCGATCAATTCTGCTTTCTGCAATAATTGAGTGTACCATTCAGAGAAATCCTGCTCTTTTTTGACGGTTAATCCTAAGGTATTTTTCTTGGAAGACATACGTTGCAGAAGAAGGTTTGGTTATTTAAACGTTTTGTGTTCTATTTTAGGATAGTATTGAAGAAACCAAATCTTTATTAATTAAAAAAAAATTAAAAATAGTTATGGGCATCCACATCTTAGCTACTGAACATATGACGGATTTAGCAAGTAAGGTATGTGAAAGATTGAAAGATAAAAATTTCTTGTATGCAGAAGTTGAGTATGTTCATTTTCCAAGTCAAGAAGTAAAACCACGAATCCTTACCACTGTTCGAGGGGAGCATACCTATTTATTTCATTCTCTTCACCATCCTACTCCTAATGATGCGATGATAAAATTGCTTCTCACCAATGATGCCTTAGCTCGCAGCTCAGCAGAAAGTATTACTTTAGTGCTTCCGTATATGTCTTATTTACGGCAAGACAGAAAGGACGAATCAAGAGTGCCCATCTCGGCTCGAGTTATGGCAAATTTAATTGAAGCAAATCCGAAAGTAAAGAAAATCATCACCCTTGATACGCATTGTGACCAGATACAGGGATTTTATGACATATCTTTCGATAACATACCAGGATCAGTAGTGCTGGCTCCATATTTTCAGAAGAAGTATAATCAGGATTTGAGTGATCTTGTAGTTGTGAGTCCGGATTATGGTGGGACAAAACGAGCCAGGGATTTTGCTGGATATTTAGATGGAAGGGACGAAATCGGCGTGATGGAAAAACGGCGCAGCGGTGATAGATCTAATAAAGTTGAAACGCTGGGCTATCAGGGACCATCGGTAGAAGAGAAGAATGTTGTTTTATATGATGACATGATTGATACTGGCGGTTCAATAATCAGTGCAACCCAAGCGTTACACCATTTCGGTGCTAAAAAGGTGTATGCAGTAGCCGCGCATGGCATCTTTAGTCCGCCTCAAGTTGACATTACCGCAGAGGAAAGATTACGCAAGGCAGGAATGCAAGCGGTTGTTACTAAGACTATTCCACGCTCAGAACAATACCAGCAGGAGAATGAAGATTGGTTAACTATGCTTCCTTTAGACGAGCTGTTGGCAAAAGCAGTATTGGAAACCTCTACTCCAGGTGGGAGTATTAGTTCTTTATTCAGAAAAAAGAATACAACATAACCTACATCTCAAATCCTTACTCCCTTCCCTTTCAAATACTGTACAAAGTCTCCCAGCGCTTTATCCATTCCTTTTTCTTTACTTCGGAAATGAAATCCCCGCAATCCATATTTGTTCGCCGCTTCAATATTCTTTTCCCGATCGTCAACAAAGAGTACTTGCTCTGGCGCTTCTGCTTTAACCCTGCCCAACAAAACACAAAACGCATCCCAATGCGGTTTGGAAACGCCGATCTCATGCGATGAAATGGCGACATCTACACGTTTCTTAATGGCTTCTGCGCTAAAAGTGTTGTACATGATTTCATTATTATTGCTCAACACGCTGGTATGATATCCATTCTTTTTTAATGTGTCAACTAAATCTAAAACCGGTTGATAGGGGACACCGCACCATTCCTGCAGAAGA
>CAYIEF010000081.1:0-3582 GCA_964362365.1 uncultured Methanosarcinales archaeon | reverse complement strand
TGTGATTCCTCTCCAACCATTTTGAACCCGGGTCGAAGCCTTGCTGTAAACTCCCGAAGGGTTTCTTTTGATGAAACTTTTCGTAAAAGTTTCCGACAGGGCTTCATGCTAGGCCGAACTACACCACCAGGGCAGCAGACAGCAATACTTCTACAAATCAATCGTTTTAGAGAGTGAGGTATAGAGAATCGGCTGCCATTTTCAGCTAAAAACTGGGGGTTGTTTATAAAGCTTTTGGTTTTCCGTGCTTCAGAGTGGTGAAACAACAGAACTAAATGTAAGGAATAACAATAAGCAAAAGCTTAAAAAAATAAAACTCAAGGTTTTTGTCCGACATCATAAACATTAATCTCTTGGATATCTTTAGGCACAGTAAATTTTTCCATGGCTAAAATTTCTATTCTTATCGTCTTTGGTGGAGGAGCTTGATACCAAATATCTAACGAATTTCTGCTTGGGTTGTAGGCGTGAGAGGAGATATCATTTTTCTATAAAGAAACGCCGACCACCAATCCAGAATCTATTTCTGATAAAATTCTGCCCTCGAGATGAAGATTTGCATTCGATCCGTGATAACGACATTGCAGTTCTCTGTCTTTTCCGGTTAAATCCATAAAACTATCAAATTCTCTCATTTTTCCACCTTTTTTCTTTTCTTATGATTAAAAAGTCCCCCCTCCCGGATTTGAACCGGGGATCCTTCGGTAGCTATTGGCTGACTCTTTTTCATCTCAGTCTTGACGACAATTCTAAAGAGCATCTCTACAGCCGAATGTTCTAGCCGCTAAACTAAGGGGGGATTTGTTCCTTGAGTTGTGGTTTGTTTATTAAGTTTTTGCTAAATGAGGTCTTTACTAAAACGCAACCCTTATAAAGCAAAAAGATTTACTTGAACATCAATACTAGAACATAATGTTCTGGGTATGAATAGAGGATTTTGAAAAAATCGTTCAAAATCCTTCTTTGAAGGTCGGTTTTGTTTGTCAAGGGCCTTCAATAAAAGAGGTGATAGTATGACAAAGAAGATGATGAGTGGAGGAGGTCGAAGTATGTTAGGCAGCTGGTCCTTCTTAGTTGGTTTGCTTCTGGCAGTGCTCTTGGGAGTGGGACTTACCGGTCCATATGCCACACAGATGACTTGGGCAGTATTTCTCCTAGGTGTTGTAATAGGTTTATTGAACATAACCAGTTCTGAAGCATCCGCATTTTTGACCAGTGGAACCGTGCTTGTTTTGGTATCCTATCTAGGCGCAAATGTCTTAGATTCAGGCTCTGCAACCGGATATGGAGTAGATCTTTTAGTTAGTGTTCTAAACTCAGTCTTAGTACTTTTCGTTCCAGCAACTATTGTCGTAGCTGTACGAGCAGTATTCGGCTTAGCAAGAAATTAACTTTTTTTGTTTTCTTTTTTACTTTTTTTAATTTAGTTATTTTCTAAAAGAAATAAAATGCGGTAGCCGAGATTCGAACTCGGGTCACAGCCTTTTTACATATTATTATGGCAAGGCCGTATACTAACCACTATACTACTACCGCTTGATGTTAATCAAAATGTAAATTATTAATAAAGTTTGTTATTGTAAAAATCGGATCTGAGAGGATTATCTTTTCTATCACAGATAATCATTTAAATTAAAACTATGTTCGTCTTTTCGCAGCTAGATGCGAAAGAAGAGGTTGAGCTTGTAAAATCCAGCTGGTTAATCGAATGATGGTAAAACCTGTCTCGCAAGATCTGGACTGTAACTTATTTTAATAGGAGGATGAAGGAAATGGCTTTAGAAAATCTGGAAAAATTACATGAATTGTATGAATTTTCGCAGAAGTATGAATCTAAGGTTAGAGAAGCTGCTCTTTATCTTAAACCTGCAGTTAAACACCTAAAACCTGAATTTGGTCTTGTTCTTGGTTCTGGCCTAGGCGATTTAGCTGATGCTATGAAATGGAAAGGAGATTTTGCCTATAAAGCCATCCCTAATTTTCCTGAGCCTACAGTAGAAGGACATGAAGGCAGAATGATTTTTGGAGAACTGGAGGGTGTTTCTGTACTTGCCTTAAAAGGAAGAAAACATTATTATGAAGTTGCCGACTTGCCGTTCAATGCGGGAATACTGCAAGTAGTTTTTCCCGTGCATGTGCTAGCTGAATTGGGAGTTAAAAATTATTTTGCCACCAATGCAGCAGGCGGATTGAATCAGAATTATAATGTTGGAAATATGATGGTGATTGATTCCCACATCAATATGATTCCTAATGCGTTGCTGGGAAGACACCATGACTTTAACCGTGTTGATAATAGTGAACGGGTGTGGAGATTCCAGCCCATGAATGGCGCGTATGATAAAAATTTGTGTGAGTTATTGAAGACAACAGCTTTCGATGCTTGTTCTAATATGGCGGATAAGTCCGTTCGTACGGGGAAATATTTAGCGGTGACCGGCCCAACCTACGAAACAGAAGGAGAATGTTTAGCGTTCAGAGATGGGATGGGCGCAGATGCGGTGGGCATGTCTACAGCACCGGAAGTGATTGTTGCTCGAAACAGAGGAATGAAGTGCGTAGGAATGTCCTGCATAACCAATAAAATCGCTAAAGATGGAACTAATGCGACTAATCATGAAGAGGTAAAGGCGATTTTGGAGTCAGCAGATGTACGCAATAGATTAGCTAACACCGTCGCTAATTTCTTTTCCTTGTACAGGAAAAGCGCCATGAATAAATAATTTTATATATCTCTTCTTTTTTTATGTCTTTTATGAGGCGTGGTTTAGGACGTAATGTGATTTTATTTTCTCTTTTAGTAATTCTGGTTGTATTCTTTCTCATTGGTTGTTAGCAACCGCAGCTACAAAAAACTGAAACAGTTCCTGTAACGGAGACTCTTCCAGAGCCACAACCAGAAGCAACATCAGAACCAGTTGTGGAAATAGAAAAGGTCGGCTGTGAATACAATTCCAACTGCGAACAAGGATTGTTATGCATCAACAGGGAATGTAAAGCTTTAGCAAGTTTGTATAAAACTGACTGTGAGAATAAATGCAGCGTGAGTGGCGTTAAAGTAGAAACCAGTGATGGCGAAACATACGATTTAACCTTAGGGCAAGGAAGTTATACTGCTGCTGGCGCATTAGAATGGAAATTGATGAAAACGCCGGATTATTGCCAGGGAGAGGATCCATTAGTAGCAGTCAATATTATCAAGAAAACCACGGGAAAAGTAGTTGGCGAGCAAGTTCTTACTTTGCATAAGGCGACACCAGCGACGTAGTTACTCATCCCACGGTGAAGAGTGTGAAGTTTACCGCTACTTTGGCAGATGTAAAGGAAGAGTGTTCTTGAAATTTTTTATAAGAAGTATAAAATGGCCCTACCGGGAATTTCAGCAATTGTCACGATTTATTCTAAGTGACTAAGCGAATGCAATGCAAGAAATGCGGAAACTACCACATTTCTGCACAGAAAACTGATATTTCTTCAGTTTTCTTGTGAGCGCAGTCGCCCCGCCTCCCAAGTGGCGTGACACTTGTTTTGAACCCAGGACCTCAGGCTTTCCAAGCAGAATTAATGGTTTTTGTATTGATC
>CAYIEF010000080.1:1462-3591 GCA_964362365.1 uncultured Methanosarcinales archaeon | reverse complement strand
GAAAGCCCCGTATTTGAATACGGGGATGAATGGCTTTCTGTTCCTTTTATGTCACAAAGTGCGGGGTTAAGAAAGCGCCTGTTCAAGCCTCGCACTTTAGTGCGAGGTAAGGCGCTTTCCCGCACTTCGCTGACTTTACGAAAACTGTACTACAGTTATTTGCTTATTAGGAAATCATTTTGTTTTATCGGTTATTAGAGTGATTTCCTATAGATTTATATTGTTCTGATTTTCTCTGTTGTGAATGATTCAAAAAGGGATGATAGATAAGGAATTTTTGAACGAAACAATTGTTTCTCTCCTAGATTTTCACGATAGGATTATTGAAAATAGCGGAGGAACAAAAGGCGTACGAGATCAGGGCGGCTTATACAATTCTATTTACAAAATATTTTCATATCAGGATAGACATACGAATGATCCAGCTTCAGTCGCTGCTTTTGTGTATGAAGATCTAGCGAGAAGACACCATTTTAACGATGGCAATAAAAGAACTGCTCATGCTTTCGCTAAAGTAGTTTTATATCTAATGGGTTTTCATTTGAAAGTACAATATAAAGATGCTGCTCCCTTTATTATTGAGGTGGCAAAATATGGCAGCCCTGTGACGTTTAATGATATTAAAGAATGGGTAAAATCTCATTTAAGCGAGCTGCCACATGAGAACTTAGAAAAATATTTAAATGAAACGGTTTTAGACATACATCATGGACACAAAAAACAGTAAATTAACTCAAGAACAACA
The DNA here is from genome assembly GCA_964362365.1 of uncultured Methanosarcinales archaeon. Taxonomy (GTDB): domain Archaea; phylum Nanobdellota; class Nanobdellia; order Woesearchaeales; family GW2011-AR9; genus JACPIL01. Next base: position 2,846 of record CAYIEF010000080.1, on the reverse strand, counting down.
GCGAACTTTACAATTAATGCAATTGGCAGCTCAGGCTATCCTCAAAGAAGACAAGAAGCTATTTGAAGAGCTGGCAAAGTATTAAATTATTTTCTTTTTTTGATTCTTACCGGTATCGGCCTTAACTCCAGCTGATACATCCATTCTTCTATCGGCTTTTTTTTTGTTCGTATCGTTCCTACATAATTTCGGGCAAAATCTACACTCTGCAAAGCCAAGAACCCTGCGCCTATACCGAAATACAGATCTCCTTGCAGCATGAAAGCCATATTGGCAGCTGTTCCAGTAAGATTGCAGATATGCGCTAAAGGATACTTGCTTCGTCCTTTCTCTTCCCATTCTTCCGTTTTCTTGGTGTAGTATCGAAGAACTTGCTCATCAGCCCATTGTAATGGTTTGAATAAGGATTCTAGAGACATGCAGTGGAAAATATAGTTTTAACATATATGACTGGTGCTGATAGAGTATATACGATTTACTTAAAATACGTAAATTAAGCAAACTCTTCTTCCTGCATCAGCTTTTAATTTTCATAGAATTATTCTACTTTATCTTCTAATGTATTTTCTTGAACAAAAACCTTTTTCTGCATTGAGGGGATTTTCTCTTTTCGATCGTATTCATCCAATTTGGCAAATCCAAAAGCTAGAGCGGTAACAATAGTTCCATATACCGCTAAACCTAACGCAATTTCGCCCCAGCTAGGTTCATATGCTCGAAGAGGATATCTATAGCGATCAGTTTTTACATATATGGTCCTTCCCATAACTTAGTTTAAATGAAGAGATTATTTAAACTTGTTGGTAACTAAAAATATATAAATTATAGCGATTCTTGAGCATCTTATGAATGCAAACCAGCTTCGCGACAAATATCTGGAATTTTTCAAAAGCAAAGGGCATGTCATCATCCCTTCTGCTTCCTTAGTGCCAAAAGACGATCCCTCGGTTTTATTCAATACTGCAGGAATGCAGCCGTTAGTTCCCTATCTCTCAGGACAGCCACATCCGTTAGGAAAGCGTTTGGTAAATATCCAGAAATGCCTCAGAACAGTTGATTTTGAAAATATTGGCGATAATACTCATCATACCTTCTTTCAGATGTTAGGTAACTGGTCCTTAGGTGATTATTTCAAGAAAGAAGCTATCAGTTGGAGTTTTGAATTTCTGACTGGCAAGAAATGGCTGAATATTCCGCTGAAGATGCTGGCGTTTACCGTTTACGAAGGAGATAAAACTGTTCCTCGAGATACCGAATCATATGAATTATGGAAATCGTTAGGTGTTCCTGCAGAACGGATCGCTTTCCTGGGGAAAGACAATTTCTGGATTGCCGGGGAAACAGGTCCCTGCGGTCCTTCTACAGAAATGTTCTACTGGACTGG
>CAYIEF010000080.1:0-1362 GCA_964362365.1 uncultured Methanosarcinales archaeon | reverse complement strand
GAAAGAACGCTTGCCGTATTAAATGGAAAGAAAAGCGCCTATGAAACTGATTTATTTCAACCGATCATCAAAAAGATGGAACAGTTAAGCGGCAAGAAATACAAAGATCATCAGCGGGAAATGCGCATTGTTGCAGATCATCTTCGTTCTGCTACATTTATTTTAGGCGATGAAAATGGAGTAATTCCGTCTAATGTTGACAGAGGGTATGTTTTGCGGAGATTAATTCGGAGGGCAGTTCGTTATGCCAAACTAATCGGCATGAATGAATCACTGAAAGCACTGGCAGAAATGGTGGTAAAAGAGTACGGCGATTATTATGCTGAGTTGCGGCAAAACAAGGAACGAGTTTTTACCGAACTGCTAAAAGAAGAGCAGAAATTTGCCCAGACCTTGGAAAAAGGATTAAAAGAATTTGAAAAAATGGCTTCGCAGGGAGACATTTCCGGCAAGGGTGCATTTTTGTTATTCCAGAGTTATGGGTTTCCTTTAGAGATGACGGAAGAGTTAGCCGATGAAAAGAAAGTAAAAGTGGATGTAGAAGGATTCTTGGCAGAATTCCAGAAGCATCAGGAATTATCGCGGAAAGGGGCGGAGCAGAAATTCAAAGGAGGTTTAGCTGACTTATCGGCAGAAACAGTGCGATTGCATACTGCCACTCATTTATTGAATGAAGCGCTGCGAAAGGTTATTGATCCAAAAATTAAACAACGGGGAAGCAACATCACTCCAGAAAGATTGAGATTTGATTTCAGCTTTGATAGGAAATTGACTCGAGAAGAGATCAAGAAAGTAGAAGATGAAGTGAATAAGGTGATCAAGAAACAGCTTCCTGTGGCCTGCAAAGAGATGACCAAAGAACAAGCAGTGAAGATCGGCTCAGAGATGGAATTCGGGCAGAAATATCCTGATAAAGTTACCGTGTATTTTATAGGCGATTATTCCAAGGAATTCTGCGGCGGACCGCACGTGAAAAATACCAAAGAAGTGGGTAAGTTTAAGATTATTAAAGAAGAAGCTTGTTCTGCTGGTGTACGAAGGATTAAGGCTGTGGTGGAGTGAGCATATACCGTAAGAAATATTTTAAAGTTCATTCAACTGTAGGAATCAACTCCTGCGGCGGCCAAATCTGTTTTTCTTCCGGTGAAAGTTGAAGGGTAACTCTGCTTATGAAGTATTCCTGATTATGATTATATACCCCTTTAACCATGACTTCTGCCCCTTTGGAAATTGGTTCAATCCGATCGCATAATCTTTCTCCGCCAGAACGATGAAGCACCTCTAATGTCGAAAGTTCTTCAGTTTCCGGGTATCGTTTTGTCCATCCGCTTCCGGCTTCTTTCAGCTGCATGGTTACATCGA
>CAYIEF010000079.1:0-3784 GCA_964362365.1 uncultured Methanosarcinales archaeon | reverse complement strand
AATGGATGGTCTACTGCGTTCATAGATACTCCGCAGACGATCGGGTATAACTTGTTTCTTGCCCGCATCTTATGATATTTGAATCCTGCTTTCAGGAACGGCTTGTCCAATCTTCCGCTTCCTGCTAATACGCCGATCGCTGCTCTGCAGCCTGGCTGGAATAACTTTTCTTTCTTTGAAGGCAATAAGACACGAACTGCGTCGTCCGTCTTTGAAACGACTCTCGCAGATGAACCTGAGGCGCGGACTAATTTTCCGCCGTCCAGCGGCTGCAATTCAATATTGTGAATCAATGTACCTTCGGGAATATCTCGTAAAGGCAAAACATTTCCCACTTTTACTTCTGCGCCTCCTACTGCAACTTCATCGCCTACTCTGATTCCATCTGGAGCAAAGGACAATCCTCGCTCGCCGGTCAAATAAGCGACTTCCATCAATGGCGCGCTGTGGCCTGCGCAGTGAATAAGATCAGTAACCATGCCAGAGGTTTGCATTGCATAATGCTTGACTGCTCCTTCATAGCGGTGGCTAGGCGCGCGATAGCGCGGCGTTCCTCTTCCCCGTCGTTGTTGGATCAGTCGTTTACCCATTTTATGTACCTATTTATTTTCTATACCTACTACCTGTTGTTGAGGATGTACTATTACTCCATCCCGATACGATACAAAATCCTTAGACAATACCAAGGTTCTTGATCCTCTTGAATTATCGTAGTCAAACAGTACTTTCCTGCCTTCTGTACTCACATATTTCATCTCCAAAGATTTTGACATCAGCTCACCATAATTATGACCAAAATATACTTTGACTACATCGCCCACTACTAATGCATCTAAATCTTGATCTCCATTAACTTCCTTTGTTCCTTTTACTTCAAATACGTCAATTGTCATTTGTACAAACCTGCTTGTTTTAGTAATGCTAATTTTTGTTGATATTCGGGTGAAGAAGAATCATAACTATTAACAACACTTATTCTAGCTACATTTAACACCAATACGCCGTTTTGATCAAAAGAAAAATCCTTAACTTTTGCTGAAATTTCATCTATTTCCTCCCCGCTTTCCCTCATATTTATTTGAAGAAATGCTATCCTTTTTTTACCAACACGTCTGCAATAAGCATACGGAACTAGATTTCCAACATTACCATCAATTGGATCAAAATCTAAAAGATCAAGAACTACTCTATCGCCAGCTACAAGACTATCTAGATCAGCTACACTATATAATTGTCTTGTCTCGGTTTTAGTTCTCATCTTATATCAACCCTAAATCTGCGCTTACATCAGATGCCAGATTTTCTGGACTTAATTTCACGTATGCTTTCTTCACGCCAGTGAATGAATTATCAATGTTAACTTTGACTACTTTTACTTTATACAACTCTTCAACTGCTTTCTTCACATCTGCTTTTGTTGCAGAAGGAGAGACTGCAAACACTAACTTGTTGTCAGACTCAATCTGGCGAATATTTTTCTCCGTAGATAAGGGAGCTTTAATGACTGCGTATGGATCGAATGCTGTTTGAACTGCTTCGGCCTTCACTTGTTCAGTTTCCTTTTGAGTTGTTTTTTTCGCCATTATTTTTGTTTATATAATCCTTTAAGTTCTCGAACTGCATTTTCAGTTATGTTGTCATATAGTTTGACTGTCCCAGAACATTTTAGCTGCTCGTACGGAGACAATATTGCACGAACTCGTTCATCCAACCTTTCTTCTTCTGTCATTGCCTGATTGCGATATGCTGAACCTGGTTTTTTCTCGCGCGCGCCTGCGGCGCTTACGACGACGGGGCTACCACGGAGGAAAGAGCCGTCGTAGATAAGATTACCGTCGCCATTCGCATTGGAATAGTTATTGAGATCATGCACGAACAAAGCCCGCAATTCATCTTCTTCTGTATTCTGTCTAACATAAAATCCCATTGCCTTATCTCTCTTAAAACCTTTGAACATAATATCTCGATATACCTTAAGAAGGGCTTTATCTTTTTCTACTGCTGCCAGCCAACCGCCATGAATCAAAATATCTCTATTTTCAAGCAGCTGATTATATTTTCCCTTACTACTATCTAATACAATCCCTTGGACAGCATCATAGTCAATAGGTAAAAATGAATCATTAAATCCAGAAGGAGTGTGTATCAATTCAGGTGAAGGAGAAACAAGCTGGAAAAGTGTTGACTCACTTTTTGTTACAATCCCAGTGCATGAATCGAGCCACGTATTGAATAATGTCTTATCCCCGCGTTCATACGCTTCTACTCTGGCCATAATATTTTCTCTGAAGGTAAACGGTCGTTCCTGCCCTGCTTCCCGCAGTTGTGCAACTCCCTTTGCGTAGGTCGAAGTTCTCACTGGTTCACGGCCATCATGCACATATCGGGTTGCAGTTTCCATTTTTCTCACATAAACAATTTCTCATCAGCTACTTTCTGCACTGCTTTTTCCGTCCATAAAGTTACTCGCCCTGCATCTGCGCCGGGAGCAAGCAGTTCTGCATTCAAGGCCTTGACTTCAACCGCATCTACACCTGGAACGTTCTTTGCTGCTTTTAACAACGGACAATCAGCGCTTGCCACAATTAATACTCCTTTCTTGTGCCGGTATTTTCTTCCGCGCATGGTTCCCATACCCGCGCGAACTTTTTTATGAGCTGATCGTTCTAATTCGTCTGCAAAGCCTAAGCCAATTAATAACTGTTCTACCTCTCTCGTCTTAGATAGTGATTCTGCGGCGCTGTTGACCACAAATGGATATTCAGCCGGCAACTTATGCCCTCGTCCTGCTACTACTTCTTTCAATAAAGTCGCAGCCATGGCAGAGCGGATCGCCTTTTGATTTTCTTTTTTGTTGATTTTTCTTTCCAGAACCTTCCATGCTTTAGGAGGATGTGAACGCCGGCCGCCTACTGCTTGAGGAGAAAACGCTCCTACCCAGTTGAATCTGGTTCCTCGGCGGGAAAGGATCTTCCTGTTGATTCTGCTGATACCAAAACCATAACACCCGCGGTACTTTCGACGTCGTTTACTTAATTTTGAAGAATGCCGCAAACCTGCTAAAGGATCTGTGCCGTACGCTTGCCGCGCTTTGCTCCAAAGAGAATGAACTGCGCGTTTAATTAAGTCTGGACGGAATTCTTCCTTGAACTGGCTAGGCATATTCATGTCCCCAGTTTTCTTATTTCCACTATTGACGATTGGAAGTTTCATGTTATGCTTTCACCGATACATATTTTATTTGTGGCGCTTCCTTAGTCATGGAATAGTCAGGCCTGATTGATTTGGTCATGACTACCGGTCTTTTTTTAACTCCGGATACTGAACCTCGAACTAAAAGATAATTATTTTTAACTAAGCCATATTTAGTGATGCCGCCGGCAGGCGACACTTCTGCGCCGTTTTTACCGACTTTAAGCAATTGTTTATTATATTCAGTTCTTAAGTGGAAACCCATCTTACCAGATTGAGCAACGCTGTAGCGTACTCGGTTAGGATGCCATGGGCCGAGCGTACCAATACCTCTCTTCGTCTTTTCAGCTTTGTGCTGCCGGATAGGGACGCCGAAGCGCTTAACCGTTCCCTGAAATCCTTTTGCTTTAGTGATACCATGAATATCTAAGGAATTTCCTGGCCCAAATACATCTTCAACATTGATATTTTTGCCCAGCATCTGTTTAGCATACGCTAATTTTTCTTCCTTGCTGCCGCCGAGAGCAATCTCCAATAATTTTGGTTTTTTTGTGCCGATAGCTGCTGCGGAAGGATTGGAATGAACCAGAAG
>CAYIEF010000078.1:0-3851 GCA_964362365.1 uncultured Methanosarcinales archaeon | reverse complement strand
CCTCAAAACATTTAATTCTCCCTTTGAGCAGCCGAAGATGAAAAAAGATCAACCATGTTTTGCCTGCAAAGAGAAGGCCAGTTCTTGGTTTTATTTTGGAAGAAGCTATTGATACCTGTAAACAGTAACCTCACCGGTGTTGCAGTCAAAGTGAACTTCTCTTCCTATGGTAACATTTCCCAAATCTTCGCCAACCAGGAGGATTTTACTATCTTGGAGTTTCTTTCTAATAAGAGAAGAAGCCCATTTTGTAAGTCTAAATGCTTCGCCCGCTAGTGTTGCTTCCAGTTGTCCCTGATAAGGATGAAGTTCTTTAGTTAACGTATTGATGACATTTTCAGGATAGAGGAATTTTGGAATCTCGGGGAAATATGCTGCACTGATGTGAGCTAAGGCTCCTCGTTTGCTTAACGGGTCATAGAGAGTGATAGATATGCAAGAAGCAATGCCGTCCGTCCACAAAGCATCTTTTTCTGCAACTTTGTAGCTGTCCCAACCTACATAAATTCCTGTTCTTTCCCTTGGATTCAGTTCCTGAATAATTAGTTTGCTCATAAGATTTTTAGCCCCCATCCCTATTTTTAAGTTTTACCACTCCCAAGAGGTAAAAAAGGTAAGATTTATAAAGTACTATTAGGTTTTAATAGGAAATATGAGACAATTATGACCGAATACGACAAGAAACAAGCCGAGGACATTTTTATGATCAATGCGTTAGCGGGCATTCCTGAAGAAACGACTGCGCTAGCGATCGCACGAAGATGTCAGAAAGAAGCAGAATGGGTTGCTGCGCTGGCAAACTGGAAAAAAGGCTCTGGTTATGGTTATAGAAGGAGAGGAGAAAGTTTAGCTGATCTTCTTACCGATGTCTGCACACGTAGAGAAGATGTAGTGCGCTATGATGGAACACCTCGTGTGCATGATTACGATGAAAAGCATCTTCTGATAGAAGAAATCTCCTCTGTTGATGCTGAAGGGAATGGTATTGAGTCGCATCCTCAGGTGTGGGTGATGAAGGATGAGTTTAGAAATGAAAAAGGAGAAATAATGTTTTTTACTCCGTATCAGGCAATTAGGCATTGCGAACAGGAAGGATATGTTCTGCCTCCGTCTCAATTGACTTGCGCGATAGTTGCGGCCTGTTTTCTGAATAAAGAAAATGCTGAGGCCGAGAAAGTACTGGTGCAGTATAGAAACCATGGAAATGGCAATGGTTTGCATGTACTCAATACGCTCGTTGATTATGGGAAAGCAGCTATTATTTCCTATCCTCAAGATGCAGACTTTCCTTCACTTGGAGGAACGGACAATGTCAATCATCAGTATCAGAAAATAGTGCTGCCGTTTGAGAAAACTAAGAAGAGAAGAATTCTAAGTGATTTACAATTGCAGAGCATGAATTTGGAAGATGGATTAAAGGATGAATTAGTATCCAGATTTGTGCGGCAGTATTCAGGGTTGCCTGATCCGGAAGTTTTAGTAGAAGTTGGCAAATACTTTGGCAAGACTGCATATGCTTTGATATCTCCAAGCAACGAGACACAGGCGGCTTGGTTTGGCTGTTATAGTATTAACTTGAGCCTTAATGGTAGCGGCAATCTTGGTGGCTGCGGCGCCGCCCGTGGGGTACGTTTTGTCGCGCCGTGAGGCGCCGCAAAAAATGAGGATACAAAAATAATATGAGACAAACCGTCAGCTTTTCACTGAAAGAGGAAACCATGGCTAGGCTTAGAGAGAAGCTTAGGATTAGCAACAGCTACCGCAATAAATCGCATCTAGTGGAATGCGCATTGGAGAAGTTTCTCGAAGAAAAGATGGTGGAAAAATTACCATGACTACAGAAAAAAATGATAACAAGAAAGTAAGGGATTCTTCAGCAGCGGGAGCTTCTGTTCCCACCAGAATTCCTCCTGGCTCAATTCGGCCGGATGAAAGAGATAGGCCTTCTGTCTCAAGCAGGAATAGTCGATCTGATCCGCCTGAACTTATTGCGATTCCCGGTTATACGTATGAAAGGGAACTACACCGCTCTAAAAGAACTATTGTTTACAAAGCTCGTGAAGAGGAAACTGGGCGTGTGGTAGTTAACAAACTGTTCAAAAATCAAGAAGACTTTGATAGAGAAAAAGAAAATCAACATCGTATAATTAATAGCGACAGTGATAAGGATAATTTTTTACTTGCGTATAGGTTTCTTGACGAAGTAAAAACCATGATTGCTCCTTACCTGCGTGGTGGAGATTTATACACTTTGCCGGACAAAGTAGGTGGTATCCTCAAGCCAAGCCAAACTTGGGTTCTTACTGTTGATCTCTTTGATGCTTTGCAGATTTTACATGATCATCTTAACATCATCCATAGGGATGTAAAGAGCAGGAATGTATTTGTAGATATTACTAATCCAGCATTAGAAAAAATAACCGCTACAATTTTAGAGTCGTACACGGATTTAAATTTTAAGTTAGGTGATTTAGAATTTGCCGCTCAGAAAGATCTCCCAGGTCAAGATGATGATGAAGGGAGAAACATCATCGGTACGCCCAGATACATGGCTCCAGAAGTTTGCTTGGGGGAGAAATATGATCCGCGTAGTGATATCTATAGTGCCGTGGTAATCCTTTATCGTCTTTTAGCTGGAGATTACCCTATCGTTCCCGTCGCTGGTGAGAAGTTCCTTAAAGTTATACAACGGCAGATACAGGAAGATATTCCTGATATAACTAACAATCCCTACATAACCGCCCGACAAAACTTGATCCTAAAGAAAGGCCTTGCTAAATGCCCGAAAGACCGCTATCAAACTGCCCAGGAATTTAAATGGGACTGGATTGATGAACTCGTGAAAGGAAAATGACCATGATCAAAGAAATCATCATCCTCAGCGACATTGAAATGGGCGGCGGGACTTTGACTGACGATTTCATCAGCGATAAAGCTCTCTCTGAAGTGATTTATTCTCACTGCAATAAAAATCATCCAGTTGATTTAGTTCTCAATGGCGATACCTTCGACTTCCTGAAATGCCCCTACATCATAAACAATGCTGTATCCTACCCCCGACACATCACCAGCGAAATTTCCTTGGCTAAATTACGCTTAATCTATCAAGCGCACACCGCAGTCTTTGAAGCCCTGAAACGATTTGCACAAGAAAAGAAGAACCGGATCTTTTTCATCATCGGCAATCATGATCCTGACTTGGTGCATGCGGAAGTGCAGGAAAATATTAAAACCATCCTGGAAAGTTCAGACAACATCACTTTCTCCTTTTATTACAACCACTGCGGCGTGCATGCTGAGCATGGCCACCAATACGATTTCCTGAATAAAGTCAACGAAGAGCATCTCTTCTTAAATTACAAAGGACAGAAAATCCTTAACATTCCCTGGGTTGCTTTTGGATTAATCAGCAGATTTATGACCCTCAAGGAAGAATACCCGTTTTTGGAACGAATTTCGCCTAAACTGGCTATATTTTCCCATCATAAAGCGGTGATGAAAGTTATCAACAGAAGAGTAATAGAATATTTCCTGAAGAGTTTGGTTTATTACCCCATCCGATATTACTCTGATCCGACTTATACCTTCCCGCGAGAACTGCTGAGGGAATTTTATCGAAGACTCAAAAATGTTCATTGGGAAGTTGACGAAATAGTGGATGTATTTAAGAAAAAAAGGAAAGCAAAACTTCACCGCAACAAGATTTACGTGCTGGGGCATGTCCATAAACGCTATATCGAAGAAATGGGAGACGTTACCATAATCCACCCTGACACTTGGCGGGACGAGTATTTCATGGACACTAAAACAAGAGAACTAATTCCTAAGAGCAAGAGATATGTGCAAGTGAC
>CAYIEF010000077.1:0-3924 GCA_964362365.1 uncultured Methanosarcinales archaeon | reverse complement strand
CAAAGCCAAAGTGCGCAGCCTCTTAGTGTTATGGAACACTCATAAATTTTTGATCGCCCTTGCTGCAGAAACAAAAAATAATCCTTTCACGCTCAAAGCTTCAGCAGTAGAAAAGAATTTTGCGCTGGAAGAAAAATATATCTTCTCACGCCTTCATTCCGTGATTAAAGATGTTGCCAAGCTCTTAGATGAATACCATTTAGATGAAACCATCGCTCCTTTGGAAGAATTGTTTTTGGAGTTATCAAGAACCTATATCCAGATGGTGCGGGAAAAAAGTTCAACCGGAACTGACGAAGAGAAAGAAGCTTGCGTCTACGCTATCGGGCAAGTGCTGCTGGAATCGATAAAGATGTTCAGCATTGTTGCGCCATTCATCTGCGAAGCTATGTACTTGAACCTGAAAGATGAATTTGCATTGAAAGAAGAAAGTGTCATGCATTACTCCTGGCCGAAAGCAGATGCCAAGAAAATAAACAAAAAATTAGAAGAGCAAGTATCTTTAGCGCAAGGCATTATTCAAGCAGGCTTACATGCCCGGGAAAAAGCAAAGTTAGGTGTGCGCTGGCCGGTGCAGGAAGTTGAAGTGATCAGTGAAAATCCCTCTGTGAAAGGCGTGGTTTCAAGATTACAGGATGTTTTGTGTTCACAGCTGAATGCCAAGGCAGTCACAGCAGGATCTCAGAATGTAGAATTGCAGTATAAGGTAAAACCGGATTATGCCAAGATCGGACCTGCTTATGGGAAATTATCCCCGCAGATCATCGCTAAATTAGCATTAGACAGTCCACAGGCTATTGTCAAGCATCTGCAGAAAGAAGGAAAATATGCTTTTACTATTGACGGGCAGGCGGTGGAGATTACTAAGGATATGCTGGTCTTAGAACGTGAAGCACCACATAATTATCAATTATCAGAGTTCAAGGAGGTTACGGTGTTGGTAAATACTGAACGCACTGAGGAATTGGAAGCAGAAGGATTTGCCAGAGAAGCGGCTAGAAATATTCAGGAGCTGCGTAAACAGGCAGGCATGCAGAAGACGGATAAGGTAACATTGTATTTGAAAACTTCTCCAGGAATGCGGAAGATGTTGTTGCCGTTGAAAAATGAGATGCAGTTGAAAGTAGGCGCGCATGTGTTTGACATTGTTTTATCTGAACCTCAGAGGAAGTACAAGCATACTGGAGAATTTAAAGTGAAGGATGAAACGTTTAGTGTGTATTTTGAGAAAAGTGTGGGAAAGTATTTTGAGTAAGGATTTTGAAGAGGTTTTGCCAAAATATGAACATAACGAAATCTAGTTATGATGGAGAAAGGCTTTATGAAATAGTTCTTTCTAGAAGAGATTTTGATGATATATGCAGCGGGTGTCCTGATGGCGGTTTTATTGCGGGAAGGCATGCTGAGGTTTATTTTCATATTTTTGATGGAATTAGTTTTTCAGATGCATGGAGGCCTATGAGCGATGGTTATTTTTTTAATGTTGGAGTAAAAGCGCCGATTCCGCCTTCGAATGCGACACCGGAAGAATGGGATAGGTCTGCTCAAAAATTCTATGATAATTTAGAAAGAGCAATTAATGAAAGCGGTGTGCTTCCTATTGAAGACGAGCTGGTTTTCTCAGGAGAACAAAGAACTATCAATTTGGGTTATGTAGTCATGAAGGTAGAACCAGCACCAAAACAAAAATAATTTTCTCTTTCTCTCTCAGAAATCTTTATATATCTTCCAAGACTCTTTCTAAGCTATGAAAGTTCCTCTGCCGCAAATTACCTTGCGCTACAACGGTGTATTTGATTTTGATGTCCTGTATGCTGAAGTGCAGGAATGGGCTAAACGAAACGGCTATATGTGGCACGAACCTACTTTCAAGCATAAAGTTCCTGGCACGGAAGGAGCGGAACAGGAAATTGCCTGGCAGCTTACTACCAATGTGACTGAATTCGTCAAGTACGATATCCTGTTTACCATCCATATGTGGGAAGTGAAGGATGTAGCATCAGAAGGTCGTAAAAATCCGCTGATGAAGGCAAGATTGTATATTATCATCAACAGCACTATCGAGCATGATTGGCAGAAGAAATTTGGCGGAAGCAAGTTTGCTCAACTATTAGGTAAATGGTATTACAAATTGCCGCACATGAATCCTATCGAAACAGTGTACTTTGACCAACTATATTACCGGGTCTGGAATCTGCATGCTCAGATGAAAAAATACTTTGACATGCAAGCTAAGAAACATCCTTACAAGGGTTATTTGGCGGAAGGAGATTAATTTTTATTTCCTAAGTCTTTTAAATAAATGTACCTGTTTGGCTTCTAATGCAAATAAAAACACAAACCATCTCTGCTTCAGGTGTGAAAATAATCCTGGAAGAAAACGGCCAACAGATGGCTAGGGGCTTTCTGTACCTTCTTACTAACGATTTACATCAAGAACCTTTTGGGTTGATGGAAGACGTCTTTGTAGAAGAAGCATTCCGGGGAAAAGGATATGGAGAAAAAATAACAACAGCCATCATTCAAGAAGCAAGGAAGCGAGGATGTTACAAGCTGATATGCACCAGCCGGTTTAGCAATGAACGCGCGCATAAGTTGTATGAGAAATTAGGATTTAAGAATCATGGGAATGAGTTTAGGATGGATTTGTAGTTATTCCCTGTAGGCAAATACTACCTCTTTGAGGTAGGGAGTTTTCTTAATGATTTCATAATTCTCCCAATATTTGTATTCCTCCTTCCATTGTTTTTCATCGGGCAAAGAACCAAAAAATCCTGGTTTACGAAGAGATCCGTTGTCCTTTCTGGTTTCGCGGTTTGAAAGAAGAACGTACCTTTCTTCAATTCTCATCACAAAGCCGACGGTAGTACATTCCCCATTTTCAAAGAATACTAAATCGCCGATGTCAACTTCTTGTTGGGATTGGTTTTCATTCATAATCATAAAAGTGCGCCGGCCGAGCAGTGCTCAATTAGTCCGAGTCCCATAATGGATTCTGGTGATTTTGTTTTTGAGTAAGAAATTATTGAAATTTATAGGGATTTCTATCCTTCATCCATCATCAAGTTTATCTTAGCCACAAACTCTCTAGCGTTCTTGAAGACTTCTTCTAATCTCCTTTCCGTATAAGTCTTGATGGCAGAATATCGCGCAATATGGCTTTCTTTCTTCGCATCTTAAAAATAGTGGACATACTCCTCTTCAAAGATTTTATGTGATTGCTTGAGGATTTCCAAATCTTCTTTTTCCAGCTCATCTGGGACTAAGAGATGTCCTAACGCTATCTGCACTGCGTCATGATCGGATGCTTCGTATCCTTTAGATAGAATGGCTGCTTTGGCTGCATAAAGCATGGAATAATAAGAGATAGTAATCGCCAAATAATCCCAATGCAGTTTCTTAGGCTGGTCTTTGGTCGGCTTAATCTCTTTTACAAATTTCGCTATCAGCAGACTATTTTCAGCCTTCTGCAGAAATAAGGAAATCTTAAAAGTTTCTGTTGATTTCTTGATTCTCTTCTCAGTCACGCAGCTGGTAAAAAGCTCAGCATAGATTTTCCTGTCAAATAGCATCTAAGACATTTCCCCAGAATCCTTCTGGATTGGTAAGTATAATGTGGTTGCGTAAGGCTTGTTTTCCAACATTTTCTTCTCTGTCTTTGAGCATCTTTTTAAATTCTTTTCTGGTCAAGAATATAGGATTAATCTTCTTTTGGTATAACAATTCATGTTTTGAGAGGGAGATAGATTTTTTTCCATCTTTGTTGATAATCAGGAGATCTATATCGCTTTTTTCTGTTTCCTTGCCCTTGGCATAACTGCCGAAGAGGAGGACTATATCCTTTGTTTTGATCTCATTGCTTATTTTCCTGATGATTGGTTGTTTTTCTAAGAATTCTTTCTTTTCTTCATCTGAAGAGATAAT
>CAYIEF010000076.1:0-4039 GCA_964362365.1 uncultured Methanosarcinales archaeon | reverse complement strand
GTGCTGCTAGCCAAACCACCAAGAAGACCAGTAAATTCTATTCCCTTCTCACCAAACCATTTCATCAAAATATAACCCACAAAACTGATTCCTGAAATCAAGACTACCATCAACCAAGTTAGAAATGGATTAAATAACTCATAAGGTCCATATCCCTTATTGGGAAGAAAAGGCAAAACGACGAAAGCAATCACGGCAAAGACCAGCGCGCTTTTCATCTCTTCCTTCTTTAAATGGTGGGCAAACTGGTGCAGCATGGTACGGGAATAGAGTATGATCGTGATGATAACTGTAAGCAGCACTGCTAACTGTATTTCGCCAAAATAAGCAAGAATACCTAGAAAAAAAGTCAAAAATCCAGCTACTTCTGAGGTAGCACCATGATATTTCTTTCTAGACAAGACAAAATAAGAAATAATGATAAGCGTTCCCATCAACAAGATGCCCATGATTAATATCCAGGGATTTAGTATTTCTCCAAAAAAGGCAGAAAGTGCTCCAAACAAGGCAATCAAAGGAAAGGTCCTGATCCCTGCATAATCATGGGCATGTTTTTTATATCTAGCATACTCCCGTTCTAACCCAATTAATGCTCCTAACGCTAGGGCTAGAAGAAAATTTCCTATCAGAGCTAATTCTGCCATCTATTCACCTTTTTCTTAAGAAGGATTTTTGATTTTATATATTTAGTGGTGAAAAATCTCTTATTCCAAAAATTCACCTTCTCCAAACACTCTCAAGGCATTTTTACTTGTTCAAAACTGGTTGCAAGCCCCAGTACTTTCTCCATTTATTTACAAGAGAATCATATTTCCACCCTACAGCCACGCCCGCCACCGAACCAGTTAGCACCGCTATCATCATTTCTTTCGCATCAGCTCCAGCATAGTACAACATCGGGATATAAGGCGCCGCTGTGGTTACCATCCCTGCTATAACATCAAAAACCTTTATCTTTGACCGAGGACCCCGTATATCGCCAAGAGTGTTAGCAAATCTTTTTCGTACTAAAGAATTGTATGCGTATCCTAAAAAAAAAGTAGTTACTGCCCCCATGCCTCGTGATTTTCCAACTTCTTCAGGCTCCATCCCGGACATAAATTCTGTCAAGGTCATGGGTAGTACATATATTGCAGCATTCGAAGTTCCATCTACCACAAAATATTTCAAGTGATCAACTAAGCTTAACTTAGTAGCTTGTTTTTGTGTAGGTTCTGATAATCGTTCTTCTAAATTAGGTTCATCCATGAATATTGATTTTTAAGAGTAATTTAAGAATATTTGCCATTGTTTCTATATACTTCCAATTAAAAATATCCTTTTCCTGTCCTTCCCATAATGATTAAGGTATTGGATATACTTCTGCAAACCTTTCTTTCGCTCTACAATAACAAGAGCATTCCCTTCCGCAGAAATAGGATATACTGTGCCTTTTCCATCCGTAAACGTAACCGCACCACCCCATTCAGCATTCCACTCATCTGTCAAGTCAATAATAACATCAACCCCCGTTTTTTCCAGATATTTGTCATTGAGAATCTGATAATCCTTCCAGGCCAAGAGGCAAGCAGTGAAATTAAGCTCATCAATCTTCTTTTTGGTAACGAAGGAAAGAAAATTTAAGAGTTCTGGTGAAGCTAATTTTATATTAGATAATGCGTAAGAGTGATGGAGAATGACGGCATCTCTTTTAAAATTCAAGGAAGATGCTTTTTTCTGCCATTCAACATAAAATTCCTTGCTAAAAAAGTCCTTGAGTATTACTGCGGGAAACTCTCCGTGCAGAAATGATTTTCTTATTTTCTGTTTATTTTTTTCTTTCAGGTATGCTGAATTCACCTCATCCATAAAACCACCCGCTTAAAGTTATACGCTGTGTATCAGTGAGAACCTCCTCCACCATATGAATAGAAACTGCTGAAACTTCAAAAAAGACCAGTGAGCCGGATTTAGGAATAAATCTCTTCATCACTTTAGTAGGAGTTTTATTTTTTGACTCATAGAACGCTAATGCACCTCCATCATTTTCCTCCAAATCGTTCAGATACAACATAAAAGCAATCTTTCTTCCAGGAATTTGGTCATCGTGGGGGAGCAGGAAATCGGCATCTTGGTAAATGGAGCCAAACAAATCAATCTTTCCCTTGAGCTTTAGTTTGGTGATTTTTTGCATAAAGTCAATAAATTCCGGAGAGGAAAGCAAATTAGCAAACTCTTTCAAAACTGGGTTGCCACAATACAACAAATCCTGGGTCTGCGAAAACTGAAACAAATCAGACTGCTTTAGGGAGAATTCCTGTTTGCTGAGAGCTTGAAGAAGTTCAATAATTTTTTCCTGTTGGAAGAAGTTGGGGATTTCTAGGTGAGGGAAAGGTTGGTTATCGGAAAAATTGGCGTGAAGTTTCTTAATCTTTTCTTCTGAGAAATATTCGGGATTAATCCAGTTATTGAGATTGAGAGTCATCTTTTTTAAAAGTTGGCCTCCAGCGGTCGAACACTACATAATCAAAAGTATAGGCAAACAACATTCCTGCAAAGCCAGCAGTAAGATACTTGGAGAGATGCTCTGAATCTACCGATACTGCATATACACCAACAGCTGCGCTTATGTCTCCGGCTGCACGTAGCATCGCTCTCGAAGCAGTCCTTGTAAGATACCTTATATTAAATTGAAATTTTTTTTCCTCCTCCAAGGTGTTGATAAAAGCATCTGCTTCTCTGGCTTCTCTCAGTAGGTCTACAAGAGCAATTCTTTCTGCTATTTCTTTGATGACTTTTACCATTTATCGAGGGTCGTCTTCCTTCCAATAAGCAGGAACCAGGCGTTCAAGCCCGTAATAATCCATAATAAAGGTGAATACACACATGGCTATCCCCCACCCGATATGCATATTGTTTTGGGTTTCTTGGGCTTGCTGAATTCCATAAATAAGAGCACTATAACCACCTGCACGGAGAGCGCCCCTTGTAGCAGTCCGAAAATAGCCGCGCAGTTTATAACTGGTCTTCATTCTGCCTTCATCTAATGGTTCAAGAAACTTATTTATTTCTTCAACGTCTTGAACTAGATCCACAAGTGTTGCTCTTCTTCCTATTTCTTTTAGCAGATTAGTCATGCCATTTATTTCTGGTGAATATATAAAAATGTATCGTGGCAAAAATCATCATGCATTTAAAGAAAATCCTGAAAAGCAGCTATCCCCACCCTAAAGGGCAGGGATTTACGCCGCTTTTCCGAGACGGATTTTCTAAAATGAAAAGTAGCGAAATCAATCGCAGGATTCATCCCACACTATGAATAGTGGGGATTTCTGCTCTTTTCATTTAAACTATTTAACTTTACCACCAAGGCATCAAAAACTACTTTTTTCTTTTCCTTTGACAACGAAAACAGTGGCTTTTCAATCATTAATTTAGAAATAGTAAAGAGGTAATTTAATTTTATTACGCTATCTTTAACTGCTCCTTCTTTCTTGGCCAGAGGAATTCCCTTCATCGCTGTATTGCTGGTAATACCGGCCACAACAACATTATCAAACTCTTCAAATAAAACTAACGCCGGTCTGACTTTCACTTCAAAAGTATCGGTAAACTGTATCTTTGCAAGAACAACATCGCCTGCTTTAAGCATGTTCCCAGGCATCATCTTCTTTGTTGTCCCATAATTCCTTCATCTTCGCCTGTTGAATTTTATGTAAAAATTCATCATATTGGTTCTTCTGTTTCATGTTTTTAAACACTGGAAGCATTCTTTTTATTAACTCATTGTAGGTCTGCCGGGGATACTCGCGTGCTTGTTTAAGGGAATTAACCACTGATTTCTCCAAGAGTATCGTTGTAGTTGCCATTATATGTTATCTATAGTCAATATATAATCAATTATATTTAAATGTTTTGCCGATCTGCGATGAAATATCTAAAAAATATCGAAGAATTAGCGCGAATTAAATTAGCATCATTCTTACTCCAGTTGCTATAAACTATAAAAACCTTTTGCAACAACATTTAAATAACTAATTCTTCTTTCTCGCATCATGGA
>CAYIEF010000075.1:0-4091 GCA_964362365.1 uncultured Methanosarcinales archaeon | reverse complement strand
ATTCGCGTGGAAAAGCAACGACTTTTCCAGCGCATGAAATCAGGAAACTACTTGATTTCAGCGCAAGAAATAAAGGGTGCTTCTTTATTTCTTGCGTCCCAGAAAAATCGTTGTTTTTCTGTGGACATCCATTGGCTAAGGCCAATGGCTTTCTGGCTTTTTTAGTGTTAAAGAATTTAGACAAGTAGATTTATATATTTTTTAACGTATTTATGAAAAAAATGGTTTCTTTTACCTATGTTGACACCAGCAAAGCCCTTTTAGAAGCAGTCGCGGAATGGAAACAAGCGGCAGAACTGGCTGTAGATTTGGAATGCGAAAACAATCTCCATCATTATGGGGCTTATATTTCATTGATCCAGATTTCTACTAAGAACAAGAATTGGATCATCGATGTGCTCAAGTTAGGAGACATAAAACCATTAATAGTGGTTCTTGAGAATCCTGCGATCCAGAAAATCTTTCACGATGTCAGTTTTGATTTTCGTATTTTACAAGATCAATTCTCTTGCCATCCACGAAATGTTTTTGATACCCAAATAGCGGCTTTATTTTTGGGAAAAGAGTATCTCGGCTTGGGAGATCTGTTGAAGGAATATTTCGGCGTGGAAAAAGAGAGCAAATACCAGATGGCAGACTGGACTAAAAGACCCTTGAATACAGAAATGCTGGCATATGCAGCGAAAGATGCCACTCATTTGATTCCCTTACGCGATCTTCTGATCAAAGAATTGCGCCATAAGGAAAGGCTAAGCTGGGTGGAAGAGGAATTAGCAGCATTAGAGGAGGCAGATTTTACCTACAAAACTCAGACATTTTTGGATGTTCGTGGAGTGCGAACCTTTACTCCGGAGCAATTGGGAATTTTCAGGGAACTATTCCTTCTTCGAGAACAGCTGGCAAAAAAGGTGAATCGTCCAGTACATTTTGTGGTCCGTAACGAACATCTGAAGCAGTTTTCCTTACAACCCCCGCAATGGGAGAAGGTTAAGGGAGTACATCCTATTGTGCGCAGCCAAGCAGGTTTATTCTATAAAGCAGTAGAGCAAGGGAAGAAGGAACATTATTTTATTCCAACGCCGGAAAAGAAACGTTTGACCCAGCTGCAGAAAGAACAGTTGGAAAAATTAGGTGAATTACAGCAGAAGTTGGCGCATAAGACTGGGATGAAGGGGCATTTGATCATGAACAAAGAGCAGATGATAAAGATAGTATTGTCAGGACAATTTGATAGTTTGCGGAATTGGCAGAGGAAGTTGGTGGAAGAAAGCGGGTTTCAATTATAGAAAAAGAATTAATCAAATAAAAACAAGAAAATAAAAATTCACATCAAACTAAACGGCCAGGGAGTTTGCACTGCCAGCCACATTAATGCAGACCCCAGCAAAGCCAGGTTTTTCATGAAGTTTATCTTCTGCACCATCTGCTCTTCTTTGGGCAGGGCCCAATAATTGTGCATCTTGAAAGTCACTCCTAAGAAAAATGCAGCTATGCACAACACTCCTACTTGCGGATATACGCCGGTTAACACGCTTACCCCGCCCAGCAGCAACAGCAATCCAGAAAATAATACTGCCCATTTTGCTAAAGGAACATTCTTAGATTTTGCGTATCCGGTCATCATTTCCAAATGTAGAAAATGATTCGCTCCACTCATCACATAATAACTCCCTGCAATCAATCTTCCTACTAAAAACAATGCTTCATATGCCATTTGTTCACCTCGATAAATGAAGGAAGAAGAAAGGATTTAAATGCTTTTGCTTGTGAAACGCCAGCGCCCGGATTTGAACCGGGATTTCCTTGCGGAATCGGTTTTCGAGACCGACGCTATACCGGATTAAGCGACGTTGGCATTGCTATGAGATTACGAAGAGGTTATTTAAAATTTATTGAAGAAAAAAGCGCCATCGGCCGGATTTGAACCGGCAATCCCAAAGGGACTGGTTCTCTTTAGTTTCTCATCACTGCAATGCAGCCTTAGCGAACATAGACAGTTTTGATTAACCTTTTCTAAAAAGGTTATTCAAGACCAGCGCAATGTCCCGCTTGTGCAAACCCTGGCTTGCGCCAAGTACCGGATTATGCGACGATGGCACATTATGTTTTTGTTAGAAATAGTTTATAAAGATTTAGGTTAAGATTAGTTCGATGAGCTACTACGTCATAATTCGCGGACCCTTAGGCTGTGGGAAATCTACTCTTGCTGAAAGAATTGCAAAAACGCTTAAAGCAAAATATGTTGCTATTGATAGAATTTTAGACGAGCATGACTTGACAAAAGATAAAGAAGCAGGATATATTTCACAAAAAAGCTTCAAAAAAGCAAATGAAATAATTGCTCCAAAGGCAGCAAGATTCTTGAATAAAGGCACTCCGGTTGTTTTTGATGGGAATTTTTACTGGAAATCACAGATTGATGATTTAATTGAGAGACTAGATTTTCCTCACTACGTATTTACCCTAAAAGCTCCTTTAGATGTTTGTATTGAACGAGATTCTAAACGAAGAAAAATTCACGGAAAAGATGCTGCGAGAGCGGTATACAAAAAAGTAACCGAATTTGATTATGGGGCAGTTATTGATGTTACTAAACCATTAGAAGAATCAGTTAGAAAAATTCTTCTTTATCTGCCGAACCTTAAGTTTAATAAGCAAAATCATTTCAATTTATATTAATTAATCATATCTTCAGATATAACTCTTTCTCTAATCATTTTTCTTGTTTTATCTTCTACGGTTTGGAAGTAAGGTTTTTCTTTAAAGTGTTTGTTCAATACTTTGCAGTTTTCTTCTAATGTATAATCGAGTGTTCCATTCTCGAGAATTTGCCCAGTTGTAACTAACTCTCTTGCTTTGATAATATCTTTAGTTTTTTCATATATTATTACTGCGATCTTTCGGCCAGCAAGTGTTAATGCGGTTGTTCTGTGACTACCATCTAACATGAAATACTCGGCTTCTGGATTTTTCTCTCTAAACCCTTCAAATTTTTTACGCAATCTTTCCTCAAGATACTTTTCTACCATGTCTTTGCTTATGGCCGGTACAAGAGGTACAGCTCTTCCCAGTTTACATTCGCTGAAATATTCACTTAAGACCTTATTACTATGTACAGGATAATCATTTAAAGTAACTATTTGATTGGGATTCAATTCTGTAATTCTCATACAGCCGCTAAATAAGGAATTCTTTATATATCTTAACTCTCAAATTATTTTACTCAGCAAACCCTGCCTTTCCCTTCTCCTAATAACTTGCATAATTCTTTAGAAGATAATAATGATAATTTCATACCGTAATCTCCTGTAAACCGATAAACTTATTCATCTCTTCACGGACTGCTTTCTTTCCTTCTGCTTCCACTTCCAAGCACAACCCAATGGCTTCTTTGATATTATCCATAAGCTCGTCTAGTGTATCTCCTTGGCTTAGACAGCCTTTAATTTCTGCGACTTTGCCCACGTATCCGCCGTCTTGGTCCTGTTCAATTAATACGTGAAATTTTCTTGCCATATTTTAACTTAAAGAAGTAAAGCTTTATTAATATTATGCTGAAATACTGCAAAATTCTCAACAAACCCTGCCTTTCCCTTTCTGCAGGTATTTCTGATGGTATTCTTCCGCTTGATGGAATGTTCCTGCTTTCAGAATTTCAGTAGCGACTTTTCTTCCCAGCTTCTGTTCCACTTCCTTCTTACTCTTTTCAGCTAGTTTCTTTTGCTCGTCGTTCTGATAGAATATAGCCGATTTGTACTGGGTCACTTGCTGTTCAGTCGGATCGTGTTCTTTCCAGAAATGTTTCAATAACTCTTCAAAGGAAATTATTTTAAGGTCGAAGGTTATTTCTACCGTTTCAGTATGGTCACCTAAGTCGTAGTAAGATGGATTTTTCTTCGTTCCACCGGAATATCCGACTCTGGTTTTGATAACTCCTTTTAGTTTAGAGAAATAATCATCCGGCCCCCAGAAACAGCCAAGAGCGAAAGTTGCGGTTTGCATTTTTAGTAGATTTGATAATTATTTTTCTCCGCAAGCCTCCTTGGCGGCAAGACAAAAACTTAAGATTTAGTAGAGAACCTCGGTACGTA
>CAYIEF010000074.1:0-4115 GCA_964362365.1 uncultured Methanosarcinales archaeon | reverse complement strand
AAATCCCTGCCCTTTAGGGCGGGGATAGCTGCTTTTCAGGATTTTCTTTAATTTCCGAGCACTATCTAATTCTCTAAGCAGATGAGCAATATGTACAAAGTTATGGTAAGCGCGAGATGGTTCTCCATATAAAGACAGTAACTCTTGGTAAACTTCTTCTGGATTTCCTTTTGCACCTATTCTTTCCCATAAAACATTCCATCTTTTTTGCAGTCCTTTGTTCTTGACTAACATTTTATTGTAGACGCTTCGAGAGACGTATCTTTCAACTATTTCTTCCCACCCTTCTGGACCTACTAATCCTCGCACTAAACTTGAACTCACTTCGGCAATTTCCCGCGGAGGCATTAAGAAAACCGTACTGATGCTTGAATTCCAATCCGCATTTACATTTCTCATCACTCTTTCATAATCAAAATCTCCTTCGCTTCTAATGCCTCGCAACATATACTGAGCGGCAATGGTATTGGCATAATTGATTAAATATTGATTTTCAAAAGAATCGACTTTGACATTTGGAAATTTCCGAGTTGATTTCCTTAACATTTCTAACCTTTCATCGAGAGAAAAAGAATATTTTTTGTCAGGATTTACTCCTATTGCGACAACTAATTGATCAAATAATTTTGCCCCCTCTTCTATCATCCAGAGATGCCCTTTGGTGAGAGGGTCAAAACTTCCAGCATAGACTGCATTTTTCATGGGAAAAATACAGAAATGAATGTTTAAATACTTAATGCAATAATCTTCTCTGTAAAGGGATTTTTTCTAAGATCTTGTATATGATAAACAACCACAACAAGCCAATGACATATCCACCAACAACGTCGTAAATAGTATGAACTTTCAACATCACTCTACTTAGGCCTACCAGCAGGATGATGAGACCATTTGCTACAATAAAAATTATTCTTGCAATTTTATTTTGAATCTTTTTATAAAACATAAAAACCAGCAATGAATAAAAAATCACGGCGCTCATGGCATGCCCGCTGGGAAAAGAATATCCTTGGATAGGAATAAGAGCATCGCTGGGACGAGGCACTTGAAATAGTTCTTTCAGAATTTTGTTTAAAGCAATACCGCCAAGATAAGCTGTTAAAAAGACAATTGCTTTTTTATGTTCTTTTTTGTAGAGCAAATAAATGATTAAGGCTGCTGAAGCAACGATCAGAAAATTTCGGCCGGCTAGAGAGGAGATGAAAATCCAAAGCTCTACAGAAGGCATTTGCCGCTCATCTCTTTCGGTTTTTTAATATCCATTATTTTCAATATCGTCGGTGCAACATCCGCTAATCCACCGTTCTTTAATTTTCCTTTGACATTCACAGCAATCAAGGGAACAGGATCGGCAGTATGCGAAGTTTGATATTTCCCTTCCATGTTTTCACAATTTCCGTGATCAGCAGTGATAAAAATGATCCCAGGAAATTTCTTGACAATTCTGTTGATTTCACTATCAATGAGTTCTATAGCTTTCGTTGCCGCTTTGATATTTCCGGTATGGCCAACCATATCGGCATTGGCAAAATTAACCACAAAAAAATCATGTTCATCAATATTTTTGAGCAAAGCATCGGTGATTTTTGTTGCTTTCATGGCTGGATTTTCATCGTAAGTCTTTATATTTTTTAGGCTCTGAATATGAATTCTTTTTTCATGAGGAAAAATACATTCGCATAAGCCATTGAAGAAATAGGTTACATGCGCCCATTTTTCTGTTTCCGCAATGCGCAATTGTGAAATGCCTTTCTCAGAAATAACTTCGCCCAGTGTTTTCTTGGGAACAATAGGTGGAAAAGCAACGGGAATTTTTACCAAGGAATCATATTGCGTTAAGGAAACAAATTTTAAATCAATAATTTTTTTGCGCTGGAACTCTTTGAATTTTCCCCAGACGAAAGCACGGGTCAATTCTCTCGCACGATCGGATCTGAAATTGAAAAAGATAACCGAATCATGTTCTTCAACGAGACATTTGTTGGTTAATATAGTTGGCTTGACAAATTCATCTGTTTCGCCTTTTGCGTAAGCGTGCTTCAATGCCTTGAGAGGATCACTAATTCCTTTTCTTCCAATACAATCTACCATGCATTCGTATGCTTTATGCTCCCTACCCCAGCGGTTGTCACGATCCATGGCATAAAATCTTCCCATCATAGTTGCTATTTGACCAATGCCAAGCTCATTCATCTTTTGTTGTAATCGGCGGAGATATTTCTCTGCATATTTAGGCGGCGTATCCCTGCCGTCCAGGAAGGCATGCACATAGACTTCTTTCAGGCCATAACGCTTTGCAAGTTCCAGCAAGGCAAACAAATGATTGATATGCGCATGGACACCGGCATCGCTTAGCAAACCCATCAGATGCAATTTTGTTTTGTTTTTTTTAGAATGATCTATCGCTTCCAAGAGAGCTTTATCTTTGAAGAATGAACCATTTTTGATTGCTTTGTTGACACGCAGCAGATCAGTATCTATAATCCTTCCTGCACCTATAGTCAAATGCCCAACTTCAGAATTGCCCATAACCCCTTCGGGAAGACCTACTGCTTTTCCTGACGCCTGGAGAAGAGTGTGGGGATATTTTTTGTAAAGTTGATTTAAATGAGGAGTATTAGCTTGAGCAATGCTATTTCCTCTTTTTTCTTTGCGATATCCCCAGCCATCTAAGATGAGGAGGAGCACTTTCTGCATAAGCTTATGATTATTTTATGGTAGATAAAGGTTACTGTGATCTCACAATTTTTTCGCCACTTCTAGCAACACGTCATATACATGCCTATTTGCTTCTCGATATCTTTGTTTCAAGTCTTTAGTATCGTGGCCTAAATTAAAAATTTCATTGAGAGCTATTCCAACTGCCGGGCTTCTGTTTTTTCCTCGACTACAATGAACTAAC
The DNA here is from genome assembly GCA_964362365.1 of uncultured Methanosarcinales archaeon. Classification (GTDB taxonomy): domain Archaea; phylum Nanobdellota; class Nanobdellia; order Woesearchaeales; family GW2011-AR9; genus JACPIL01. The sequence continues at coordinate 1,213 of CAYIEF010000074.1, read as the reverse complement.
AAGGTTTCTTTACTCAATCCTAGTTCTTTAAAATCAGCCAATAAGCGCTGGGCAATCTTCTTATCAAATAATTTTCCTGAGCCAAAATCAGGAGTTCTGTCATCAAAATAATATTCCACAATGGTATACAAGTCAGATTTCTGCAGGGGATAGCGTAGAGCAAAGGGCTTTGTATGAAATTCAGAGTTAGGTGGTGATTCTATCCGAATAGCATAAGTAGAATTAGTAGGAACATAATCCATCGCATCAAATAAATTCATTATTAAAAGATTCATCAGAGTAAAAAGTTAACCTTTATTTATAATCATTTCCCTTGTTGGATTAAGTATACAGACCTCACAAAATCTTTATAAATACTCTACATTTCCAGCTTAAAGTTACGCACTTATAATCTATATGGTGATCAATTATGGCAAAACAAGTTGTTGAAACAATGGTGGAAGGGGGGAAAGCTACGGCAGCCCCGCCTCTGGGGCCAGCTTTAGGGCCTACTGGGCTTAATATAGGCCAGGTAGTGATGGAAATCAACAAGAAAACTGCTGACCTTAAGGGAATGCAGGTTCCAGTTAAAGTTATCGTTGATACTGAAACGAAGACCTTTACAATCGAAATAGGAACTCCGCCGGCTTCAGCTCTGATCAAACGAGAAGCAGGTATCGAAAAAGGAGCAGGAAACCCGCTTACCGATAAGGTTGCTGATCTTAAGATTGAGCAAGTCATCAAAATAGCAAAAACAAAACAAGATTCCTTGCTTGGCGCTACCATGAAAGCGAAAGTACGCGAAATAGTTGGTACCTGCCAATCCATGGGAATTCTCGTTGAAGGCATGAATGTACCAGAAGCCCTCCAAGCGATTGCCGACGGCCAATTTGACAAGGAAATTGCCTCAGGGAAGACCGAACTTACCGAAAAAGAAAAACGCGAACAGGAAGCAGAGAAGAAGCGCTTGCAAGAGGAGATCGAGAAGCGGCGCGCAGAATTCGAAGCCAAAGCGAAAGAGATCCTCAAGCTCTTTGAAGCTGATCCTAAGAAAGCTAAGAAAGCGATGGTCGATGCAGGTATTCCGCAGCAGATCATCAAGGAGCTTGCTCCTGTTGAGGAGAAGAAGGAAGCTGCTCCTGGCGCACCTGCTAAGAAGTAGGATTTTGTTTTTTTTGTTTTTAAATGAAAAGAGCAGAAATCCCCACTATTCATAGTGTGGGATGAATGCTGC
>CAYIEF010000073.1:0-4240 GCA_964362365.1 uncultured Methanosarcinales archaeon | reverse complement strand
TAGTAAAATAAGTACCTCTAACCTCTACAACCTTGCCATCTTTGTCAAGTCCTTTTGCCAGTAAAACGTTATTTGCCATTATAAATCACCATTATGTTTTGTATATAAAATTTCTGTTCTTCATTTATAAAACTTTCGCTTGTTTTTCACTTCATAGTTACAATGACCTACGAAATACCACAACAACTTGAATACAAGGAGAAGATTATCTTCGGGCTGACCACTATTCAGGAGCCCACATTTTTTAAGAAAATTTTTAAATAAAAGCAGCTTATAACAGTTTTATGAATACAACAACCGTACAGCACATGCATGAAGATCTTGAAGAACTAAAAAGAGATTTAGCTGTAATCAAGCATGTCCTTTCTGAAGAGGGAAAATTAACCCCTCATGCTCAGAAATTATTGAGGGAAGCTAGAGAAACTCCTGATTCTGAGTATATTGATCACCAGGATTTGAAGAAAAGGATTCTGCAATGAATTGGGAGATTAGCTGGCACCTTCTAAAAACTACAGGAGTTGAAAATATAGAAGATGATGATTAAATGATTTATTTTTCCTCTTCAGAAACCAATTTCTCAATTTCTTTTACGATTCTCTCATTGTCAGCGATAGTTTCATTTATGCCCGGCATCTTTTTCTGGGAAACAATGACTTTGCTGAACAACTGCCGGTTAAGGGAAACGCAACGCTTAATGGTGGCAATAGTAACCGGCCTTCTCCATTGCAGATTAGATTTCGAAAGTGCAGTTACTAATTCCAACAAGCGCTCAAACGATTGTAAGATGCTATTTACAAGGAGTTCAGTATCTACTGGATCGATAACTTTGGAAAAGACATGCTTTTCTTCCGGATTAACCATAGGCAGCATTTCTTCCAATACGGTCTCCATGGAATGTATATAGACGTATAAGTCATATATCTCTCTTTTATCAACTGTGCCTGCTTCAACGTGGGTGGCAATCCTAGAAGCATGTTGGCGAAATAAAAGTAAGCTGGATCTAAGACGGTTGATCTTTTCCGTAAAGGACATCTCATACAATTCTTCGAGAATGATATCTTGTTTGATAGAAACAAGTTTAGAAGTCACTACCGCAAGCAGCAGCAGGCCAAGAGTCACTTCCAGAACTGCTATGATCTTAAAAAAACCTAAAGGAATAATGTCGCCAAAACCAGTAGAGGTAGCGGTAATGAAACTAAAGTAGATAGCATCGGTTAGTTTGGCAATCGGCTCCCCAGTGATAGTAGAAACTAAATTTGCTCCTAATTTTCCTAAAAAAAGATAATATATTACCCCCAATAGAAAGATGAGGAAAAACCAGGTGAGCAGAATCTGGTAAAAATCGACCCTTTCTAAAGAGAAAAATCTTTTCTTACGTAAGAAATTTTTATAGAAATCAAGATTATGTAATGACAATAATCTTTTCTTGCTTGCGGAAAATACTTTCTTAGTACTCATCTCTTTGAAAGCTTCCTGCAAGCTAAGAAATTTAGTTTTCATCTCACACCTTTTGTAAAGGATAATCCACTGCGTTATATAAATATCTTTCTTGGGGAAGATAGATTTACATAAATATTATAAATAGCTGACTTACAGAAGCCTTTATGGTTAAAATTGATGCAAGAAATGTTTACGGCTATGATATAGATGAGCTATACGAAGATCAAAGAGTGTACGATCTTCCTTCTGAGACGCATCTTGTTGTTGGAAAAGAGATTGGAAAGTTAGAAGCCATATTAGGTACTGCTGATAATCATCGGGATGAAGACCATGATAATTTCTTTCAAACCCTTGATGCAGCTATTTCCTTGGGCATGGAAGTGGTTGTAGCAGTAGACCAACAATTTAATGGAGCTCATGCTAAAGATGCGGAGAAAAGTCTAGCGGCTCGCTTGGGCAATTATGAGGGGATAGTGCGATCTAACTTTAGAACTTTATATCTTAGGACATTTAATGAGCCGGAATATGCATTACTGTTGGCTCAATGCAGTGATCCAAAAGATTTTGATTCCTTTTTAGAAAAGTGCTTAAAGATTGAACAAATGAACGCAGAGAGAAGTTTAAAAAAATCTAAGCCAAATTATTCGCTCCATGTTCCCTATTTAGTAGCAGATATTAGTCGGTATCTAGGGAGACAGCTTAATATTGATGGCATTCCGAAAGTAATCCGGGGGTTTACGCCTTACAGTTTTAGAAAGTGGGAAATTGATGAAAATTATGTCACCGCCATCGTTCAGAAAAATGGATCTTCTTTCACCTACGATGCCGCTATGCAAAGACAAGTAAGAAAACTGACCCGAGGCCGGAATGACGACTTAGAAAAAAGCAGAGCGATCTTTGAATGGATTATTTCTAATATTTCATACGACAAAAAAGAAGAAAAAAATTCTAATAATTATAGGGGAGCATTACAAACTTATAAAGATAGGAAGGGAGTCTGTGGAGAATCAGCTGCGCTTCAAGTGACCATGGAAAGATTAGCTGGAAATAGGGCTTTCTTGACCGAAATAAAGGAAGGGACCGTCGGGAAAACCCCTACGGGAAAAATAGTTAAAATTGCGGAGCCGCATGTCTGTACAGCTCATATGCGGCCTAATGGCGAGGTTTTTCTGATCGATACAACTAACTCAGAAGGTTTTGGCATTGAATACGATAATTTTAAAATCATCTCCGACGAACATTCTTTTGCTAGATATTAAGAAAATAAATCACGCCTTCTTCAATAACTCCGCAACTTTCTCCTTTCCTATCTCCAGAATAAAAGCAGCCAATCTCGGGCCGCGTTCTTTGTTGATCAATACGCGATAGCAGAGCATAAAGAACTCCTTGGGCTGCATATTGTGATTCTTGCAGAGGATGTACATCTCTTCATGCAATTCCACATCAGTCCAATCCCGTTCCAGTAATTTTTTAGCGACTTCATGCAGAATTTGTTTCTCTTCTTTCTTTAATTTTACCGGGGATTTCACTTGTACGGTAAACTTGAACTCTTCCGGCGCATGTTTCTGCAGCCAATTCTTGACGCATTCTGCGCGAATTCTGAGGCGTTTTTTATCATGCTCATTCTTCAATTCCTTCTCAAAATAGCTGATAACTTTATCGATATTGAAGTTGTTGATCTGCAACAACGTCGTTAAGTGACGGAACTTAGGTTGATAAGGGATGGTTTTAGGCAACTTTCCGATGTAACTTAATTCATAGGCGATCTTGTACTTTTCTGCCTTTTTCTCATCCTGTAATTCTTCCACTCCAAAATAGACTCGTTCGGCTTTGTCAAAATCTTCGTAGATGTTGATAACATCAGCATCAAAGCTTATGGCAAATTCTCGGTTTGGTCTAGTTCCCGCAAAGATGTATCTGACAATTTCCGGCTCATATACTTCCAGAACGTCATTGAGTGTAATAACTCCTCCCTTAGAGCTGGACATTTTGCCGTGCATCCCTTTCGCGCTAATAAAATCATACATTACATAGCTGGGGGCTTCAAAATTCCACACCTGCTTAGAAATTTGCTTTCCAGTGTCATAACTGCCTCCCACGGTAGAATGATCTTTTCCGCCTGGTTCGAAATCTACTTTTTCATAATTCCAGCGCATGGGCCAATCCACACGCCATTTTAATTTTGTTAGAGCAGGTTTATTTTTGAAATCAAAGGTATCCTTATGCCCGCATTCGCATTCGTAGCTGAGAGTATAATTTCCCTGCCAACTTAAAGTATTGATAGTATCTTTGCCGCACTTTTCACAGAATACGGAAACTGGAAGCCATCCTTTTTCTAACGGTTCTTCACGATATTGATTCAGGATTTTGACAATGGTTTCTGTGTTTTCCAAAGCGTGTTTCATTTCCTTAGCATACTCTCCGGAACGGTATTTTTTGGCTTGATAGAGAAATTCCGGGGTGATGCCTACTCTTGGAACTGCTTCTTCTACTTCTTTTTCATGATGTTCGGCATAACTTTTGTGACAGCCGAAGGTGTCAGGCGTATCCACAATTGGTTTTCTAAGATATTGCCGCAGCAATTCCGGCTTAGGCATATTAGCGGGAACTTTTCGGAAGACATCAAAATCATCCCAGGAATAGATGAAACGGACTTTTTTTCCTCTCTTTTCTAAAGCTCTTCTAACTAAATCAACAGTGATTATTTCCCGGAAATTTCCGATATGCACAGTTCCGGAAGGAGTAATTCCTGCTGCCAGAACATACTGTTTTTTATCGCCTTTCTCCCGGACAACTTTTT
>CAYIEF010000072.1:0-4394 GCA_964362365.1 uncultured Methanosarcinales archaeon | reverse complement strand
CTTCCAGATAAACAAATTATCCCTTAATTCAGCGCCTTCCGGCATATTTCTTGCAGAGAATCTTACCGCATCGTTGTCAGGATCAGAAGCTTTTAACTCTAGCCTTAATTCCTGTCCTTCTGCAACTTCTGCATCATTTATTTCATCGAATTCAGGCTTCCTGTTTACATCATTAACCTTTACATTGATAAACTTCGTCTCTGTATGGTAACCATCAGAAGCAACTATCTTTACTACATAGCTCCCAGCATCGTCAAAACCAGTCTTCTTCCTGTTTTTAGCCATAAATCCGGAATATGAAAACGAGACTTTATCCTTGTCAGGGTCGTTATATTTAGGCTCAATAACTATCTCCTCTCCTTCATCTGCCTCTATGTCTGCAATATTTTCAAGAACAAATGGCCTGTTGCGGTCCATAACCTTTATCCTGACAGTTTTCTCGTCCTTTAATTCATTGCTCTGCGCAATAAAAATGACCTCAACAGTCTTGCTTAGCAGCCTGAAACTATCCAGAAAATAGTCAAAAGCATTTTCTTTCTCTATAAAATTAAAATCCGGCTGCCACTTGAACGCATTTCCTTCTAAACTTGCTCCTTGTGGGATATTTTCAAGTGAAAATGCCACTTTATCATCATCAGGGTCGTCAGCACTAAGTTCCAAAACAAGATTTTCATTTTCTTTTACGGAAACGTCTCTTAAGCCAACTAATTTTGGGGGCCTGTCCTTATCCTGAACAATAATTTTTACTTCCTTCTCTGCCTCAAAATCATTGCCTTTTACGCTTATCTTTATATCATAAGTTCCAGAATCATCATAACCAGTTTCCCATTTATTACTCTTGCCTAAAGGCTCCGATATTTCATAACTTAATCCATATCTTCCGAAGTCAGGCAGCTTCAAGCTTGCGGTTTCAGTTTCTGTTATTATGACATCGTTAATCCCGTCAAGAATTTCATTGAGGTCAACATCATTAACACGAACATTCCATTCTTTGCTTACATTAAACATGCCATCGCTTACAACAACCTTAACCAAATATTCTCCGGAATCTTGGTAGCCTGTCTCAAATGTAATTTCCTTCCCATCAGCAACAAACTTATCATTAATGGTCCAGACAAATGTCAATGTATCCTTATTTAAATCAGAAGCCTCTATGCCGAATTTGATTTTTTCGCCTTCAGCAATTGATACAGGGCTTTCTTTTGGCGAGGACGCTACTATGACAGGACTTTCCTCTTTCCTGTGCACAATAATAGAGACGTCTTCGCTTACTTCATTTTCCCCATCGCTCACTGTTATTGTGGCTCTGTATTCCCCGGCATCGCCATAGGCTGTCTGCCACTCGCCGTTTTTATCAAGGGGGGCAGTAAAAGTATAGATTAGATTATCAGCATCGGGATCATCAACATTCAGGTCCAAACTTAATTTCTCAGTTTCAAGGACCTCAAACACTTTCTGGGAATTTACAATATAAGGAAAGCTAAAGAATAAAAATAGAAATAATATCATTATTCTTCTCATTTTTCATTTTGTCAACAAGCTACTTCTGCCCAATGTCCAGTATCACTGGTTTCCTGTTTACATTCTCTACAGTTACTTTGACTTCCTGGCTCGTTGTGTCCACCCCATCTGACACTGAAACAGTAACTAAATGGTCACCTGCATCATCATAAGTTGTTTTCCATGTGAATGTATTTCCGTCCTGCGCAAACCTTGAATCATCAATTGAGTAGCTAAGCTCGTCTCCGTCGTCATCCAATGAATCCACTTCAATCTTAACAGTCTCAGTTTCCCTTGCTTCTATGTCTCCTATTGCGGAAATTTGCGGCTTTCTGTTTACATTTGTTACAGTTACGCTCCAGATTTTTTCCGTGTCAAATATACCATCAGATACTATGGCTTTTACTGTATGCGACCCTGCGTCCTCGTATGTGGTCTTATATTCTACAGAATCATCATTTCCTATACTTATCCCGTCAAGCTTCCACGAGTATCTTAAGATATCCTCATTAAGATCAGAAGCCCTTACACTAAATGCAACCTGCTCAGTCTCGTCAATAGCAATTGCAGTTTCTTCTGGCGCAAAACTGTCCAATGCAGGCGCTTCCTCTTTCCTGTTTACTATTACCAAAGCCTCTTTGCTTGCAGTCAGTGAGCCATCGCTTGCTGTTACGGTTATAGTATATTCGCCCGCATCGCCGTAAGTTGTCTGCCATTGCCCGTTATCATCCAGCGGGCTGGTAAATGTAAAAATTAGCGTGTCTTTATCAGGGTCTTCTGCATTCGGCACTAAGTTTACAAGTTCCGTCTCTTTCACAATCAAGACAGTTGCGTCTTCCGGAATTTCTTTTTCCTCTGCTTCTTCAGAAATTTCTTTTTCCTCCTCACCAATTTCTATTTCAACTTCTTCCTCAAAGCCCTCAACTACTATTTCTTCCTCGGAAATTTCTTCAGCACCCTCTTTTGCCTGCTTGATGTAAAGTGTATTGTAAACATCACAGGCACTGATAAGCAAAGCAGAAATGACCATCAACACAAAAATAATTTCTTTTTTCACCTTCAAAACCTCCTTCCCTAAAGTGTAGTTATTCTAAAATAATAACTTATATTTAAACTTTGCGGGTAGTAAAAATTTATCCGCAATTATTCAAAAAGATACTTTAGTTTTTTTATCACTAGGTTACCAGAACAAATTTTTATTAAACAACAAAATTCCACTTATACCATGATAAATGGTTTAAATATAGCTAAACATAACGTGGAATCGTGAATTGCGAGCGACTCGCAGGAGCTCGTCGCGTTCACAGTCAAAAACCATGCTTATTATGCACAAAAAGGCGAAAACCAGCACCTTTAGGTGCTGGATGAAGCCTTTTTGGCATCCTGAAAATCCGCTGTCAAAGAAAGTGCTCGTCAAACTCCGACCTTTAGGTCGGAGTAGAGCACTTTCGCGGATTTTCATGATTTAGCATAATCAAACATGCCACCCATCTCTGATGGTTTGAACTTGTTCAAACCTACGAACGTCAGTGAGTATGGGTGGTTTTTGACAAATAATGGGCCTGGTAGGATTTGAACCTACGACCACTCGATTTCTAAAACGTTATCAGTCGAGCATTCTAACCAGGCTGAACTACAGGCCCGAATTGAGTATATTGAGTATATTTAGTGAATTATGGGAGTTTTAAAAAGTTTTGTAAAAAGTAACCACTGGACATGACCCTATTGCACTGGACATTTGCGCGTAAGCTATTTAAATAGCTGAATTCTAAAATTTAAGGAAAAAGAGAATACGCAAAACTGCCAAATTAAGTCTTTCGCCTATCGACGAAATCCTTTTACGCAGTATTGCGCAAAAACTCTTTTTCCATGCTCCGAAGTTTAGAGAAAATAAAAAACTTCGGAGGCGATTAAAAATGAAAGTTACAAGTGAATTGGCTGAGTTATTAGGAATTATGTATGGTGATGGCTGTCTTTCCAATTCCGGTAGCAAACATTTGGTTTACATAAGTGGACATAAAGATGACGACTTTGAATATCACAATAAAATAATAAGAAAGTTATTTTTTAAAGTTTTCAATAAAGAGGTTAATATATGTATGCGAAATGACGAAAATACATTGTTTATTCGTTTCTCTGATGAAAATATTTTTAATATTTTTAAATCATTAGGGATGCCAATTGGTTTAAAATTAGACAAACTTCATTTGCCGGAGGATATTAAAAATGATAGGGAATTGATGTGCCATTTCATACGAGGAATTACAGATACCGATGGGTGTATTATATTTTCTAAGCAACATAGAGATAAACCTTATTACCTTAGAATAGAAATCACAAACAAATCTGAGAATTTTTTGAAAGAGATTCTGGAATTCTTGAAAAATAATGGGTTTTATGGTTCAGTCTCAAATAAAGGAGTTGGTTACAGATTAGAAGTTCCCGGGTTGCAAAATTTGAATAAATGGTTAAAGTATATAAATTTCAGAAATGTGAAGCATATTAAGAAAATAGAGGCCCAATTGGGCCCCTTAACGCCCCGGACCAGAATATTGCCAGTAAATAATAATTCACTAGTCTCGAACTGGTGACCATCCACTCATCTTATTGAAGATTTATGGTGTCTAACTGGTAGGTTAACAGCTTCGTAGCTCCTAACTCATACGCTCTACCTATTGCTCCACCTTGTAGTGTCTAAGCTACCGGGGCATTCTAACCAGAGATTAGAATTTCGTTTAAATATGTTTCGCTATAGATAATTAAAACTAAAATAAAAAATAAAAAGGTAAAGAATTACCTTTTTTTCTTTCTTCTTCCGCCCCTGACCATCTTGGCCATTGAGACGTCTCCCTGCTTGTCTATGAAGTACAGGTATCCAGATTTTTTCTTAACAC
>CAYIEF010000071.1:0-4401 GCA_964362365.1 uncultured Methanosarcinales archaeon | reverse complement strand
CTTTCATTATTTCTACTGTCAAGGATAATACTAAAGGACCAAGGATTACTCCTAACGGGCCTAACAGCAGAATTCCGCCGAAAATACCTAACATAATGACTGCAACATGAACTTTTGCTTTATCACCAATGATCTTTGGCCGTAAAATGTTATCCACGCTTCCCACAAAAATAAAAGAATACACTAACAAGCCTGCGCCCTTTAGAATCAAAGAAGTGGAATCTTGAAAAACACCATCCAAGATTAGGATCAATGAAGCTGGGACCCAAATAACGCCTGTTCCAACTGCTGGGATCAATGCAAAAAATCCCATTATCAAGCCCCAGAATAGAGGTGAAGGTATGCCGAAAAGAAAAAAGCCGAGAGCGCCAAAGATCCCTTGGATCATGGCGATCAATAAAAATCCATAGACAATGCCATGGATGATCTCTTTTACCCTTCCTAGTATCAAAACATAATTCTTATGCCGGAGCTGGAAATAATTATGCAGTCTTTTCAGCAGATTTTCTCCGTCTTTCAAGAAATAGAATAAAGTAAAGAAGATGACAAATAAATTGATCGCCAGCCGGGGGATGTTGACTAAGAAGGCAGAACCTTTTCCTATGACTAAACTTGTAGTAGTTCTCGCAATCTCTTTCAATTGCGAACTAAACCATTCGCTTTGGCTGAAATCAGAGATTGCGGTGCAAAGCTCAGTAGTACAGTTGTTAAACAGTCCCACCGCTAATTTCTGCTTAACCAGTACGTAAATAACATACGACTCTTGGATTAAGACTTTGATCAGCAAACCTGCGGGAATCACCACTATCAGCAAAACCAAAAAGCATACTAAGAATGAAGAAACAGTAGGTTTTCCTGTCTTAGTAAGCACAAATTTGTAGAGTGGATAAAAAGCATAGGCCAGCAAAGCACCCACAAAAAGAGCCAGTAAAAGTGGCTTAAGTATTAAAAAAGAGACTACCACTAAAAGAGAAAATAAAACAATAGGCACATAACTTTTGTATTGAATACTATCACCTCTTCAGGGACAGTAAAATTTTGCTGCTTATAAAAATATTGTTTCAAGCTATTAAAGTGCTATCACATTTTTACTAGACACTTTAACCCTACTTAGTTTACGTATACAAAAATAACACTGCTGACGGCAGACGGTCACTCACTTCGTTCGTGCCCTACCGACATCCCCGTAAGGGACAACCCCCTGTCGGTCTGCGTCAGTGTTATTTTTGGCCTATTTGTTTAGATTTCCCGCCAATGTCTAGCAGTTTCGGGATAACAGATTTCAAGCCATTAAAAGAATTTGAATAAAGAATTTGAAAAATGGTGAAAGAAAAAAGAAAAAATAAAGCCTTATTCAGGCTTATTGGGTAGCTGAAGGCTTGCTCAACTTAGCATCTGCGTAGGTTGTACCTTCAACAACTAACTCCTTACCGGAAAGTTCGCTTGCTCTGTTAGCCACAACTTTTCCAGCCAGTCTGGTGTCAGCGCCGCTGTAACCTGCTACCAGCATTGCCACGTTTCCGTTAGCATGCTCGAACAGTTTTACGCGTGCCTTGCCTGGAGTGAATCCTTCCGTACAATCGGTTGGGTTTCCAAGCAATTCAGCTGCAGCAGTGTTGACACAAGGTCCGCCTACAACAACTAAGTTCTGCGCTTTCACGTCAGCAACTTCGCTGTCCAGCTTGGTTGCATCGACAAAGGTAACTGCCTTCAAGTCTCCGCCTGCCTTGCTGGCAGAGGAAACTGCTCCTGAAGTCAGGTAAACCAATGGGCTTTTCAAAGCTTGAGGCCAGTCAACATCTAAGGTATCGGAACTCGTTCCGCCGCCGCTAGGGCTAGTTAACTTTAACCATGCTCCGTTAGCTGACCATCCGTAGGAATTATCCTCATCGTCGTCAGGCGAAGTTAAGGTTATACCTGTTGCGGTAGCCAAATCTAACTCAGTAGCAGCAACAGTTATGGAAAACCCTTTTACCTCATACGGCGTAGCTTCTGCGACGGTTCCTTTTATGTCATCAATCCTATCTCCATCAAACAAGCTAAGGTTAAACTTTACAGCCCATTCTCCGGTTGATGCCTGAGTGTTGTTGTTACCACTTGTAAACCAGAACTTTCCTCCTCCCAGCGTCACAACGTAATCCCTATCTGTTTGGTTAGTAAGTGTTTGAGAGCTGGAATACGTTGCCGCATTCCCTGAGGTAATACTAATGTTCCAGTCGTCGTTGTCCGTAACGCTTGCACCAAGTGCCTGACCACCAGTTCCTAGATTTGTCGCGTTAGCAAAGCCGTAGGTCTTGCCGCCGAGCTTCAAAGTACCAGTTGCTGAGGTAGCTCCGTGCGTAACTGGCCTTTCCACAGTTTCCCCAGTTGCTACTACCTTAAACTTTGCATTCGGATTAGAGGCGGTCCTCTTATCTGAACCCTTATACTGAACCACATGCGTGACTGAATCTTTATCAGTATCATCGTTCAGGATGAAATAACCTTCATCTCTGATAGAAGTCTTGTTCAGGTAAAGCGGGTCATCCTGGCTTCCTAAGCGTAAGCTAGTTGCTGCACTAGCGTAAGCTAATGGAAATTCAATTACCTGTCCTGCCGTGTTAGTGAAGGTTACCCAATACTCTTTTTCGCCTGATTTGTCCTTGACAGAAAGTTTATCAGTCTTTACTGCTGGATCCATTCCTTCGTAGCGGACATCCCAATTCTGGCTGAAGACTAAGTCTTTCTCTTCCAGCTCTGCCTGCCCTAGCAACGTTTCACCGGGGGCGACAAAGTAATCATCCTGGGCAGTCATGTTAATCATGATACTGTCTATCTCCAACTCCCCGTCTACAGTAGTTGTTGCCTGGGTAAGCATATTACCTCGAATGATAACCCGAGCGCCATCGATAGAATCGTCATTCACTTTTAAGTTGTCAGTATCTGCGCCAGTAGTGGTGTTGTAGCTGTCATCTTCCAATTCCAGCTTGTCTGCTCCAATGAAGAATTCAGCCTGGTGTACTCCGCCAGCATAATCCTGATACAAGACTTCGCTTAAACCTAAGACAGTTCCATCGGAAAGAGTTTCTGTATCTCCTTCAGCCATCAAAGGAGTGGTTTCTCCGTTGACCGTAAACTTAGCTTTATTTTTGCTGTCAGTGAAGAGTAGATTTACATCGTATTCCTTACCATCTACGGTGTAAGACTTACTTTCTCCTTCTAACAAGGTATCTTTTTCAGAACCGGACATCATGGTCAAGGTGATCTTTTGAACTGCATCTCCTCTTGCCTTTACAATGTTGAAAGTCTTGCCTAAGAAGGTCAAGCTTTTATCTTCAAAGTCATCTAACTTGTAACTTTCTGAAGAATCTACGTCTGACTTGGCAGCAGAAAGGAAGTTCAACTCATATCGGGCGAACTGCGCGTTGTCAGGTATCTTCACGAAATCAGAAGTGACATCATCATCATCTTCTTCATACGTTGTGTTGACAGAAGTCCTATCAAAGTACAAGAACTGCTCATACTTGAACGTTCCCTTAGAGCTGGTCAATTCGCCGTCTGCCAAAGCTGCTAAATCGTCGTCGTCAACGAAATCAACAACTCCGCCGGTCGCTGGACCAACAGTTTCACCAAATTCTAAGTCATCAGTTCCGCTCTTAACTTTCCAGGAATCTCCTGATACAGAAACTGTTGCTGTTGCAGCGTCGCCAGCATATTTCATGCTTGCTGCAATATCGGTCATTGCCAGGTTGTCTACAGACGCAGCATTTTCTCCCACGACCAATAGACCGTTAAATACGCCGTCAGATACGAACATATTTGGATACTCGCTCAAATCTGCAGCCATTGCACCCATTACTGTTGCTCCAAGCATAGTTGCGCCTGCTCCAACAGCAAGGATACGTTTTGCCATTTTTTTTACTTTCATTAAAACACACCTCCGTGTTTTGAATATGTTTTTTTCCACTTCTTTCGCTCAGGGGTTTCCCGCTGCGCGTGACCTCAGCTCGGTTTGGCCATCATAGCGAATTTCGAACAACAAACCGGAAGGTTCGCTTGTTTCGATCCTACAATGGACCAAAGCATCTGCCCTATTCGCGACATAGAGCGCTTGAGGTAGTTACTTATTGCACCTTGAATACCAAAATTTTGTTTATAAGTCTTTCGTAAAAATAACGGCGTTAAAAACATGCCGCTAGCCAATAAGCCGTTAAAATTGAAAATTTTTGACTTTTGGACAGTCATCATTTGTAAATGATAAAACATAGTTCTGGAACTAAGTTCTGGTAAATTCATCTTTTTTGGTATCAATCGCCTTCTTTCAGGCCTAAAGAATTATAAAGAAATGTGTTCTGTAGTGTTTAATACACATTTCTAATACAAGAAGGCTTTAGGCCTTCTGTACAGAAATGAAGTAGTTTC
>CAYIEF010000070.1:0-4508 GCA_964362365.1 uncultured Methanosarcinales archaeon | reverse complement strand
GCCGCGGAAAGGAAATTGTAAAATAACGCTTTCCACTTGGAAAATCCAGCATACAAGAGAACCCCAAAATCAGCTATCTCCTGAGGCACTTCATGCAGCACTACCGCCAGAGTAGTAGCAACTCCGGTCGGCACACTTACCAAATAAGCTCCTGCGATGACTAAGCCATCTAATAAGTTATGCAACCCATCACCAAACAATGTTAACACGCCGATATGCTGTTTATGTGCATGCATATGCGGTTCATGATGAAGATGAGCATGTTCATGTGGCATAGTGTCGCAATGATGGGCATGGATACATTTTTCTATCAGAAAAAATGCTAAGACTCCGCCTAACGCGGAAAAAGATACCGCCAGAGTAAACCCTTGCTCTTCCACTACTTCCGGAAGGAGATGCAAAAATGCTCCGCCCATCAAGGTTCCGGCAGAGAGACTTACTAAGATTAAAAGGATTTTGTGCAGTCTATTTTCGGTTAAAATTAAAGAAATTACCCCTACTAATGAAACTAAAGAAACTACTATGACGCTGATGATTGCGTAGAGTGAAGTTAAAACCATTTTCAAATATTAAAAGCATCAGCTTTATAAACATTATTGATTCTCATTATCAATAAGAATCTGGATGAAAATTTATAGGTAATTTTCCCAAATTATGCTTTCTGTTCGTATGCAGGCATCCTAACTGTTGTAAGGGAGCGAAAGAGATATCATTCTCGGTCATCATTCCTTCCAAGTTATGCTGAAATTGATGAGCGACAGACGGATAATAGCGGAAGATAGGAGAAGAGGTTACTAACCTCCTATCAGAGCCAGGATCGTACCCATTTTTAATATCCGTCTTTCTGATCTTTTTAGCCGACAATTCTAATTCGTATGCGCTTCCGACAATGCGCAGAGAAGAATCATCAACCGAAATAAACACAGAATCTATCTTATCAACGATCATTTCATAAATCATGGAAACATCTTCTGACTTTACAAGATAACTAGGGCCAGCCTTCTTTCCATATAAAGTGTTTACACTCATAGCACCAAGAGCTATCGGGAATCCGATAACTGCGCCAATAATATGTGTAGCAATGTTTTGCAGAGAAAAAACTGCTGCATTGAAATATGAACTCAGCCCTGCTTCTATAGCTGTTCCAGCAATCACGCAGGATGATTCGTTTATTGCAACCGCTTTAAGTAAATCAAAACCAGCAACTCTTTTTGTTGATTTTTTTGCAGAATTATAAAGATGCGCCGCACTGTAGAGCAGGCCGCTACTTAAGCCCATAATCGTCCCGGCCGCTTGTTGGTTCATATCGATTATTTCTGCCACGCTCAGACCTGCAGAAATAAGCTCTCCGAATAATTCACCAGTGGTGCATGCAGCATAGCAGCCTAGCTCAAGAGAAAAATTAATATGCAGCTCTCGTTTAAATGCCTGCAGTTTGCTCAGCTCACGATTCTCTCCGTTGAGAGCATCCACAAGGCTGTCTAAAGAATGAGTATCATGCTTAAGTTCCATTATTATAGTCATGGTCATAACCCTTACATAAATATTATGCATTTGAAAAAGGAAGCAAGGCAGGTTTTTATTCACTGAGGTAAATAATGGACAGCATCTTGCGGAGAGGTTTAGCTGCCTTGCTCTAAACAGGATTACACAGCAAAATTTATAAATATTATTGAGAACAGTTATCAATAAAGGAAATGAAACGCGTAACCCAACAGAAACAACTGATCATGGAAGAGATAACTACCTTCAGTTCTTTCTTTAACGCCGAAGAATTATACCACAAAGTTTTCAAAAAGAACCAGAAAACAGGCATTGCGACGGTATATCGTTTCCTCAACGACTTAACTAAAAATGGAGAAATCCACTCTTTCCAGTGCAATCGAAAGACACTTTACTCCAACAGCAAAAAGAATCACTGCCACTTTACCTGTGAAAAGTGCGGGGAGCGGAAGCATATCGATATCAAAAAACTAGATTTTCTCAACAGACAAGTAGATGGAGAAGTCTGTCATTTTCAGATTGACGTGACTGGAGTTTGCAGGAAGTGCCTTAACAAACAATTCTCCTGATCACCATCGTAGCATAACTTCCTTTTGGCAAGCTAAAACTTACCTTCACTTTCTTTTTTCCCCGATTTAATTCGTCTTTTATTCTTTTTCCAATTTTCAAATCTTTTACTTCTACAAAAACATTCCTTAATCCCCCTTCTAAAGTCAATTCGGGAATTTGCTTAATGATAAAATCAGCATAGGAAAGCTCTTCTTCTCGCATTATTTCGTCAATGATGGTTTGAACTTCCTTATTCTCAAAATCATCATGACCAAAACCGATCAAAGGAATCTTCAAATCTTTAAATTGTTTAGGTTCAGAAAAAAAAACAAATTCTCCCACAGAATAAGGGACTTTTTTCAAAATTTTCCCTTTTTTTTCTAAATAACCTGCAACAGTTTTATTCCACAGATAACTCTGATAGGCGTTCACATACATCCGTAACTGTCGTATCGGTAAAACTTTCAAAGCGCCAACATAATCCGCCGGCTTTTGTTCTAAATACTTCTTAACTTTTGCCTCATCAATCAGGGAAACTGCTTTCGCAAACTCTTTCTTAAGCAGATGCCTCCCAATAGCAATATTATTCTCAGAAAACCTTTGCTCATCAAAATAATTTTCTATCAGAGATATTTTTTGTACTTTTTCCTTTTCTAGATTCCGAATAACTATCTCAAATTTATTTCCCTGCAAATCACCAAGAGAAACGGGCATTTTTCCATAACCATAAAACTTCAATGAGGCATTCTCAATCTTGACTTTTTCAACAGCTTCCATTTTCACACCAACAACAGAAAGCACCTGTTCAGTCACAGCATGCTTGTCCTTGCTTCCGGCAAAGCCGATCTGCTTTTCTTTGATTCTTAGCTGCCGGGCTAATTCCTTAACTGCATCGAGAGTGTTTCTTCCTTTTTTTTCCATCCGGAAATAGAGATATCTTCCCTGAGGCTCTATCTTTACTGCTGGAATTTCGATAACCACAAAATCTTCTGGGAGTTGTTTTAGTTGGTACATGGCAATAGAAATGATTCGAACTCTTTTAAAATGTTACCTGAAAATAGACTACTCTAGCATCTTCAACATTGTCAAAAAAAACCATATTCTTACATTCCCTAAAAAACCTGAACGCTCCGCCTTGATTCTCTTTCAGCTTCTCCTCATGAACTTTAACCGCATTAAATCCCTTCCCTTTCTGTTCAATGCCGATCACAAAACCATTCTTCCCCAGCCATAGATGAAATTTAGAAGGAGCTTTAAATTCAGAATAATTCAAGCTGTTTGAACCTGCCTCATTCAGGAAATAGGCCACTTCGTCATCCTGATTTTTTTCTAACCAGTTATGCAGGTCAAATCTGTTGAACAAAATTGCGCCATATTTTTCATTGAGAAGATCAACAATTACCCATTTCGCTTCACCATATTTTCCGATTATTTCATCAGAAACAAGATAATTCCTAATCTCTTCTGCTTCATAAACCGGCAATTCATAATACTCGTCGGAAAAGCCAATATTTTTTAATGCTTCTGTTAAAGTTCTGGTGAAATGAAGAGCCATGACCTTGCTTTTCATTTATTTCTTTTAAAAACTTCCCCAAGGAAAACATTATTAAACTAAAGAAATTTACTTAAAACCATGAAAAAAGAGGCATTAATTTCCGTAGTATTGCTCTTATTTTTATTGGTGAGCTGTGTTCCCAAAGAACCAATCTCTGGAGAAGCAGCAAAACCGGCTGTAGAAGAGATTAACAAAATTGTCGAAGAGGCATCAGAACCTGTTCCAGAAGCTGAAGTGAGTTCTGCGCCAGAATCAGATAGAGAAGTCCCAAAACCTACCTCTATCCTTGTCAACGGCAAAACAGTGGAAGAACGGATACAAGAAGCATACGACACCATCCATACTCCCGGCTCAGCTCAATATATCAGAGAAAATTTCCCGGACATTGTATTGGTCTATACTGACCCCGGAGAGCCATTCATGCCGCAAGAGATATTGCCTTTTCGTTATTATTACAGCAAGGAAGCGGATAAAACTTTCAACATCTGCAATGTGGAATTAACCGTCTTTATTTGCGACGGAAAACTTGAGCGGCTGGTTACTGATGAAGATATTAACTCCAACCGCTGCATTGTTACGCCCGTGTATCAGTTGGCTGAAAAATATTCGCAATAATAAAAGATTGACCACTATAATCAAAAATTACAAACAAAAATTTTTAAAGAAACCTGCATATTTATTATTTATGGGCTACAAAGTTATATCATTTTACAAATACGCAGTCTTAGAAAACCCCAAACAGCTGCGCGACCAACTTAGAAGATACTGCCAGCAAAATGCAATATTAGGAAGAATCCTAATCGGAAAAGAAGGATTGAATGGAGCAGTTTCTGGAAAGAAAGAACAAATAGAACTATTCAAACCGTTCTTAAAACAAAATCCCTTACTTACTGATTTAACC
>CAYIEF010000069.1:0-4691 GCA_964362365.1 uncultured Methanosarcinales archaeon | reverse complement strand
CACAAAACAGTGATTATCTTTCTATTTATATATCACTCACTTTTTGAATTGTGCCGGTAATCGTTCATACAAATTCATACTGTTTCATATATTCGCTAAAGCAGAATTTAGAAATAGCTTCTATTTTTCCTCTTCGGGAATTTTCCAAAGCAGCAATATATTCACCCCTTTTTTTGTTTCTAATTGCTAAAGGCATCAATTTTTTCATCATCAAGAGCCAATTCAAGAGCAATCTTCCTGTCCTTCCATTCCCATCTACAAAAGGATGAATTATCTCAAATTGAGCATGGGATTGGAATGCCACTTCAAAATCATCAATTTTGGAATACGCCTTCTTGACCCATCTAAGCAGCTGCTCCATCTTTTCTTCTGTAAAAAGATATGAACTAGTATACACATCACCTATATAATTTTGAACCTTCTTATATTTTCCTAAAGTCAGGTCTGATTCTATTCCTTTATTGACTAGTTTATGCAGTTCATGTAAATCCTTATGCGTTGGAAATAAAGTTTTGTTGCTTTCTACATATTTCCAAGCTTCTAGCATATTTGTGGCCATAAATAGTTCCTTTTTATCGTGGCCGCGTGGAACAATGTCTTTGAATAAAAAGTCAAAAGTCTCCTTCGAAGTTAAAGTTGAACCTTCGATGGCGTTGCTGCTAGAAATAAACTCGCTAAGGAATTTTTGTTTCTCTTTTTCTGTCGAGATATGGTCAAGTGTAGCAAGATATTGATTGTGAGTATCTGAAGCGTTCTTCATTTCTTGATGTTCTTTATACGAAAGCTCATCTTTCCAATCAAGGAGTACCCAATCTTCGTTTTTATATGAGCGCTTAATGCACTCAAATTCTAAGGCTGGGATAGGTCTTTTTGGACCAATATATTTGATCATTTTTTGGACTACCCTATCACCTTTACGCAGGGAAGCAACTAGGTAAAGGTATTCTTTCCCTTTGATTATTTTAGTTACTATGCTTACCATAGATATTAGTTAACCACTACAATTTATAAATATTTTCCCTAAAAATAGTTCAAATCGCGAAATATGATAAAGTTAACCACTACATTCATTTCTTCTGCATCAGCCAAAGCTTATACGTATTCCCTCCGCGTTCTACCTTCTCTTCAGAAACAAGCTTGCAAAAAGAAGGTGTAGATATTTCCCAACTTTCCCTGCCTATCAACAGTAAAGTGCCTTTTGGTTTAAGCAGATATTTAACCTGATGATAAATCTCATTGAGCTTATCCTCATCTTTGGTTGTTACTTGAAACAATATTTGATCAAATTCATGTTCGTGGAAAGCGCCGCTTAATTCGTCCAACAGTATCTTTTGCAGATTGACATATTTGCGTACTCCGGCGATCTGGGCATTCTTGCGGGCAGCAGTAATATTACCGGTGCTGTCGTCAACCGCAGCGATGGAAACATTGTGATTTGATGTAAGAGGCTGATATTTAGCAGAACTAAATAAAGGTAATTTCTTATATGAAAAAGAAGTGTTAATAGAATGCACTGGTATTCTGCTAGCAAACAACGCTGCTTCAATAGCAATGACTCCATCTTTGACAAAACCAACCAAGAGATTGTTTCCTGACTGGTATCCAGTCTTACGGGCAAAATAAAATCCCAAATCTCCTTTACAGGAAGCGGAGTGGGTGAACACACGATAAGCACGAGAATGTAATTCTTCTCCAGCTAAATCTAAGCCGATAAAATATTCTTCGCCGTTGAAGTAGACAATTAGCAAGAAATGGGGTTTCTTTAAATCAATAGCAAGGGATAATTTCTGCTTTTCAACCGCAGCAAAGACCTTTCCTGCAACTTTTTTAGCAAGAGCCAAGCGGTTTTCTATCCCTTTGACGTTCTCCACTTCTACTTTAAAGGATGAATTTGAGATGAAATCCTTCCAATGCATATGGTTGAAATCAATATCATCAATATTCTTATATTTACCTAGAGAAACAATAATCCTGCGCATGGATTGCCCATGGTATAAAAGTCGTAGTGCTTGTTCTGCAGAGGCCTCACATTCTACAACGTGTGGATAAGCCTTTGCAGTTAGGTTTAAAATTTCTTTTACTTCCTGCTTACAAACTTCTTCCATTCCGGAATTTACAAGAGCAACTATTTTCATGGTTGTACTGGCTCTGAAGATTTTCCTTCTTCCTCATCTTCAACCACAATCTTTGCTGCAGCAGCAAGTGAATCATTTTCTTCCAAGCGCATGACTCTGACTCCTTGCGTCGCTCTGCCAATCACAGAAATATCTGAACATTTTACTCTAATACCATTCCCTTGTTTTGAGACTAACATGATCTCTTCCTTGCCGTTAACCAGCATCACTGCTTTTACAGGACCATTTTTGTCGGTTATCTTAATATTAGTCACTCCTTTACCACCGCGGTTGCACAAGCGGTATTCAGAAACCGGAGTGCGTTTTCCGTATCCTTTTTCCGTCAAGGTTAAGATATCCATTCCTTCTTCCGCTGCTAACATCCCGATGACTTCATCTTCTGCATCCAGGCGAATACCACGGACTCCGCCAGCTGCCCTACCCATTGATCTGACATACTGTTCGTTGAAGCGGTTAGCAGAGCCTTCCTTGGTAGCTAAAATAATCTCTTGATCTCCAGTAGTGTATTTGACGCCCACTAAGGTATCACTTTCATCAAGTCCTATAGCGCGGATGCCGCCTTTTCGTGTACGGGAAAATTCCTGCAATTCTGTTTTCTTAACCGTTCCATCTTTTGTAGCCATAAACAAATAACCTTTCTTAAAGTCGCGAACGGGAATGATAGCAGTCACTTTTTCATCATTGGCTTTTTCGATCAGGTTAGCGATGTGCTGCCCTTTTGCCTGCCGGCTGGCTTCCGGAACATGGTACACTTTCAGCCAATAGACCTGACCTTTGTCGGTGAAGAATAACATATATGCGTGCGTGGAAGTGATATAGAGTCTTTCCACAAAATCTTCTTCTTTCATGCTGGTGGCAATAACTCCTTTTCCGCCGCGCTTCTGAGTTTTGTAGGTATCGATAGGGAGGCGTTTGACGTAGCCGGAGTTAGTCATAGTCACAACTACGGTTTCTTCTTTGATCAATCCTTCCATATCAACATCCGCGAACTCTCCTTGCTGGACTCTGGAACGGCGTTCATCACCATAGGTAGTTTTTATTTCTTCCAATTCTTCTTTGATCAATCCATAGACTTTCTGTTCTGAACCGAGGATTTCTTTATAGAAAGCGATCTTCTCTAACAGGTCGACATGTTCGCTGCGGATTTTTTCCTGCTCCAAGGAAGCCAATTTTTGAAGACGAAGATCAAGGATGGCGTTGGCTTGTTCGACAGTTAAGGAATAGGTTGCAGTTAAGAAATGCCTGGCGTCGTCAACAGTCCGAGACTTCTTAATGCCAGCAACAACATCATCAACATTGTTTAAGGCTACCAGTAAACCTTCTAAGATATGGACTCTTTGCTGAGCTTGTTCTAAGTCATGCTGCGTTCTGCGAGTGATGATCTCTTTTCTATGTTGAATATGGTGGTGTAAAAATTCTTTTAAACTCAAAGTCTTAGGTTGCCCACCAACGAGAGCAAGCATATTGATACCGAAAGATGTGCTTAAACGACTGTATTCATAGAGTTGATTAAGTATGACATTCGCATCCCCGTCTTTCTTTAGGTCGATAACAATACGGATCCCATCACGATCTGATTCATCATTGATGTTACGAATTCCTGCAATTTTCTTGTCTTTCACTAAGTCGGCGATCTGCTCGATCAATTCAGATTTATTGACTTGATAAGGGATCTCTTTGATGATGATCTTGTCTTCTTCCAGTTCTGCGACGCCCTTTATAGTGACCTTTCCCCGCCCTTTTTCATAGGCATGTAATAACTCTCCTCCACATAGTAGCTCACCTCCAGTAGGAAAGTCCGGAGCAGGAATAATTTCCATCAATTGCTGGGTGCTGATAGCTGGATTGTCGATAGTAGAAATCAGTGCCATGCATACTTCCTTAAGGTTATGGGGCGGAACATTAGTGGCCATTCCTACCGCGATCCCAGATGATCCGTTTACGAGGAGATTAGGAATCCTGCTTGGAAGCACCATTGGCTCTTTCAACGAGCCATCAAAATTATCCTTAAATTCGACGGTATTTTTCTCGATATCCTTGAGCATTTCCTCAGCTAATTTGTTGAGCTTTGCCTCAGTGTACCTATACGCTGCCGCGTTATCTCCATCTATGGAACCAAAATTGCCTTGTCCTCTTATTAAGGGGTATCTGAGAGAAAAATCTTGGGCCATGCGAACCAAGGCATCATATACAGACATATCCCCATGCGGATGAAAATGACCTAGGCAATATCCCACTATATTAGCACATTTTTTGAATGGTTTATTAGAGAATAATCCATTTTGGTACATTGAGTAAAGAATCCTTCTATGGACTGGTTTAAGACCATCTCTAACGTCTGGTAAAGCTCTTCCTACAATAACCGACATAGCGTAATTTAGGTATGCTGACCTCATCTCTTCTTCTATTACTCGAGGGATGATTCCGACATGTTCTTCTGGCTTATTTTCAGGGCTAGTTTCAGTCATTTTTATCCTTAAAATCTAACATCTTGCAGATTTGATTTATCGTCGATAAAGTGATAGAATTTTGAGATTTTCTGGCTTTATAAAGATT
>CAYIEF010000068.1:0-4758 GCA_964362365.1 uncultured Methanosarcinales archaeon | reverse complement strand
GGACTCGAACCCTCGATCTGTTCCTCTGCAGGGAACCGCTTAATAAGTAAAAGCGCGGAGAGGGACTCGAACCCTCGAATGATCGCTGTCTTCTTGTCATCGCTTCAGAGAAGCTCATCCTAGCGGATCTGCAGGCGATTGCCTTAGCCGCTTGGCTACCCGCGCAGTAGCTAGAGCAGAGACTAATTTCTCATGCTTTTTAGAGTGTCCAAACCCAACGTACTTATAAAAGTTTCCGAATGAATTGAGCTCAATGTTAAACAAAAGTTCAAAGCTTCTACTTCCATCTTTTCTGGTATTCAAGAAGCCTTTTCTTACAGGAGAACATTTAACTCCAAAATCTGCCAACAGTTTTCTTATTTGATCGAGATAAGCCATCCCAGAATCAAGTATCTTTTCATTTTTCGCCATTTTGAATCCCATCTGCCAGCGGTTGATTGTTCTGCAGAATATACTTCCCTCTGTATCAAAGAGTCCGCGTAAATAAGCTCCTTTGATTTGAGCATTTCCTCTTAATACCCATTCAGGAATGGAAAAGGGAGTGTTTGTCTTATTCCCTACTGGGGTCCCTATATCTTTTAGAAATAAAGCAACTGATTTTGAATTGAAGAAGAGCCAATAAACTCTTGTTTTTGTCTTATGCTTCTTCCGGTCATCAATATACATTTTTCCTTGCAACTGGAATAATTCATTAAAACGCATCTTCATGCTCTCAATTTCTTCAATTTCCTTTGAGAAAAATGAAGTCAAGTGTCTCCATTCCTTAATCTGTAGATGGCCATCACCAGTAATGGCGGCCACTACATAAGCGAGTTGTGGGTTGTTCAATTGATGTTCATACATGTTATTCACCTCCAGTTTCTATACTAAAAAACTGGAGTTTAGTTAAAAAAAGAGATTTTTGAGTAAAACTCACAAAAAATGTTTAGGCGAGCCGACCTCTTGAGGGAAAGCTTTTTGTGAGGAGTTTTGCGTAATCTCTTTTCTGATTTAGAACCTCTTAAAATTATTTTATATCCCCTAAACTATATGCTTTACCTACAAATGGTGGGAGGATTTATTAATTTCAACAATTAGGAAAGTACAAAATGAATTCAGGAATACTTTTCGCAATAATCACCGCAGTTGCTTTTGGAGTTTGGACAGTCTTTCACCAACAAGCTGCAAATAAAATAGATTTTTTATTCGGCGCAATTCTTGTTTCACTTACTGCCGCAGTTCTGGGTTTGGTATTTTTACTCCCAAAAATTAAGACAACAACATTATTTACGAACCCTAAAGGGATTTTATTTGCAGTATTGGCGGGGGTTTGTGCTCTAGCTATTGATTATTTTGCATTAAAGGCATATGGTTCAGGACTCGCTGTTTCCGTTGCAGGCCCAATAATCATTGGCGGAAGTATTGCAGTTGCAGCTATAATTGGCTTCCTTTTAGGAGAATCTGTTACATTGATGAAAGTTTTAGGTTTATTATTAGTAATAGCTGGTTCTGGAATCCTATCAGCAGTAAGTCGATAGAATTTGTACTTAATCACTACCTATTACTCAGCCACTTCACATAGGAATACAGGATGACCGAAAGATTGACCATCCGCATGTTGGCATTATACGCGGTATCCACCGCTTTCTTAATTTTGAGAATATTCTGCTCAATCTCCTCAACCCGCCTCAATTCCTCAGTGGGAACGCGCCTTTTGATAGTATTGAAATCAACTTTCTTGTATTCTTCTTCTAAAGAAACATGGAAAAAGAATCCTTTCTGCATGCTTTCTACTAAACCATTGACTTGCGCTACCGGACCTTCGTGCACCATATCTGGGGCATGGAATACAAATCCCTGATTTCGCAGTAAGAATTGAAACAATCTCTTAATCTCATCATTGACTCTGAGCTTTTCTTCCTGAGTGCGTAGCTTAGGAATCTGATTTAACAAAGTAGTAAGCGCAGAAGAAGAGGTAGCCTGCCATACCTGTACCTGCTGTAGATATGATAAGTTGCTCTCTAGGGTGGCAGTTACCGGCTGTAAGGACTGTATTGCCCGCTGCAAACTCACTGCTTCATACAGGCTTGATTCTAATTGTGCTAAGGACTTGATCATATCTATAGTAGGCTCTACCAGGGCAGCTGTTTCTTCAATAAGCTGTAATTCGCTGGAGGAAACAAAGAATTCGCAAAACGCTTCTTCCATCACTTCTTCCTGGAGAGGAAATTTTACTTTTTCCCGCAAATCCCGCACCATATAGACACTTTCTAAGTCCGCCATCTTGGGAGAAAGATGAGTAAGTTGATGGATGTATAACATGGTTTCACCGTTTCATACCTAAGGAAAAAGGAGATTCTTTTTTGACTACCGGAGAAGTTGAAGATTGGGTACTTGACGTTCGCTGTACTTTTTGCAGGCGATCCACCTTTCCACAATAAGGGCAATGCAGATTATAAGTCAATCCGGCCTTAGAATTATCTGCTTTGAAGTTATAGTTGCAGCGGGTGCAGTTATAGGTCATCACGCTGGCTGGGGCAAGATTCTTGACCTTTAATTCAGTAGTGGGAATATTTCCCGCGCTGGCTTTCTTTAGTTCCTCGCAGCAATTCACACACACCAAGAAATTTTTATTATCACTTTTAGGATATAATCGTACTTGATCAAGAAGAACTACCGTCTTACAACGTTCGCAGGTCCTGGTTTTGCGAATATCCATCATCTCACCCATGCTATTTTGGGATAGGATATATTTAAAGATATCTACGGTGGAAAAGATAAAGGAGATAATAATTAAATTAATTAAAAAGCGGACCCGAGGGGACTTTCATCAATTGTCACGATTATTCTAGGTGACTAAGCGAATGCAATGAGCGCAGTCGCCCCGCCTCCCAAGTGGCGTGACACTTGGATTTGAACCCCCGACCTACAGCTTAGAAGGCTGTCGCCCTATCCAGTCTAGGCTACGGGTCCTTAAAATATCAAAACCTAAGATAACTTTTAAATATTTCTTTGAAAGGAACAGTTTATGGGATCCCTGATTAGTTATGAACAAAGGCTCGTAAAAGCTAAAGGCCTCAATAAACTGGCTAAACCTAGTGAAGAAAAAGTAAAAGAATACCTTTTTTCTGATGAATACCAGAATCTTTCCTTCCTTCTTGAAATCCAAAAATTAGAATGCCCAGAAAATCCTGTTCTCTTCTATCCTGCTTGTGGAGTAGATGTCCTCATGCCATTGAAATATGTTGAAATTCTTTTTCCCAGATTAAGAAACATTACTTTCATCTTCAACGATGTTGACAATAATCTTGGTTTGATAAAAACCGTCTTAGATGATGTTGGAATCTCCTTCAAATCAAAAAAAAATTCTCTCCAATTCTATTGGAACGGCATTCTGATCGGCTTAAAATTTGTACAAGGAAACATTTTCCAGACAATTCGCCACATCCCTTCATTTGACATCTACTTCGAACGCGCTTTCCGGATTATGAAAGATGAACACCCGGAATACGAACAGCAAATTTATCAAAAGTTAAATCCGAAAGGGATTCTTATCAGCGACTCCGGATTTCAGCATTTGCCTCTGGAAAAAATAAATGTGTCTCAGGAATTAAGTTCATATAAAGAGATGATTATGGGGATAAAGAAATTATTTACTTATTTGCTTCCTTCAACAACCTAATCGCTTCTTCATCCTCTACTTGCTCAAACTGCTGGTAAAACTGCCCGATAGCCATAAACGATTCTGGAATTGATAAACAAATAACTTCATCTGCTTTCCGTTTCAGCATGGAAACAGCTTTCATAGAACCAACCGGAATAGCTACCACCATCTTCTTGGGCTTTTCTTTCTTAACCAAATCAATGGCTGCGCTCATGGTATGCCCCATGGCTATACCGTCATCAACAAGAATAACGATTTTGTCTTTAAGCTTTGGAAAAGGCCTTTTCCCCCGGTATTGTTGAGAGCGCTCTTTGAGTTTTTTTCTAAGTTCTTTTATTTCGTTCTTAATATATTCCTTTGACACATCTAGAAACTGCGGATCAATTATTTCTCCCGCAAGGCTTACTGCTCCAATAGCCATTTCCGGGTTGTACGGATGCCCTATTTTCTTGGTCAATACAATGTCTAGCGGCAAATGTAATTTTTTAGCCAGAACATTTCCAATCTGCAAAGCACCGCGGGGAATAGCCAGAATTATAACGTTTTTCTTTCCTTTATATTTCTGCAGTTTTTCAGCCAGTCTCTCTGCGGCATCAAACCTGTTTTTGAAAAGCATTTCAAATTAAAAGAAAGAGCAGTTAATAAGTTTAATTTGACAACTTTTAAGTGACAAAAAGAGAAGATTTATAAAGGGTCTCCTTTCCCACTAACCTATGGAAAAAGCACTTGCATCTTACAACTATGGCAATATGGCCCATACTCATTCAGCTCCTCGGGCGTTGGAGCAGTCGGTACAGCGTAATTTTATTCCCGCAGCAGAAGCCGATGCAAACCGAACTGCGCTCCGCCAGGCGCAAGATGAAGACAAAAGACATGATGATTCTGACGTAAAAGGCGCTCTTGTGGAGTACAGTAAACAGCACTCTTCATTAACTAGATTTTTGCGCTTTGTCAGCCGCGGTTTCAAACGCTATCAGCCAGATGTTGTTCCCGTCACAGCTTCTCCGGAAACGCAACTGTTAGAACAAGTCGTAGCTCTTCAAGACGCTACCATTAAAGGGTATGAGCTGTTCAAAGCTCTTCCTGATGTTATTCAAAAAATGAAAAATGATTAC
>CAYIEF010000067.1:0-4852 GCA_964362365.1 uncultured Methanosarcinales archaeon | reverse complement strand
GAAAAGATATTAATGGACGTTCTCCATGCCGCCCAAGGTGGTTAACTATTGTCAAAACCTGCTCTTCTTAATTTTCAACAAATACCCAACATTATTTGCCAGTAGATGCAAAATCGGACTTAGTATCACCAAAACTAAAACCGTTTGTATCGGCGGAACATACACAAAAAAACCTAATATCACTCCGCCAATCACAAAATCCAGCTGATCCCAACCCCACCAAGGTTCTCCTGGTTTGATTCCCTGTTTCCGCTTATAGTAACTCTTCACTAAATCGCCAAGAATTACTCCAGCTCCCTGCAGAAACCCAAACCAGAACGGAAAATCAGCATAATCAATCAAGGCCCAGTCCTGAAATCCAGTATTATATAACCATTGCTGCAGCCAGAATACTACCCCCCCCACAAGAATTGCTACCACTAATCCTCGCCAAGTCTTATGGCTGCCAAATAATTTTTCATGGACAGGTTTTCCACCATAGGGAATCCAGCGCAATAATATTGGCGCCATATTAGCAATGTATCCGGGAAGAAAAAAGTACAGGGATTGGAGGATCATATTGATGAGAAGAAAGAACAGTTATTTAAAGATACCTCAAGAAAAATTATAAATAACCAGAAAAATTCACAACTATGTCAGGATTAGAAACAGTCGTAAGTTATGTACGTGGAGAACTACAAGAAGATTACAGCGATTTCTTCAATAAATATCATTCTTTTTATGGGCCAAACGGCTATTGCGAAGCATTAGCAAATCTCAAAAGAAAAAACAAAGATATTGTACAAATATCTTTTCCTTCCGCATCATTACAAAGGCGGTCAATCCCAATAGCAAAACTCTCTGCTAAAAGCCGTTCCAATGCTCCTCATTTTCTGGTAACCGGCATGATCCATGCCCGGGAATTTATTTCTGGCGAAGTATGTCTCGGAGTATTAGAATCATTAATCGCAGATTATCGCAATGGAGATAAACTCCTGGAAGAAGCTACCTGGTATTTTCTTCCCGTGGTAAACCCCGATGGTTTTGTCCGCAATGTCGAATTAGTAGATGCTGGAAAACGTTTTGGTTCCTTGCAAAGAAAAAACATGAACGGAGTAGATTTAAACAGAAATTTCGATGATAACTTCTCGCAGCGCTCTTGGACTACAAAACTCAGCTTTAGTCCAGAATACGCTGGCACCGAACCTTTCTCAGAACCAGAGACAAGATTTCTCAAAAAAGTAGTAGAAGAGATTCAGCCCAAAGCAGTAATCAATTTCCACAGCTTCAGCAATGCTATCCTTTATCCACCATGGTCTTCGCAGGAAAAAAATGAGTACATGCAATTACTAGCTTTACGCATGAGCGCAGCCATGCTCAAACCATATGCAGCAGTACAGGGATCTCGCTTTTTAGAACACACCGCAGGAAAAGCAGCAACCCTGATACGTCATCCAACTGTAGAAGGAACATTCGACGGCTGGTTGTATAAAAAAGGGACCCCATCAATGTTAGTAGAAATTTCCAAACCATCTTTAGCTTTAGCAGCAATAAGCCATCTTGCGGGATACAATCCTCCGCCTTCAGAATTGGATTTTCATAAGAAAAATTGTGCTTTGGCTGCCGAACGTTTCTTTAAAGAGATGTTGTATGGATTTTAAAAAAGAAAAATTACATATTCCTGATTATTCTTTTCATCTCTCGGATATTTTGTTCTATTTCCTTAAACTCTTTAGAAGCATACTTTATGTCCTTACCTAGTATTGCTATCGAAATAGGGTCATGTTCCTTTACCATAAATCTCTTCTCTTTCATTTTTTTATAAGCCATCTTTTATTATAATGTGCCTAACTATTTATATGTTTTTGATAGTGCTCAACTTATGTTTCAATTCTAAATTCTGTTTCTCCAACACATTCTAATTTAAAAGCATCTGATTCATTTTTTCTTCCAATTCTTTTTTCTGTGTATCCATCAACATCTCATATCCGACTACATACAGAAAAGGAAGAATTATAACTTCTAACGATAGCCGCATAGCGGCTTTTAACATCTAAATAGCTCAAAGCTGTAAATACAATAGCAAACATAGTCGCAAACAAAGCGAGTTCATATTTCTTGCTCATAAACAAGGAGTGTTAATGCTTCATTTAAATCAATTATTACAATCCAATCACTATTTCCTACTACTAAAAACTATTTAAACCACTGCCTTCCACTAAAATATCCCAAAAAAAAGTGAAGATCAGTAACTACTCAAAAAAAAACAAAACATAACTACGCAAAAAAGAAGACAAATCTTTATGTAGTTCAGTGATTTACTCTTCAGAAAGGGGGCGGTGCAGTGTTGTAATTCTGCTCGCATATAAGAAGATTGGAAATGAGAGGCGTAGGGACATCTCTCTTATCTCAAAAAAAAGGTGATGGGAATGGAACACAGAAGCGTATTGGCAGAACAGAAAGGTCTTCAGGTAAAAAGATATTTCACCAAGGAAGGAGTAAGTCCTTTCGAGATGTGCAATTACGAAAAACGCGCTTCTACCATCCGTAATCCTGACGGTTCTGTAGTGTTTAATATGAACGACATTGAAGTTCCTTCCTTCTGGACCCAAGTGGCTACTGACATTCTGGCGCAAAAATATTTCCGCAAAGCTGGCGTCCCGCTTAGAAATGAAGACGGTGAATTACTATTAAACGAGAATGGTAAAGTAATCACTGGCAGCGAAACCAGTATCAAGCAGGTCGCACATAGAATTGCCGGCTGCTGGAAACACTGGGGAGAACGCCACGGATATTTTACCTCCCCCCGAGATGCCGCTGTTTTCTACGAAGAAATAGTTTTCATGCTCATTCATCAATTCGCCGCTCCCAACAGCCCGCAATGGTTCACCACCGGATTGAATTGGGCGTATGGATTGACCGGGCCTGCGCAGGGACACAGCTATGTTGATTCTATCACTAAAAAATTAGAATCTTCAAAAGACGCTTATACCAGGTCGCAGGCGCACGCGTGTTTCATTCAAAGTATCAACGATGATTTAGTTCGCGAAGGAGGAATTTTCAGTCTGCTTACTCGAGAAGCACGCATTTTCAAATACGGCAGCGGAACCGGTAGTAATTTCTCAAATTTAAGAGGAAAAGGGGAAAGACTTTCTGGCGGCGGCCAAAGTTCAGGATTGATGAGCTTCCTCAAAATATTCGACGTTGCCGCAGGAAGTGTTAAGTCTGGCGGTACAACACGAAGAGCAGCCAAGATGGTCTGTTTGGATTTAGATCATCCTGAGATCGAAGATTTTGTGTGGTGGAAAGTAAGAGAAGAAGAAAAAGTAGCCAGCCTAGTTGCTGGAAGTAAAATACTCAACCAGAAATTATCAAAACTGATTGAGCTAGCAAAAAATAAAGATAATGCACTGCAAGATAAAGAAGTACAGCAAGCGCTGCGTGAAGCTGCGGAGAGCAACATTCCCGTCAATTATCTAGTCCGCGCTTTAGATTTGGCGAAACAAGGATATGCATTGCCGTTGAATGAGTTCGATACCCATTACGAATCTGATGCCTATCTGACCGTCTCTGGACAGAACAGCAATAATTCTGTAAGAATACCAAACGCCTTCTTTGAAGTGTTAGAGAAAAAAGGAAAATGGCAACTCAAAGGACGGATCACCAAAGAAGTGATGAAAGAGATTTCCGCAGAAAAATTATGGGACGACATAGGTTATTGCGCCTGGGCTTCCGCTGATCCAGGATTACAATATGATACTACAGTTAATGAATGGCACACCTGTCCAGCCGGCGGAAGGATAAATGCTAGTAATCCGTGTGGAGAATACAATTTTTTAGACGATACCGCCTGCAACTTAGCATCCATCAACTTGATTAAATTTTATGATGAGCAGAAAGAAGAATTCGATGTTGCCGGTTATAGACACGCTGTACGCTTGTGGAGTATTGCGTTGGAAATTTCCGTACTCATGGCTCATTTCCCGTCTGAGGAAATCGCCAGCAAGAGTTTTGAATACCGCACTCTCGGATTAGGTTATGCAAATATCGGGACCTTGTTGATGCTGCAAGGCATTCCCTACGACAGCGATAAAGCAAGAGTGATTGCTGGAGCGATGGCCTCCATCATGACCGGTGATAGTTACGCCACTTCCGCAGAGCTTGCTAGTGTGCTTGGACCGTTTGAACGTTATCCAGAAAATAAAGATTCCATGCTGCGTGTGATAAGAAATCATCGGCGAGCAGCTTACGATACAGACGGCTATGAAGGATTGCAAATTATCCCGCAGGCGATCAGTCAAGAGTTATGTCCGCCAGAATTATTGGAAGCAGCGCATGATTCCTGGGACAAAGCCTTGGAGTTGGGCCAGCAGTATGGATATAGGAACGCGCAGGTCACGGTTTTGGCTCCGACCGGCACCATAGGGCTAGTCATGGATTGCGACACTACTGGAGTAGAACCTGATTACGCTTTAGTAAAGTACAAAAAATTAGCCGGCGGAGGATTTTTCAAAATCGTCAATCAGTCTGTTCCTAAAGCGCTGCACAAGCTAAATTATACACAGCAGCAGATAAAAGAAATTGTTACCTACTGTTTAGGATCTGGAACATTAGAAGGAAGCCCTGCTATCAACAAAGAATCATTAGCAAGAAAAGGATTTACTCCTAAGGCTCTCGAGGCAGTGGAGAATGGATTACGCAATGCCATGGATATCCGCCATGTGTTTAATAAATGGACTATCGGAGAAGAACTGTATGGCAAATTGATGAACGGCAAGAGCGGGGATTTATTGAATGCTTTAGGATTTTCGGAAACAGAAATCGCTTTGGCTAATGAATACATCTGCGGAACTATGACTCTGGAAGGAGCGCC
>CAYIEF010000066.1:0-4915 GCA_964362365.1 uncultured Methanosarcinales archaeon | reverse complement strand
CGCCTGTGTTTGGGATCATATTTATTCACAGTACGGTCAAGAAACCTTTAAAGCAGTCATGAAAGAAGTTGAAGCCAGTCGTTTTGCCTGCATGTCTTTTGTTGACGATATTTTACAGCATCATATTGGCGAAAGCGGCATTGACGATTTAAAAAACAAGTTTGGTGATGATTCTATAGAAGCGTTTGAATAGGAATTACTTAACTTTATTTTCCGGCTTGACTAAACTTTGTGCTTTTTTTGATACCCAATCCAGTCTTTCGACTTTTTCTGGCGAATTTTCCTGAAAGAATTTTCTATCCCTAACAAATCCATATCTATCTGGTGCATAATCAAAATGATTATCACATCCCATATCTGTAAGCACCATATTTTTTATTTCCACGCCTCCTTGAAAAGGCTTGATTAAATAGAATTGCAACATACATCCTTCCTTATCTACAATGTAAGTTATGTCTATCCCATCAACTTTTCCCTTATATGTCCCTTCTAATTCTGCGCGCACCTCTGGATTTTGTAAACCAGGCAAAATACCCCTACACCCACTAAATATAGTTGCTGAAAGTACAGATGCATAAAGAATGTCTTTTAGCTTCATTTCTTCTCCTCATTATCTTCCTTCGCTTTCTTAAACGCCTGCGGAAGATCGATCATATACTTCCCTTCTTCTAATTTGATGATCAAGGGATCTTTCTTGAACAGATGCACTAAATCAATCTCAAACTTCCCTGGTTTTACCACCCGGATTGATTCAAGATCAAGTACGACAGGAGCATCATCTGTTTCATTGCGTATCTCCAGCACCTCTGCCACATCTTTTTCGATGTTGATCTTATCTTCTTCAGTTAGATTGGTCAGCAATTCTTTTCCGTATTCGATATCTTTCTTTTTAATATAAAAGAACAATCGCGCTCCGCAGCTGCATCCCTTTAAAATCTCTGCAGCACCATCGGGATAATAAGTATTGCAACGGACACATTGATGTGGCATAGCACCAGAATTGATTTTACTGTTTTTATAGGTTTCTATTGAACACTATATACATCGCAGCCTACTTCTTTCGCCTTTTAGCTCTATTCTCACGAGTAAACAATTCAATTTTATCAGGGTTATTTTCTATCTTTTTTACCACGGAAGCAGGTCCGACAATAGTCAACCCCTGCCGATCACCTAGCAAGGTGCTGGCCATTATCCCTCTGAGTTTTTGCAAGGCATCCTGCTTGTCTTTATCTGGGTAAATGACGCTTAATTCTATCCCTTTGAATTTGGGAGAAATTTCCTCCATAGTAATCTCGATTAGATCAGCTTCTTCCTGCTTCCTAAGCCTTCCTTCCATGATAACAATCTTATCTTCCTTCACAATTTTAAGCAGCTTATTCACTCTTTTAGCCGAAGAAAGGCCTTCAATCTCATGATACGGAACAAATTTAAACGTAACCATTTCCCTTTGTAACCTCTTTATCCAAACTGGAATATCTATTTCCCACGATAAGGAAACTTTTGGCCTTTTTAACATTTACTGTTTGTAAGCAGAAATTTACTTAGTTAAAGTAAAGAGCTGCTCATAAAATTCTTCAATGTTTTTGCCGTATTTTGCGGAAATTCCTATCACTTTATACTGCGGAAAGGCTGCTTTTACCAAATCTATTCCTGCTTTTTTTAAGTCTACTTTGTTAGCAGCAATGAGCACAGGAATATTTCTCGCTTGCAAGTTTCCTATAATAGTGATATTGACTTGTGAATACGGATCTTTGGTAGCATCTAGCACTACTACCACAGAATCCATGTCATCCAGCCACTTGATAGAATCTATAACTCCCTTGGTCGCCTCTTTAGCTCGTTTCTTGGCTTCTGTTTTCTTTAAACCCTTCCGGATGAATTCTTCATAGTCAATTTTGGTAGAAATTCCCGGCGTATCGACCAGTGAAAAAGTTAATTCCTTTCCCTTTTTGTTCTTGATATTGACTTGCTCTTTGATCTTGATCTCTCTGGTCTCGTGGGCGATATGAGAAACCGTAGACATCTCTTCCCCCAGCCAATCCTGGCAGATTTTATTAGCCAAGGTTGACTTGCCGCCGTTGGGAGGACCGTATAAGCCTAATTTGATATGGCTCTTTTTACTAAAAGGGTTTCCTGATAATTTCTTGAATAAGCCTTTTAAAAACGATGTCACCATTCTTTTTCACGCACCCCTTCTGCGTAGAACTTTGTTAAGATTATTAAAGTTTTTGGTGGTCTAGGGGATATGTTTATTTACGAGACTGTAGAAACTCAGCTAACGCTTTCCATCGGTCAGTAGTTGCATATTGCTTATACTCTTCTTCAGTCATTTCTGCGATAGTTTTATTTTGTGGAAAACCATTCACTACGAAGGCGTATGCTAATGGGGATTTGGCAAATTCTTTTGCTTCTCCCCGCCTTTCCCCGATCAATCTTCCCTCTACTTTAGAAGTAAAAAGCTGCGGTTTAGCTAATGTATCATCAAAATAGCCTACAGTCATCTCCCAATAGGCATCCACATATCCCCGCGGATCATTTCTGGCGATCTGCAAGAAATGTTCTAATCCCTTCTCCTTCAGCTCTCTTCCAACTCTGGTACCAGGATAGCCATTCTGAACAGGAATAACAAATCCAGAATCATCAACAATTACTGGCTTACACAGCAGCGCATAGGAAACTCGTGCTTTGTGTGATGCAATTTCCTGCACCTTTTGCTGTTCTTCTTTGATATCCAGATTATCAATTTGCACCATCCTGAACTGCTCGCCTAAGGAACGCAATGCTGATTGTACTTTTCCTGAATTAGTAGTAGCAAAATAAAGATTGCCAGTGGTATCGAAAGGAACTTCACCCTTCACTTCCAGATACTTTGCAGACTGGTACCAGCTTTCTACCGAACCTGGTTTCCACCATCCAGGTATTTCTGGTTTCGGAAGTAATTCTGGCTTATGGAAGGGAATCTCTGAAGGGCTCCATTGCTTCCCAATTCCTTTCATCCTGATCTCTAACAAGTCTTTTCCTTTAAACCACAACCCTTCTCGGATAAGCGCTCGTCTGATGGTAATATCTTGAAAATGGTTTCCGCCGAATTCCTGTGCAGTATAGTCAAAACCAGAATTCACATTTGAAGGGTTATTATCAAATACTTCGGCGCAATGATCGCTGATCCAGTGCAATTCTCCGGGATTTTTCTTGAAATGCTCAAAATAGGCATTTTCGTACAATACCAACGCTCCATGGACATCCACTGATGTTCCATTCACATCCCACACTAACCGCCAAGTATCCTTGCCATAAAGCTTGTCATAGTTTGCGAGAACTTCTTCCTTTCTGCTTCCTAATGCTCCCGGCCTGCCTACGCGAGTCCATTCTGACATAATCTAAATTGGAAGAAAGTAATTTTTAAGGATTTAGATAGTGGAATGGATACAGAAGGTCTTTAGAAGATAAAACAGAGTGTTCTGCTGCTTTCTCAAACTCTTCTCTAAACCTTGCATAAGCATCCTCGGCTTGTAGCGTTGCTGATGGAGAAAGCGAAGAAGAGTTAACTACTTCGTATTTTATCTCTAATCTGGTTGATCTGTTCCTCAGTAATAGAATCTACAATTTCTTCCATCTTCAATACAAAACTTCTGGCTGTTTCCGCATCCTTCTTGAGTTTTATCTTGTCTAACCCTTCAGTTACGTAATATTGCATATCTTCCCTAAGATCCTTAGCCAACTGAAGTTCAGTATAAAAATGTTTTTCAATCAATCTCCCTTCAACAAAAAGAAAATGCATCAGCGAGATAGTGCAATCATGAATTTCTGATTTTATCCCGCACTTTTGGAGCAATCCATAAAACGCAAAATACCGAGCATAATACGCGGTTGTGGCAATCCAATCCACTTCCTCTTTTTCAGTAGCAGAAGTGAGCATATTCAATGCGCTTTTAGCTTTGGTATGATAGACAGCACAAAGATTATCATTAGGCTCTTTGAGCTTTACACCTCTCTTCTGCTTCATGCACCAAGAAACGTGACTTTTTGGTTCATGAGACACTAAAAATCACCTCGTGATTTTGGTGTCTTCTGAAAACTTTGTTTTCATAAGATTTCATAGTAGTACCTCCAAAGAGCATTAATAAATAACTCTCCATTTTGCAGCAGTACGTGGCTTTTAAGTATTTCTGTAATCAAAGCATCTTTTTTCCGCAAGCCTGATGCAACATTTTCCATTGTTGAGGCCTTAATATTAATGGTTTTTCCGTAGACCATGCCAATATCTTTTATCTTTTGAACATCAGAACCAGAGATTTTACTTATATAAAAAAGGTCAATATCGCTGTCCTCCTTGAATGTTCTTTTAGCATACGAACCAAAAAGAATTACCGCTCCGCCGAGATCAAGTTTGAATATCTCTGCGGTGATTTTCTTTATTACAAAAACCTCATCCAAATATGTTGTAGATTCTACTACTTCAGCGAGCAGCAGATGCTGTTTAGCTGCAATATTCTGCAAGTTTAAAGAATACATTCTATTCTTACCCACTATCTTAGATATAAGGATCTTATCTTTCTCTAATGCTTGGAGATGAGGCAAAAGCGTTACATGGCTTTTCTTGGCCAATGTAGCTATTTCCCTCACATGAAATCTCGCTGCGTAGTTTGATCTGTAAAGGCTCAGTATCTGTAACTTATTATTGGTTGTTTTTTCTACCATATGGTCGGAATAATTATCGATACTATAAAAATGTTTTGCTTGATAGGATTGATTTAGGAACCCTAATATAAATGATTTTTTAAACCAAACATATTTAAAGAAAATCCTGAAAAGCAGCTATCCCCGCCCTAAAGGGCAGGGATTTACGCCGCTTTTCCGAGACGGATTTTCTAAAACAAGAAAAGAAACAACGATTTCTTTTCTGTTCAGAAAT
>CAYIEF010000065.1:0-5228 GCA_964362365.1 uncultured Methanosarcinales archaeon | reverse complement strand
TTCTCTCGAAAAAACACGTCGAAGATAGGCTTGTTGTTTGTTTTGTTCAAATTGGACACCCCCAAATTTTACTCCACCAGCCTCTTCAAGAAACTGAGGCTTCAATCTTATATTTAAACATTTATCTATTGTAAACTATGTTTTGTAGACTAGTTATATAAATCTTTTGTCTGGAAAAATATAATAGCTCTTTGAGAACAGAATAATTTTTAACTATCAGCTTTTGTGCTCCTCTATGAGTTCTACCGCGGCTTCAGTGAAGGATTTTTTTCCGTATAAAAACATTCGTGCCGAGCAAGGAACATTATTGCAGGATATTGATACTGCTTTTCAGCAGGAAAAAATTCTTCTTGCCCATGCTCCCACCGGTTTAGGAAAAACTGCTACCGCGTTATCAGTTGCCTTGTATCATGCATTAGAAAAAAAGAAACGTATTTTGTTTCTGACCAGCCGGCATACCCAGCATGCAATCGCGGTACAGACTTTACGCGAAATAAAGAATAAGGGAGTTTCTTTTTCCAGCATCGACTTAGTCGGAAAACGTTCCATGTGCAGCCAGGAGATTGCCGGGCTGTTTGGAAACGATTTCAATGATTTCTGCAAAACCGTGGTTGCCAGAGGGGAATGTGAATTCTACAATAAAGTCCGCACTAAGCAGCAGCTGACCGTGGAAGGGAAGAAAGCAGTAAGCGATTTACAGCAGTATCCGCCTATGCATAACCAGGAGATCATGAATTTTTCTAAGGAGCAGCAGATGTGCGGCTACGAGATCGCTATAGCCCTGGCCAAAAAAGCAACCGTCATCATCGCTGACTACAATTACCTTTTTAACCCTTTTATCCAGCATAATTTCTTTGACAAGCTGGAGCTTGAATTAAAGGATGTCATTGTGATAGTTGACGAAGGGCATAATCTTCCTTCCCGAGTAGTCGATGTGCTTAGCTCCAATCTCAGCAGCATCACTATCAAGAATGCGATTTTTGAAGCAAAAAAATTTGGCTTTAATGGGATGTTATTCTGGCTGCAGGAATTAGTGCGGATTTTGAATGAATTACGTGAATCGATAAGTGAAGCAGAAAGAGAATTTAGTGCAAAAGAAAAACTGGTGACCAAAGAGGAATTTATTTCCAAAGTTGCCATGATAGTTAACTATGAAGAATTAATTAACGAATTGGAATTAGCAGCAGAGGAAGTCCGTAGAAAGCAGAAGAAAAGTTATCTGGGAGGGATCGCTGCTTTTCTAGAAGCTTGGAAAGGAGAAGACAAAGGCTTTGCCAGAATTCTTGCTGAAAAGGATAGCAATTATGGGCCAGTAACTATCTTAACCTACCAATGCCTCGATCCGCGTATCATTACCGAACCGATCTTCAAACAGATTTTTACCGGCGTGATCATGAGCGGCACCTTAACGCCATTGTTTATGTACAGAGATATTTTAGGCATCACTCGAGCGGCAGAGAAAGAGTATGGTTCACCTTTCCCTCCGGAAAACAAGTTGAGTTTAGTTATTCCCGAAACCAGCACTAAATACAATCTGCGCGGAGAAGCGATGTTCAAGAAGATCGCCGAGACCTGTTCAGAGCTTGCTTCATTTATCCCTGGTAATGTAGCATTCTTCTTTCCTTCCTATCAATTGCGGGATGCTATTGCCATTCACCTTTGTTCTTCTAAAAAATTATTCTTCGAGAAAAAAGAAATGTCTGCTGAGGACAAGAATACTTTTTTGGCAGAATTCAAAGAGTACAAGAATAAAGGCGGCATTTTACTTGGCGTTTCCGGTGCCAACTTCGCCGAAGGGATCGACTTTCCCGGCGATTTATTGAATGGCGTCGTTGTAGTCGGTTTACCTTTAGGGAAACCTGACTTGCACACAAAAGAAATTGTTAAGTATTACGAAGAGAAATTTGGCAAAGGCTGGGATTATGGTTACATTTATCCGGCCATGTCTAAATGCATTCAATCTGCAGGAAGATGCATCAGAAGTGAGACTGATAAAGGTGCAGTGATATATTTGGATGAGCGCTTCGCCTGGCAGGATTATTATGCTTGCCTGCCCAGGGAAGGGTTGAGGGTGACGAAAGAGTATAAAGGAATGTTGAAGGAATTTTTTGGAAGAAGGTAATCTTTCTTTACCCTACTTTATAAATATTCTTAATAATTGTTACTTTAAAGTAGTAATCTCCATAAGGTTTATAAAAAGACCCTCATTTCGATAAAAAATGGCAGACAGTAATCCTCTGGAAACGCTTTTTGATAGCCTCCGTCAGAGATACGGCTTGCCTGTAAATCAAGATAATCATACAAAAACAGCACAGGGCCATTTTTACTTTTTAGAATTGGAAAATCGCGAAGAATGGACGAAATTACTGTACGCAGACACGGTTGCCACCGCCGACCTATATGATTATAAAGATCAAAGGTACCTGAATTATTCCGTACTTTCTACTTATTTAGGCTGCCAGGGAGCATTCCTTAAAACCCTTTCTTCTGATCTTGCTGCAAAATTACGTAGGGAATTAGCTGCTTCTGAAAAAGTCCACAGACGCGTTGTAAATATTAGCTTGGATGACTTTTCTGAAATAGAAGCATTTTTGGGCGCCCACATAGAGCATTTTTAACCGCACTTTCTTTCCATTTCCCGATGGGTTAAAAGATCAGTCAGGAAAATGATTTTATTTTTATAATCTGGCTTGTACAAGATCCTCAGATTTTGGTCAACTCTGGCATGCAGATATACCTTACATTTCCCTGCAAGTTGCCCGTGCAAGAGTGGGCTGTATTCCGGCCAATTGACAATATCCAGTTCTGTTCTTAAGATCCTCTTTATCATGTGCCTATAGGATTTACAATCTTTCTTGTATTTCTTTTCCTTGTAGATACTAAAACCTAATACTGGATTTGGTGCGGCCATATGCGAGCATGAACCATTCGGCATTTAATAATTTTTCTTACATTAAAAGGACCATAAAGCCCCGTATTTGAATACGGGGATGAATGGCTTTCTGTTCCTTTTATGCAAGAAGGACTTTTGTCCTTCTGCACAGAAATGTGATATTCTTTCACATTTCTTGTGTCACAAAGTGCGGGGTTAAGAAAGCGCCTGTTCAAGCCTCGCACTTTAGTGCGAGGTAAGGCGCTTTCCCGCACTTCGCTGACTTGTCTCCAAATCCCCCAGCTCCCATCGTCCTTAACACCTGCCTTATCTCATTAATTGTTTGCTGTTGGCGATTTTTATCGGACATTCTTACAAATAATATAAGTAGAAGATCAACTAATTTTTCTTGATTTTCCATTCTTTTTTAAGTCTTCGTATCGCTTCATCTAAAGGTATGGGGCCTTCAGAAGAGTATAGATAATCTCGTAATTGTTCTTCGATTGTCTTTTTCTTCATTTGTTTCTGATACCCCACCGCTTGCGGTGGCTGGGCTGCTTTCTATCAACTCGCCGTTATCGAATGGGGTATCAGATACATTAAAAATATCCCGCCCCTTGGGGCGGTTGGGATTTTTATTTTGTGACAAAAAAGAAGATAAAATATAAACTCTCCCTAGACATTTTGTCACTTTTCAGGAACCAGTATACTAAATAGTAATATTTATATATTAATTGTGTTTTACAGTAGAATAGGTAAAAACCACGTTTGGGCAGTTATGTCACGATGTGAAGTGGGGTCCCATAGAATTCTACCACCCTCA
The DNA here is from genome assembly GCA_964362365.1 of uncultured Methanosarcinales archaeon. Classification (GTDB taxonomy): domain Archaea; phylum Nanobdellota; class Nanobdellia; order Woesearchaeales; family GW2011-AR9; genus JACPIL01. The sequence goes on along the minus strand of CAYIEF010000065.1, from coordinate 1,533 downwards.
CCCCCTCTTTGGGGCCCCTTTCAACCTTTTGTCAAAAGGTTGATCAAAATCCTTTAAGTGGGAATTGCAAAAAAAGCATTATTTTAAAAATTCTAATTACTTCGGACAACTCTCAAATACATCTGCTATGGTAAGGCTAAATGCTAATTTAGAAATAGTAGGATGAGTTAATACTTGGCTGGTCTCTCCTTCGTGTAACAATACTACTTCTTCACTGATGATCTCGCCAGTCCGTTTTTTAATCACATTAACTGGGACGATAGGCGATTCTCCTTTACAATACTGCTCCATCGGCAAAATCTTCCATTCCAATGCTCCTGCGCCGGTATAGCTTCCTTGTTTCGGTTTTAGGTCATATTTCTCGCCATCGCTGGTAAGCATCTTGATGGCGTAATAACTGCATAATTTAGTGCAATCTCCTCCTTCGCCGGTGTAGAGTGAGTCCAAATTCGCGCATTTATTATGGACACAATATAAGCCTACCTTACATTCTCGGTTATCATTGCATTCCCCGCCCGCAGCTAAACCTACTCCTTGTAATTCGGTGGTGTCGCATACTCCGGAGTTATCCGAATCTAAGCAACAGGCATCCCCAGCCGGGTTAAGCAGATGCGGCGGTGTACATTCAACTTTGTAAGTAATTTCTCCTGTCGTTGCATTCTCCTGTCCAGCGACAAGTTTTTTTAAAAAAATAGCTTGGCCAGTACTTGCCCGTAAAACGAGTAAACCGCCGGTGATGAGCAGAATGCTTACGACTGCAATTATGATCATTTTCTTTGGATCGGCAAGATTTGGAGCAGCTTTCTGAACTCTGCCTACTGATCGTAGTTCTGTTGATGTTTTTGCACTTACCTCAGCCTGCGATGATTTATAGCGGCGGTAATTTTCTTTTACGGTCTCATTATACGCTTTTTCAATATCGCGGTCCACCCATCCGGCTTTGCGTAATTCTTGCTTGATCTGGTGCTGTTTCTTCCCCTGCTTTATGCTATTGTGGATATAATTCAGTATTTCAGGATTTACCATACTTTGTTTCCGATTGATATAATAATATGCTCCATAACCTGCTCCGCCGATTAAAATGAGCACAACAATAACGGCAATAACTTTGCTAAATGACTGCGATTTTTGCAATGAATCCAGAGTTTGCTGCAATCCCGCCAATCCTGTAGATAAGGTATTGGTTTTGGAGGAGATATCTTGATTACTGTTTTGTAAATTAGACAATTCTGATTGTAAGAAAGATATTTGGTTTTGAATAGCGATAACTTCTCCTTTGGTTAACGATACATCAGAAGAGAGAGCTGACAAGCTATTTTCCAAGCTGGCTATTTTTGATTCCAAAGCAGCGATTTTTTCATCAGTTGCAGATACGGCTGGAGTGGGGGCAGCAGTAGTCGCTGTCGCATCTGGCGCACTTAGAGCAGCCGGCGATTCTAATTGAAAACAAGTTAAGGTTTGCTGGCTGCAGTAATAGGAAGCGCCATTTTGTACCAACACCTGACAATCCAGATCAGTGGAACAAGGCCAGAG
>CAYIEF010000064.1:0-5417 GCA_964362365.1 uncultured Methanosarcinales archaeon | reverse complement strand
GTTTAAAAATCACCTATATACTACAGAAGTGTAAACTAATTACCGAATTATACAAAGGATTTCTAAAATAGATAGCTTTATGAATTAATTTAAGTAAATAGGTAAAAACTTTGAATTTTGGAGGTAAAATTATGAAATTAGAAACAAAATATAAAGATCACCTATACGTAGTTTTCCGCGTAGGTGTTGGGTTGTTATTTCTGATGTACGGAGTGCAGAAATTGTTCGGCTTATGGGGCATGCCTGGAGGAGCTGCACCTTTTGGAACATTGGTGTGGTTCGCTGGCGCAGCTGAATTGTTGATCGGACTAGCCTTAGCAGTTGGCGTATTCACCAGGCTTGCATCTCTCTTTGGCGTGATTGAGATGGCGGTTGCCTACGTCATGGGACATGCTTTAGCAGTTGGCTGGAATCCGATGGCGAACATGGGCACGCCTGCGCTGCTGTTCCTGCTAGCGTTTCTGGTTACTTTTGCGTATGGCGCAGGAAAAGCTAGTTTGGAACAAAAGTTGCTAGGAAAAGAAATGTTTTGATTTTCTTTTTTTATTTTATTTAGAAATTCCGTTAGAAAACAACACAGACGCAGGCGAGGCAGGGGTCACTCCATCCGGGATGCCGAGTAGGACACGAAGTGGCCGTCTGCTGTCTGTGATGTTGTTTTCAACTCAGGAAAATTAGTATAAAATCTCCTTAGAAAACTTCTTAAACCCATACTGCTTCTCCAAGCTATATGTCCAGGAAAGAAAAAATCGTTGTCTTTAGCGCTCATTCTGATGACTTTGTGATCGGCGCAGGGGGAACTATCGCCAAATATACCCAGCAAAAAGACAAAGTCCTGGCAGTAGTATTTTCCTACGGCGAACTGTCCCATCCCTGGCTGAAGAAAAAAGTTGTGCAGAAGATGCGCTACAAGGAGACCGAAGATGCTTCCAAACTGTTGAGATGTAAGTCCATCTTCTACGATCTACGTGAAGGAAAGTTCCTTGATGATTACAAAGCGAAAAATCTGAAAGAAAGCCTTGTCCAGCTGTTAGAAAAAGAAAAACCTACCAAAGTATTTACCCACAGCCATGAAGATCCCCATCCTGACCATCGCGCAGTCCATGAAATGACCTTAGAAGTTTTCAACGAATTGAAAGAAAAACCGGAAGTATACATGTATTCCATCTGGAATCCGGTTTCCTTCAAAACCCAGTATCCTTCTTTGTATGTTGACGTCAGCAAAACTTTCTCACTTAAATTGAAATCGCTTTGGAAATTCAAGAGCCAGAAAGTCCATGTTTCCTATCCCTTCGTGCTGCTCATGTACAAAGCTATTAAAGACGGCATAAAGATGCGCGCCAGATTCGGAGAACACTTTTTCAGGATAAAATGAACCAACCAAAATTACTGTTAGTAGCAGATACGTACTATCCAAAAGTAGATGGAACTTTAAAGTTCATTGAAGAATTCATGAAACGCGCCCAGGATAATTTTGAAATATCCTTGTTAGTGCCTGATTATGGAACCCATAAAGGAAAGAAAGTAACCTACCTTGACCTATCGAAAATTTGGAAAGTCTCCGGCTATGCTAACCTTGCATTTTCTCCATCTAATTTTAAAAAGATGAAAACTGCTATCAAGGAAGCCGATCTGGTTTTTATCCAAGGACCGGCTATGATCAGCTACCTCAGCATTTACTACGCGCGAAAATACGATAAAAAAATCTTTTTTTATACCCATACCTTGACCTGGGAACTGTTTGAAAAATTCTTTCCTGGCCTTTTCAAAAAACCGATTGGATACTTTATCAAAAAATTATCCATAGCTCTTTACAACCGCTGCGATGAAATTCTGGTTCCTTACTACGAACTGAAAGAACATCTGCAGGAACAAGGAGTAAGAGCTGAAATCACTACTGCCAGATTAGGAGTAGATATCGATACCTTTAATCCTACTGCCGATAAGCGCGCCAGCAAAGAAAAAATACATCTCAACCCAGAAAAAAAAGTCATCGGTTATGTAGGAAGGATTTCCAAAGAGAAAAATACTGACTTGCTTCTGGAGGCCTTCCAGAAAATAGAAGATCAGGATAATATCACTTTGCTGATGGTCGGCGACGGTCCAGAAAAACAGACCAGAGAATTAAAACAGCTCAAGAACTGTAAAGTAACTGGATTTGTGTACAATGTGCAAGATTATCTGAAAGCCATGGACGTATTTGTTATGCCCAGCCTGACCGAAACCACTTCTCTTGCTACCTTAGAAGCCATGTCTACTGGATTACCAGTTATCGCTACCAGAGTTGGATTTATCAAGAGTTACATCATCAAAAACCACAACGGCTTATTTTTCCCTCGAAACAGTGCCGGAATGTTGTCAGTAAAGATTTCCAAACTTTTGAAAGACCGGGAATATCGCGAACGCCTGGGACAGAACGCCCGCAAGACCGTAGCCTACGGATTTTCCTGGGAAAGGTCAATTAATAGGATTAAAAGGATTTTATTGAAGGAGTATTATCATTGATGAGTATCATTCTATTCCTTTCTTCAATAATATCCATGCATTTCACTACCCTAAAATAGCGGTTTAAAAATATTTCTTCCTGAATCTACAAACATATACATATATGTGCCATCAGCAAAATCTTTAAAAACAATCCCGAAAAATTCTTGAGCATGGTGGAAAACTATGCATTCGACGAAGACGAGAACAGCACCGAAAAACTTCTCGAAGAAAGTCTTGAAACATCCGAAGAAGGATTTTTGAAAGGATATTCAGACCAAGAAGAAGTTGGTGAATGTGCTGAATGCGGCTCCGCAGTGAATGAAGAAAACAGAGTGGAAAAAGAGGTTGATGGAGAAACACTGAGCTTCTGTTCAAAATCATGCGCAGAAGAGTTTGAGGAAAATTCGTAAGTTAAGCGCACTTTATTTTTGCAGCGCTTTCTCAATTTTTCCTAAAGGCCAGCAGTTAAGTAGATGCTTCTGTTCTACCCATCCCCGCCTCGCCATGTTTACCGCGAGCGGATAAAAAGCAAGATGGGAAACATCATGAGCATCTGTACTTAGTGCGAACTTGCATCCGGCATCCAATCCTGCTTTGACTAGTTCGCCAGGCAGATCCATCCTTTTTGGAGAGCTGTTAATTTCCAAGAAAACATTACGCTGTTTGGCAGTAGCAAAGACTTTGTCCAAGTTCAAGGCCAATGGCTCACGCTCCTGTAATAGTCTGTCTAAAGGATGCCCTAAAATATTTACTGGATAATTGCTCAAAGCATCACACACCCTTTTGGTCATTTCCTTCTCTTTCATAGCAAGCGCGACATGCACTGATGCAACTACTACATCCAACTCTCGTAATTTAGAAACCGGTAATGGCAAGCTGCCGTCTTTCAAGATATCGATCTCCACTCCAGAAAATATCCTAATACCGGCCTTCTTGCGCACCTTTTCGATCTCTTGTAGGTATTTTCCTAATCTCTTTTCAGTAAGTGGATTGGTGATGCCGACATGGCCAAAATGATCATTGAAAGAAATAAACTTCAAACCTAACTCTTCCGCTTTCTGGGCCATCTCCAGATGAGAATTGTTCCCATCACTCCAAGTAGTATGATTATGGAATACACCTTTGATATCTTTGGTAGTAACTAATTCTGGAAGCCTATTTTGTTTAGCTGCTTCGATCTCACCTTTATTCTCCCGCAATTCCGGTTCAATAAAACGCAATCCTAATTTTTGATAAACCTCTTCCGGTGTTCTTCCGGCGATCCATTTTTTATCTTTAAGCGTAGTAAGTCCATACTCATTCAAAGTCCAGCCTTTTTTGAGCGCCAATTTCCGCAGTTCTACATTATGCTCCTTGCTGCCGATAAAATACAATAATGCTGCGCCATACTGTTTCTCATTCACCACACGTAGATCTACCTGCATGCCATTGCTTAGACGCACCGAACTTTTTGTTTCTCCCCGCGCTAATACTTCTTTTACATCTTTCATGGAAATAAATACACCCATTACCTTTCCGGGCTGGGAAGAAACCGCTAAAAAATCGAGATCACCGACTGTTTCCTTGCCTCTACGATACGAACCAGCGATCTCCACTTTCTTCACAAAATCGTATCCTTTCAATGTTTTAGTTATTATTTCCACCATCGGCATAGCATGAATATAAAGAAACCGCGAAGGTCGTTTCTTCAGCAATTCAATTCCATGCAGCAGTGTTTCTTCAGTTTTTTCACCAAATCCTTCCAGTTCCCGAACTTTATGTTGCTTCAATGCTTTTTCCAAATCTTTAACATCCTTTACTCCTAACTTCTTATACAAAACCTTAATTTTTTTAGGCCCAAGAGAAGGAATTTCGTTCAGGCCTTCCACATCAACTTTAACTTCCTTCTTTAGCTTTTCATAATACTTCAGCTTTCCAGTTTCGATGATTTCAGCGATCTTTTCCGCGATATGCTTTCCCACGCCAGGGATCTCTTCCAGCTCATTGCGCTCATAAATTTCTTCGATGTCCTCTGAGAGCGATTCGATGGACTGTGCCGCTCTTCGATATGCAACCGGCTTGAATTCTACTTCCTGCAGTTCCAGAATATCAGCAATATTGTTCAGGATCTTGACGATTAATTGGTTTTTCATCGTTTATGAGGCACGAATAAACTAGAGAAAAATGTTTTTTCATTTTTCTCGTTCTCTTTTGGAAGGATAAAGAAATATTGGTATTTATATATTGCTATTCGCCTTTCCACTTCAACAATCCTTATTAACAACCATTTTCTCCTGATTACATGGCCCACATCCATGAAAAGATCGACTTTACTGCCGAAGTCTTCATCGTCTACCAAAATAAAGTCCTTCTCCGCCAGCATGACAAATACAAGAGATGGTTAAGCGTCGGCGGCCATATTGAACTCGATGAAGAACCTAATCAAGCTGCAGTGAGAGAAGTTAAGGAAGAAGTCGGTTTAGATCTTTCCCTGCATACCGAGCAAGATCTAAGCATCAGCGAAGGGCATGGATACAAAGAATTGATCCCGCCTCACTTCCTAAACATCCACAAGATCAATGATACCCATCAGCACATCTCCTTTGTTTTCTTTGGCACCACAGAAACTGACCAATTAATCCTTTCCGAGACCGAAAAAAGTGACGGCTGCAAATGGTTTACTAAAGATGAATTAGATGAGCCACAATATCAACTTAGTGAAGTGATCAAAAAATATGCCAGAACTGCTTTAGAAAAGCTGTCTGAGAAATAATTGCCAGCATCTCATTTGTGCATCTCTTCCATCGATTCCAGCCACACCGAGGCAAAATCATAATGCTGATCTTTTTCTCGAAAACCAACTAAACATGCATCCGGGTCATCAAAACGGGGACACCCCAGGTAACGGCCAGAATTACTGAAGCCGAGAAACTGAAGGAAAGGATACTCTC
>CAYIEF010000063.1:0-5465 GCA_964362365.1 uncultured Methanosarcinales archaeon | reverse complement strand
ACTAAAATTGGGAAAAATTACCTCTAGAATTAGGAAATTTAGTGAAGAGTATTCCAGAATTGAATTAACTAAGGATGATTTTAAGAAGAAATTAGGATTGAAGTATGAACATTTTGACATTGAACCTGTTTTCAAGGAAAAGACAGCCCTTTTGAGAATTAGGGGAAGTAGAGAATTACTATATTATCTGGGCAAGAATTCAGAGCAGGTATATTTTTGGATAAGTGAGGAAAAGGTAGATGAGTGGAAGAAAAAAAATTTTGTTGAAACGAAATAGATGTAAGAAGGAAGATCAATGAAAGGCTACAATACTATAAGGGAATGCGTATATGATTCCCAGTTATATCACGCTTCCGTCAACTTAGCGCCTCATAGGAAAGGGGAGACCATTACTTCTTATCTTGATAGGGTGATACTGGAAAGATTGGCCAATTCCTCCCCACGATTTAAAGCAGAGATGAAAAAAAAGTGATAGATATGCAGAACAAAATACCTGTAGAATGCGACCCTATAAAGCAAATGTATTTCAAATGGCATCCTAAAACTAGTGTAGAAAATTTTCTAAGTTCAGAAGCCTATGCGGTTATGTTTGTCTGGAACGAGCTTTATCAGCTTCCCTACAAAAACTTTCTTGTGAAATTCTTACAGAGGCTCGGGGTAAACGAAAAAGACTTCGCAATACAAAATATTGAGTTTGAGCAAAAGTTACATCTAAATAAAACACCCTTAGTGAGACCTGATGTTCTTATTAAATCCGATAAGAATGTAATCGCTTTTGAATTTAAGAACTTTTACAAAGGAGACAGCAAGTTCCAAAATGAGCAGATTCCGAGAGAATATTTTGCTGCTCTGAAGGAAGCAAAAGGAAACCCAGCTTACTTGGTTTTAGTAGCTAATGAGAATTTAGTTTGTGTTGATGAGAAGAGTGTTGAGATTACAAGCGTTAAAGTCAACGGCAGAGGGAACAAGCGTTTTTATCAGGAAGTAAAGGACTATTCCGAACTCTTCCTTAAACGGGAAAAATCTCTAAGACCGCATTTTAAAAAACACTTTGGTAAAGATAAGATAATCGTTCTGTCTTGGAGAAAGTTTTTACGTGAACTCTACGTGCAGCTTGGCTCTTCTAAGAAGAATGCAAGAAATAAAGATTTAGAGGAGATTTACAGCAGGGTTGGAAAAAGAATAGAGTGTTTTGTTAGTGCTAGACAATGTTTGAACAGAACAGCATAGTAAATATTATTAGGTTGATAAAGAACATTCAGGAGTAAAATGACCTACAAACTTTCGCCTTCGTCATTGAACTTAATGGACGAGAATTTTGAACAGATTAGTTTATTTTTTTATCCTGAGATGGTTGAAATATGATTGAACAAACCAAACAAGAATTCCTTAATGAACTAGGTTGTTTGTTGAGGGATGGCAAAATAGAACAGGCAATTAAGCAGATGGCCAAATCTATCTTTGCAAACGACCCCAGAGTTCTGATGAAGCTAGGCAATGCGTATATCAGAATTGAAGAATATGAACTTTCTTTTCAAACATATACACACTTATTAACTTTGGATATTGACCGATTTGATAAAAACTGGGTTATGTTTAATATGAGCATAATATTTCGTAGAACAAAACAGATAGAAAGAGCAAAAAAAACATTACATGAACTACTTAAATCGGATTTAAAAAATCCTTGTTATTTATGTGTATTAGGAGATTGTTATTTTGATTCCCAAAAATACGAATTAGCTGAAAAATATTTTAGGGAGTCAATTAAGAATATGAACAACGCAGTTTCCAAATACAATATCAATAAAAGAACAATCTGCTCTCATGCTGCATGGTTCTTCAAAGAAATCAGAAAAACAGAAAGTGCAATAAACCTATACAAAAAAGCATTAGCATATTTTCCCACAGACAAAGAAAGATTGTTGCGGTTGGGAGATTGTTATTCTGAAATAGGGAATACTGAAGAAGCCAAAGATATCTATATGAAAGTTAAGGAATATTATCCTGATGATAAAGTGGTGAAGGATTGGCTGGGGAAGATTTGAGAAAGGCATATAAAGGATAAAATATTCATTTTATTATGCAAATTGTGCCTATTAAGAATTTTTGGTCATTAAATGTTGACGAGGCATTAGTTGCTTTTGAACTTAAGAATAAGCCATTTAAGAAAAAAAATTACGAAGTTTTCTTCCCAGTAAATGCTCAGTCAGAAGGCATAGACTTAATTCTCCTTAATAAGAACACGAAAAAAACAGTTACTATTCAAGTTAAAGGAAGTAAACCATACGGTCCACCTGATTATGAAGATAAAAATCATGTCAAAGGTGGTTATGGTGCATGGTTTAACGTACCTAAAGAACCAACAAAAATAACTGATTTTTTTGTATTGGTAGTATCAACTCCTAAGTCTTCTTTAAAACGAAAGGCGATTTTGAAATCAGATTACTTAGTCATCCCCACATCTAAAATCATAGAAATACGTCGACGCAACAAAAAATCAAAAATGTGGTCAGAAAAACAATTACATCTATTCTTTTATGGTGAAGGTAAAAGCAAAAAAGCCGAAGTCCAGTGTAAGAAGGAAAAAAAGTCTGGAATAGATTTATCTCAGTATTTGAATAAGTCGGGTTGGAATCTCATTAAAAAAGAAATTAATAGAAAAAATGAAGAAAAAAAACATTGAAGATTTAAGATTTATAGAAGCAGTTCAAGAAAGAGATATAGACCTGCTTTTATTAGAAGAATTACACGTTTCTCCAAAGTTTAGAAAATGGTTCGCAAAAGAGATTACCGGGAAAAAAATGAAAGATTTTGTAGGAGCTTGGCATTCAATAAGTGGTCCTAATGGTGAATCGGACATAGTATTTATTTTCAGAGTTCAATCTGGAGAAAAATATGCCTTGCTTATAGAAAATAAGGTTGGAGCTCTAGCACAAAAAAAACAGCCTCAAAGATATTCGGAAAGAGGCGAAGAGGGGAAGGTTAAAAAAGACTGGGATGAATGCAAGACCTGTATTGTAGCGCCAGAAAAGTATCTCCAGACTAATAAAGAATCAAAAGATTACGATTCTAAAATATCTTATCAAGTGATAAGCAAGTGGTTTTTGAAAAACAAATCAGAGAGAAATAGATATAAATCTGAGATAATAACCGAAGCTATAGAACAAAATAGAAGAGGATGGAACCAGATTGTTGATGAAAAAACAAGTAGATTTTGGAGAGATTATTATAAATATGTTTCGAAAAAATATCCTGAATTTGAGATGAAGGAGCCCTCATCAAAATCTGCTGGAGAAAGCTGGGTAAGATTTCATCCAAGAACATTGAAAAAAAAGATATCAATCCATAATAAGCTTACTTATTTATATAAAGATCATGGGGTAGTCGATCTTGAATTTGCAGGTTACGGCGAAAAACTGGACAAACTGGAACAAATATTGAAACCCTATCTTAACAAGAATAGAACATTGGAGCCAACTTATAAATCAGCTTCATTGCGGATTAAATTGCCTTACATAGATACAACTTCAAGTTTTAGTAGTCAAATAAAGAAGGTAGAAGAGGGATTAAAAGCAGCAAAAAAATTGTTAAAGATAGGGGAACGTATTGTAAATTATATTTAAACGTAGTCTGCTTCTGAAAGGATATTTTTAACTAGGCAATTCCCCACAGCTTGCTACTGGGAGAAATTCATTGTATGTTTTAAATCACCTTCACCAACTCTTCTATCTTCCGTATCTTGTAATCAGGTTTGATAAATCTTTTGTGCGGATAATGAACATAACCATAATCTGCTAAGCAAGTCTTCATCCCCATCATTTTTGCCCTATGTAAATCTAATCTAGGGCTGTCTCCCACCATCAGAACTTCTTCCGGTTTGAGTTTTAATTGCCTTAACACTTTCTGATACGGTTTCCTGGCAGGTTTCTGAGCTTCGGTAATAATCAAATCAAAAAGATCAGATAATCCCACTGCATCCAAGCGCTGATAGGCCTTCAGTTTGGGCGCATTGGTAACTAACACTAATTTCAGCCCTCTTTTCTTCAGCTTCATCAAGGTAGGCTTAACTTGCGGATAGGTTTTGAGGTATTGCTGCTTGGTTTTCAGATAGGCATTAATCCCGGCAGCTAAAATCTTCTCAGAATATTGCTGTTTTTCCTTCAGGAATTTCTGGAAAACTCTTTCCCCTTCAATATTTTTTACATACTTTTGGAAGAGTTCTTCTTCAGCTTTCTTCTTGGGCAGTTTCAAACCTGCCTTAATCATTGCTTGAACTGCTGAATCGCTGGCTTTCCTCTTCATTCTCCAGAAATCCAATAAGGTATTGTCCAGATCAAATAAAACTGCTTTAAGCATAGAGAAAGAATAATTCTGGAGTTTTTAAAATCGCTTCTCACTCCCGTCATATCTTGTAGGCATTTACGTATTTCCCTCTACCTTTCTTACTCATGGGTATTGGGTACAAAAAAGAGTTAAGGAAAATAAAAAACCAAACCTCACGAACAACCGCTCGTCTCCCCACTAACCTTTTAGGCAAACTAAAACACTGGAAGTGAAGACTATCACTTCTGTGCGCCAACAAAGTCGTTGCTTTGTTGTGCGGGTTAATCAAAATCCTGTCAAGTAAGTTTTCGTTTCACTTCAAACTCACGAGCAACCGCTCGTCTCCCCACACACTTCACACAGCATACACGTTCCATTTCGCCGCAATTGGGTGGCTTTGCAGGATTTACAGCTCTCTTTCTCCGAGTTCTCTGCAAGAGTTCTGGTTTCAGGCAACTCTGCTGCAGCAACTACCTTGTCCTCTTCTTCAAATTCCTGCAAAAACATCTTCAACTCTGAAATCAGCGGATGTCCTTTCACATTCAAACTCTTCTCAGCAATTAAAGACGGCGCAAACCCGTTCTGCAATCCTAAATTTACTAAATTCAAGACTGCGCTCATCATGGTTTCCTGAGCAGGACTTAAGCTGTTAAAGTTATACGATACTTCGCCTACTTTTCCGTCCTGCATGAATCCAGACAGGGTTAACATCTGCGGGCCGACTTTGACTTTCTTCCGGATGATCTCTTTGACTGCATACTTCTCCTTTGGTGCAACTTCCAGCATCTTCTTCAATTCCGGATGCTGTTCCAGGGTTGCATTCAGAGGTTGTGATAATTTTGATCCATCTCTATACAAAGCAACTGCTTTGATCATCATGGTCCAGGCATCGTAGTAGGCTTTCTTGATCTGCTCGACGGTCCATTCCGGCGGCATGTTGATAGTCTTTGAGATTGCGCCGGAGATGAAGGGTTGTACAGCTGCCAGCATCTTCAAATGGCCGTAGGGATGAATGTAACGCTTTCCTTTGATCCCACATTTATTGGCGCAGTCAAAAACTTCATAATGTTCTTCCTGCAAATGCGGCGCTCCTTCCAGAGTCATAGTTCCGCAGATGTATTCATTAGCCAAAGCGATTT
>CAYIEF010000062.1:0-5512 GCA_964362365.1 uncultured Methanosarcinales archaeon | reverse complement strand
CTTTTATTTTTATAGCTTGAACCACACTTTATTTATAAATCTTTACTAGTAAGTTGCTGAAAAGGCTATGATTATTTTATTATAGGTTTTATTTTTATGGTTATTAAGTATTTGAAAACAACAATAATAACGGCAGACGGTCAAACTGCGTTTGCCCTAGGCGCCACCCCGTATGGGGCTTCCCCCGGCGCCTCTGCGTTATTGTTGTTTTCTGATTAAAAAATAAAGATTCAAAACAAATCAAAAAATCAAGCCGCGACACTTACCACTTTAATCTTAAAATGCAGCGTCTTTCCTGCCAATGGATGATTTAAGTCGATAGTGACATCCTCTTTAGTCACGTCTACAATTCGTGCTGGAAACTGCATACCGTTCGGCATTCCCACTGCAAGGATCATCCCTACTTTTGGCTCCTGATCCTGCGGAAATTGTTTGCGCGGCACTTTCTTGCGCAGTTCAGCTTTCACTTCCCCATATGCTTCTGCTGGAGGAATGACTATTTTCTTTTCCTCTCCATTCTTCATTCCCATTACTGCATCATCAAATCCCTTGATTACCTGGCCAGAACCTGCCTCAAACTCTAAAGGCTGGCCATGCTTTTCAGATGCGTCAAAGACGGTACCATCATCAAATGTACCGGTATAATCTATTTTAACTTTATCTCCTTTTGCTACTAATTTCATTTTTGTTTCCCCCATTGCAAAAGGAGGCTTGAAAATCTCTGATTTTCATTGTTTCCTTTCTTAACTGCTTCTTTCTTTGCTGGCATGATCTCAACTCCGTAAGTCATGAAAGTGCGGAGCTATCCGTCCTTTTAATGTATAACAAGAAAAACAGAACCTTCGTTTTAATTGTAGAGACAAAAAATAAGCAATATTATTTAAGTGTTTTGGAAGACAACAACATTTATATAATTCTCTTCCAACAAGTAAGATATGGATCCTGAAGTGCAAAAAATCCTTCTCAAAGCAGGAAAGATTGCTTCACAGGTAAAACACGAAGGAGCAAAAAAACTATCCAAGCCGGGAACTTCATTTCTAGAAGTGATGGATTATTGCGAAAAGCGTATCAAAGAACTCGGCGGACAGATCGCCTGGGCTCAGATGGCGGTGAATGATGATGCTGCACATTTCTGCCCCACCGAAGATGACCAATCTGTTTCTCAAGAAGGAGATGTTATCAAAGTCGACATGGGTGTTCATATTGACGGATACTTGGCTGACAATGCCATGACCGTTATTGTGGGCTCGTCAAATGAACATAAAGATATGGTTAAAGCTGCACAGAATGCATTAAAATCTGCAATAAAATTAGTCCGTCCTGGTACACCGCTCTGGCAGTTGGGAGAAGCACAATACTCAGAAGCGGAAGCATTAGGATTTACGACCGTAAAAAATCTTTCTGGGCATAACATTGAACGCTACAAGGTACATGGAGGGATCACTATACCGAGTTTCAACAACAAAGACAAAACAGAATTAAAAGAAGGTCTGCAGATCGCCATCGAGCCGTTCGTGACCAATGGGCAAGGATTGATCAAAGAAAAAGGTCCAGCAACAATTTTTATGGTGGGAAAAGAACGAGGGGTTCGTTCTCAGTATGCAAAGAAAATTTTAGAGTTAGTTAAAACACAGCGAGGGCTTCCGTTTACAACTCGATGGCTTACTCGAAAATTTGGCAAAGGACCAGCTGCTTTAGGCATGCGAGAGTTGCAGCAGTTGGGGATTGTAAGATCGTATCCGCCGTTAGCAGAGGTTTCTGGCGGAATTGTAACACAGTTTGAACATTCTATGATCGTCAAAGACAAGCCGGTTGTATATACCAGGACGGAAGAGGATGAGTGGTAGAATTTATTGCACTATTTGCTTCATCTTCGACACTACCATAAACGCCAAAACTGCGCCAAAGATAATAATTTCCCAGAACACTAATCCATTAATCTTTCCTAAAGCAAATAGAATCATATTTGCAACTAACAACAAAATCGCAACAATCCCTATTACTTTTAAGAAATTTTTTCTATTCAATATCATCACAGTAATTTCTTAACTACATTCTTCACTGACAACATCTGCTCCGTCCCAGAACTCATCTCTTTCAGCAGCACTTTCTTCTTCTTCACTTCTTCTTCACCGACAATCGCAACATAAGGAATAGCCAAGGTATTCGCATACTCCAGATTCTTGCTAACACCTTTCTTGCCCATGGCAAAATCAGCAGAAATTCCATTCTTCCGCAATTCCTGCGCAATTTTCAGAGCTTCATCAACAGCATTGATGGGAATCACTAACACTTTCGCCGGCGTTTTTTCTTCCAGTTTATTCTGTAATTTCATCTGCTCCATGATCGGAGTTATTCCGAAAGAAACACCGATAGCAGGAATCTCTCTACCCCCGCCCATGTAATTGCCGATCATCTGATCATACCTTCCCCCACCAGCAATTGAAGAAGTTATAATACTATTTTTCAAATACGCTTCAATAACTGTTCCGGTGTAATATGCTTGTCCGCGCGCCAGAGAAAGATCAAATTCAACTTCCTTCACGCCCATCACTTTCAGATATCTAAAGAGCTCTTCCAATTCTGCCAATCCTTGTTTCCCTTCCTCATCTTTTATTTTTTTCTTCAGAGAAGAAGGAGTTGCCCCTTTGGTTAAGAAAGAAAACACTTTGTCCGCCTGAGCCTTGCTGCAGCCGCGTTGTTTTAATTCATCAGCTACTCCAACTTTTCCGATCTTGTCCAATTTATCGATGGCAATTAACGCTTCGCGGACCTCGGTAATCCCTGATTGTTTCAAAATACCATTCAATATTTTTCTATTATTGACTTTGATCACAAACTTAAAATTCAGTACTCGAAAAACATCGCACACCAAGGCAATCTGTTCTGCTTCTGCCAACATGGAGGAAGCGCCGATGGTATCAGCATCAGCCTGCCAGAATTCACGCTCCCGCCCAGTTTTGATCGGTCCGTCTCTGAATACCGGACCAGCCTGATACACTTTAAACGGCATCTTTAGAGTAGGATTCTGCGCTACGTATCTAGCTAACGAAGTAGTCATCTCAAAGCGTAATCCTAACTGCCGCCCGCCTTGGTCTTTCAATTTAAAAGTTTCCTTGAGCGCATCACTTTCTTCACCAGCGCCGTATTTTGCAGCCAGAGTTTCGAAGCGTTCTAAGACCGGAGTTTCCAAAGGCGCAAACCCATATAACTCAAAGGTTTTTGTGATAGTATTCACTACCTTGTTCTTGAGAATTTTCTCTTCTGGTGGTAAGTCCTTGACTCCTTTTGCTGTTTGTATTTCCATAATTAGTTAGAAGTATCTTCTGTTTTATATAGATTCTGTTCAGAAAAAAGAGGGAAGTTGATACTTTTCTGATATAATATCTCTATGAATCCCTTTCCCTTCAAGAAATTCAAGTACAGAAAAGAAAGCATTGCCCATCATATGATAATTTGGTTTTGTATTTTTTTCTTTAAATTTCTCAGCAATACGTAAATACTGTTTTTCTTTCTTTGTTTGCGGTTGACATAAATAGATTTTAGGCGCTATATCATGTTTTTGACAAAGCCACAGATATGCGACTTTTAATTCTGGCAAATCAAAATGCATGAGATTGTGTGATAAAAATGTGGGATTGTTTTCTCTTTCTGTGTATACGCCGCTAATATGTCGCTGTACTGAACGTGCCTGTCCTTCCAAAAGGTAAGGTAAGAATAAAAATTTATGCTTCTGTACGTGATGCGTATATTCATGCGCTAACACGGGGATTAAACTGCCTCTTGGCTCTTTTTTAAGAGAGATATGCTCAGAAATGTCATAGTAATGTCCTTTAGACCTGAGAATATTATACGCCGATGGAAAAAACATAAGAAAATCGCTAAAATCAGAAAATTGTAATCCTCTTTCAAGAATTCTTTTATAATCAACTGTGGGTGCTTTAATTTTTGATACTCCAAAAAATGTATCAACAATTATCTTGACATCTTCTAATAATAAATGAAGATCACTCCTTTTAGGGACTTCCCCATAATCAAGAGTTATATCTTTAAGCTTTGAGTAAATCCGCATATTATTATCAATTATTTTTTCTAAAATAGGAACCATTTCATGATGTAAAAATGCTTGTTCAATACATTTATCATTAAATTGGCTAAAGTAGTTATCCATTATAATCACTTTAATTAAAAGAGGGCGGCCACCGAGAATCGAACTCGGATCCAGGGATCTCTGCTAAATACCTAGCCACAGTCCCTTATTCTAGCCGCTGAACTATGGCCGCCATAACACTCTAAAATCCGCTTCTATTTTATAAATTTATTCCGTTCCAAAACAGAACAGCCTGAAGGACTATTTCCTTCCCAAGAATGAGTACAGCTTCTCAGTTAAACTTTCCAATGACTCCATAAACCGCTCTCTATGTTTGATATAATTTTCCTTCGCCGCTTCTTCTGCTTTCTCTTTCATCTCATTATATCGCCTCATGTAAAACAAGCGCAATTCGGCCCATTCCTCAGCACTTATTTTTGGTGCAGTCCCAACTATCTTATCAACTAATCCAGAGGTAACCCCAAAATACTTATTCTGATCCAATAAATGATGCTTGACGTGATTCTGCAAATGCTCAAAAGCCCATTCTGGATCGGTATGGCTTTTCTTATGTTTATAATAATACTCGGCAATGCCTACCAATACCGACAACAAAATAAGGATATTTCTTGGCTAAAGGTAAATGTACCATAAAAGCTCCGGCTAATGAACCAACTTCCTTGGCTCTGGAAGGATTCAGCCACCATGGCTCAAAATAGGCTGGATCTAACATTCCATACTTGATTGCGGCTTTATGATGATCGTGGAAATGAAAGCTCCAGTAACTTTTCTTATCCTCTCCTAAACCATGGAGAATGTATTTGTGCGCGAGATTTTCAACTACTTTTACATATGCATATCCAGCCGCGAATTGAACCAGCTTAGACATTTTCTCATAGAATAGGGAAATAATTATTTAAAAAAGAGGGAAATAGATTATAATTTATATCACTAATACTTTCTGCTTCCTCCTCACACTCACTTTGATCCATTTTGTATACCCTACAAAGTCGCCTCCCGCCTGTAGTGGAAATGGTTTCTTGCTCCTTACCACATATTCTTTTCCTTTCAGAGGAATTAAGGGCGCTTTAGCCAACCCCATTTGAGTTAAGAAAATCGCCCATAACCGAAGTGCCTTGTTGAAGACAGGCGAATGAGTATTCACACAAGCCATGCCTAAAACATAACCATCATCTTCTTCGATCTTCCCTAACAACGATCTCATACCAAAACCGATATAAGGGACTTTTCCGAGGATAAGGTTAATACAATTATTCCAACGATATTTCCGCCCGTCAACAGTACAGTCAATCCCATACTGCAGCTTTTTTCCAAAAGCTACCTTTGCTCCGGCAGAAAAATAATCCGAGAAAGAATGTTTCTCTTTACGAGAGATGGCGTGAACCACTTCTCCATCTGTTC
>CAYIEF010000061.1:0-5815 GCA_964362365.1 uncultured Methanosarcinales archaeon | reverse complement strand
GCAGAATTAATGGTTTTTGTATTGATCCATTAACGGTCATATAAGACCTGCGCTCTACCAGGCTAAGCTATAGGGCCAGTCAGAGAAGAACCACTTTTCTTTAAAAGGTTTGTTGTGCTTTTGCATAGCGGTCTTTCTGGCTTACTTTTTAAAGTATTTTTAAAGGAAACCTAATTTCTTTTTTTCTCTACCTAATAATTACTACAAACTTATATAAAGCAAAAAATAAGCATTTCTTCACTGGTTTACATGAACTTTAATCAAGTCAAGAAATTGATGGACCGCAAGAAGACTTCTAGGAAAGGGGAGAATGGTCATGCTTTGGTGGTTGGCGGTTCTGATGAATTCGTCGGGGCGGTAGTCCTTGCGGGATTGGCGGCGTTGCGAGCAGGTTGTGATATGGCAACAGTAGCTGCACCGGAGAAAGTAGCCTGGGCAGTTCATCAATATACCCCTGATCTAATGACCCATAAAGTCAAAGGGACAAGTTTCAACATAAAAAATGCCAAAGAGATGGTAAAATATGCGGATAAATTTGATGCGGTGTTAATTGGAAATGGAGTTACTCGGAAAGCAGATAAATTCTGCCAGTATTTTGTGCATAAATCTCAGAAATTAAAAGTGATAGACTCTGATGCATTAAAATCTCTTTCTTTTAAGGATTTCAATAACAGCGTTATTACCCCAAATGAAAAAGAGTTAGAGATGATGTTGGTAAACAGCAATAAGGAATTTCTACTGCCTAAATTACGCGAAGCTAATGCTAAAGAAAAAGCGGAAATCTTACAGGGAAATTTGCGCTATTTTTTACAGAACAACAATGTGCTGCTGGTGAAAGGTCCAACTGACTTGATTATTTCTTCTAATAAAATAGGATATAATCGAACTGGTAATCAAGGCATGACTAAAGGCGGAACAGGTGATATTTTAGCCGGTTTGGCGGTAGGATTTTTAGCCAAATCAAAAGATTTGTTTAAAAGTGCAATGGCGGCCTCATTTATCAATGGCCTTACCGGTGATTTATTATTAAGAAAAAAGAAGGGATATACCTTCCTTGCTTCTGACATTCTGGAAGATTTGGCGAAGATTCAGAAAGCGGATAAAAAGAGAAGTAAAAAGAAAAAGTAGTGGATATACTGATTTAACATACTGAGGTGAAAGAAATGGAATGCGGATGTTGGGATGGCGTGTGCATGAAGTGCCATGGAGTTAAGAAGCTAGTGTTAGGTGTTCTGGTGCTGGCATGGGCGTTGTTGCGGCCTTCTTTAGACTGGAGGCTGGTGTTAGGTGGTTTGTTAGTGCTGGCTGGAGTCTTGAAGTTAGTGAAGCCAATGTGCGGACACTGCGAAATGCCTGAAAAGAAGAAAAAGTAATTTTATTTTCTTTTCATTTATTCTTTAGGTATTACATTATTTCAGTATACAAAAATTTAAATATGAAAGACAATAGGTGCAGACCATGTACACAGATATGATGTATGGGTTTTATCAGCATCCAGTTAATTTTTTATTACTATTAGTTTTACTTTCTGCCTGGGAGTTGGTGTGGAAAGGATTTGGCTTATGGCATTCCGCCCAAAACAAGCAGAAAGGCTGGTATGTTACAATATTGCTGTTGACCGAATTTACTGCAGGATTGTTGCCGATTGTATATCTTATTTGGTTCAAGCCAAAACAGAAGCGGGAAACTCCTTTGAAGCAAGCAACCAAGTCGGTAAGGAAGAAGAAGTAGATATAAAGCTTAGAATCCAAGTAAATAGGAGGAAATTAATGATGACAACAGAACAAGCAGCAAAAGAAGAAAAAACTTATTCATTCAAAGAGATATTATACAATACAACTCTTGGAAGAGCGACCATTTTAGGCTGTGTTATCGCTGGATTAGTTCTATGCTATAAAGCATGTGACCATAAATTGAGTGAAATGCAACGCCCTATAGTCGGAAACGTCCGTGGTAACGAAAAGCCAGAAACATACGTTGAAGTAAATGGAGTAAAAGATTATTCCCACATTGATGGTAAAGACCTTAGCGATTTAGTAAAAGAATAAAGTTTACTTTTTCTTATATTTTTCCTTTTTTTCTCTGGCCACAAGCACAGGTTCCTTAAGTCTAGAATTTTCTTTAAAGAGAATCCTACTTCTGATTTGAGGCTCTTCTTCTAACAATCTTTTTTGTTTCATTTTCAAGTGTATACTTCCTACTTCGTCTCTTCAATCTCAACTTTGCCTTTCTTGGTGCGGACAGCATATTCTTTCTGTTCAGAGAAGCGGCTCATCCTGGTGACCCATTCCGGCAATAGTATCCGTTCGCCGCGGAAAAGTAGATGGGTGATAATTTCTTGAACGGCTTCATTATTTCCGTCTAATTTGAGTTCTTTCATGACTTTATCAGTTGCGGTTTTCTTTCCTGCATTGACGTTTTCTTCCGTTTTCTGATGCAAGAAGCGGGCAATCTGATCGGGAAGGTCGATAGTGGTAACTTCCATCAGGCCTTGTAAGCCGGGAGAAATATTTGCTTCAATTACTAAAGGGCCGGTTGGGCCTTCTAAAATATCTACTCCGCAGATATCTGCTTTGAGCGCTTTTGCAGCAGCTAGGGCAAGATTAATTGTCTCTCTGCTCAGTTGTACTGGAACTCCCTTCCCTCCAGCATGGATGTTAGCTCTTTTTTCTTCGGTCTGCGCTTTTCGTTTCATGGCAGCAACGACTTTATCTCCTACTACCAACGCTCGAATGTCTGTTCCGCTGGTATCAATATATTCCTGAATGATAAATGGTTGATTAAGCGCTCCCAATGCGTCTAAAAGGGATGAAGCAGAGCTAATGGAATCAGCAAACATCACTCCTTTTCCTTGGGTTCCTTCCGGAAACTTCATTACGATAGGATAATTGACCCTTTTCAACAATTCCTTTGCTGATTCTATGGTAGCAGAAAGGTATGTCCTAGGCATGGGAATATGGTGCTGCTGCAACACTAAATGAGTAAGAAGCTTATTGTGAACGGTGGTAAAAGTACTAGTAGGAAGAGGCATGTAGCTTACTTTTCCTTCCAGCATGGAGGTGATGGAACAAAGCAGGTTAGCATAGCGGAATGATCCTTTTACATAGACGCAATCATAATCTTCCAAAGGTTTTCCTTCATAGAAAATGCCGCTTTCTTTACCAAGGCGGATTTCGATTTTTTTCAATTCTAACAGATCGGCCTGATCAAAATATTTTTTCATCGCTTCGCCGGTCAGGAGCGAGCTTTTGCTTCCTAAAGAGATGAGGGCTGCTTTCATTTTTTTAAAATCTTAACTAGTTTCTGTCTTCTTCAAAGGGTCGATGAGGAAGTTTCCTTTCTTGAGCACGTTTTGCCCGAGCAATATTTTATAAGTCATATGGCTGCGATCGGCTAAAGTGAATTCTTCTTCAATATCAATGCCTTTTAAGGTAATTTTTACTTTGAGGTTTGGTCTTTTTTTAATTCCGGAAGCGGATTTAACAACCTTTGAGCTGATTACTGGACCTAACTGTAATTCTCCTGCTAAAGTATAGTCAATAGAAGAAGAGGTAGCTCCGGTATCTATTCTGGCTAAGACTTCTGCTTCTTTATCTTTGCTTCCGTGCACAGTAACATGCTCGATCAACCCTAAAATTACTTTATCTTTCATGGGAGGAGTATTGGTATGTTTTTTTATAAGATTTGCGTTGTATTTACTAGAAAGATAAAATGTAGCTCGACAGGGACCGGGAATAGAAGGGTAATGCCCTGGCCGGGATTCGAACCCGGGTCACCGCCTGTCCTTAAACTTCCCGAAGGGTTTCTTTTGATGAAACTTTTCGTAAAAGTTTCCGAAAGGGCAGTATGATAGTCCGGATAATGCCAATAAATCAAATGAGATTTATTGTCTACACCACCAGGGCATTAATCTGGCGAAACCAGAGACGCTTTAAAAAGATTTCTGAATCTCACCTCTAAATAAACAATAAATCATCAATAATTTTCATGTTCGCTTTTAATGCTCCGTTTCTTGCATGAACCACTTATAATTATCGAAGGTGCTTTTGCAATATTCAGAAAAAGTTTGATTATTTATATCTTGCTGCAACTTGCTCTCGTACCAGCGCTTTTCTTTGAAAGGGGTCGTTTCCAATGCATATATGCGCGGCTGATGTTGAGGGTTCTGGCACTTGAAGACAAATAGCGGTCCGTAATCAGAGTAAAAATTGCAATAGACTGCTTCTGTAGCGCAGGAGGGAGGTGCTTCTTCCGGCGGCGCGTGGAAAAGCGGAACCGGAGAGATGTTTGGTTTTTCTTCGTGCTTTTGCGGAGCGCAACTGCTGATGGTTAGAAAACTTATTCCTACGACTCTTTGCATTAGCGACATTTTTCTTATGTAATCCCATCTATTTAAAATCTTTAGCTATCTAGTCTGGTAAAAAGGGAGGTTGTCTTTGGTGAGGAAAGTTCTTAACGTTTCTAGGATATCATCATCATCCATCAAGGTTGAAGTGCGTATTTTTTTACGGGGAACATTGCTTCCTTTATTGCTGTTGAGATTAAATCTCTTCGCCATTTCGTACATGAATAATTCCTTTCCTTTGCTGCATTCTCCATAACAGAACATATTTATGTTTGGAAGCAGCATGTTTCTAAGTAAGGCCATAGCTTTATCGTTGTCTTCTTCGAAATTCTCTCCATCAGAATAATAAAACAAGTAGATATTCCATTCTTCGGGGGGGTAATTTTTTTGTATAATTTCTATCGATTTTTGGAAGGCTGAGGAAGCCAAGGTTCCTCCCGCAAGCTGGGTTCCATAGAACACTGAACCTTCTACCTCATACGCATTCATGGTGTGAACAATAAATCGTTCTTCAAGGTTATCATAATATCTTCCTATGATCCTTTGCAGCCAGGAATTGGTCATCCTGCATAAGCGCCGTTCTTCTTCTCCCATGGAGCCAGACACATCGAGCATGTAGATAAGGGCGGCACTGGATTGCAGGTCAGGTTGGGAGGATACAGCTCTATAGCGAAAATCTCTTCTGACCGGAATGACCGCATCACCAGGCTCATAATTCCCTGAAGCAGTCATTCTTTTCAATGCTTCTTTATATGTTCTTTTGAAATTGCGCCGCACTCCCTGTTCGGCAATGGATTT
The DNA here is from genome assembly GCA_964362365.1 of uncultured Methanosarcinales archaeon. Lineage (GTDB taxonomy): Archaea > Nanobdellota > Nanobdellia > Woesearchaeales > GW2011-AR9 > JACPIL01. The sequence continues at coordinate 672 of CAYIEF010000061.1, read as the reverse complement.
ATAGATTGGTCTTTGAGTATGGATGGTATGGTTTCCTTTTGGTTCGATATACGGTAAGCCTAATTCTTCCATGAGGAGTTTCTCCAGTTCGCTTACGGGCATTTCAACATCCATCAAATCTCCTTGGTCGGGCCCATTACTGCCTTCTTTTTCGCTGCTGGTATCTGGATCAAAAAGAAGATCGCCCTCCTCGCCTTCGCCCTGTCCTACCCCGCCTACATCCCAAATTCCATATTTAAAACGAGGAATATTTATGACCGGAATCGGAATACGAATCTTTTCATTGCCCTGTTTTCCAATTAATTCATCTCGAGAAATATATTTTCTTAGATTTTCTTTTTTCCGGACGTGGCCTCTAACCAGACGCTTAAATCGCGCAGAATCGCTAGTAATATTACCTAAAGGCATATAGTTAAGGATGAAAAATAAGAATATAAATATTTAGCATTTAGGGTAAAATGGGATTTAAGAATCATAAAAATGCGGGAAAGCGCCTGACACGGACTAAAGTCCGTGGCTTGAACGGCGCTTTCTGATCCCTGCATTTTTAGGACACGTGAAGGCAAAGCCTTCTGTGCAGAAGGACTATGTCCTTCTTGCACCAAAAAGCCAGAGCAATTCGCGTGGAAAAGCAACGACTTTTCCAGCGCATGAAATCAGGAAACTACTTGA
>CAYIEF010000060.1:0-5827 GCA_964362365.1 uncultured Methanosarcinales archaeon | reverse complement strand
AGCTCTAAGTTATTGTTTGGTTTCCTAGAAATTACAGAAAAGAAACCAACCGAGTGAGCGGTCAAGGTGACTTTTTCGAGATTTTCTACTGAGCCGATTTCTCAGTAACCTTTTTATATGCTGGAAGATTAGTATTCTTTAGAAAAAGAGGTGATCATGGTAGACTTATCTAGGTTACTGAAGAAAGTATTTATTGCTAATAAGCAGGGCTTTAAAGAATTTGGTTCTGAGAAAGAAGAGCAGCTGAAAAAAGAACCAGAGATTAAAGAGCAGCCAAAACAACCAAGGCAACCTACAACTCCTTCACGGAAATTTTCTCTTCCTTCATTTAACGCTCCTTCCTTGCCGAGAGCACCTGCAGGGATTGGTGTTTACATAGGTTTGATTATCATCAGTGTTATTTTTTTAGTTTTGAAAAGTTATGTGGGATATGGTTTTGGAATTTCTTTATTTTTTAGTATCATACAGGGACTTTTCTTTTTCATTGTAGTAAATATAGAAGAGAAATCTGTAGAAAAAGAAGTGAAGCAGACATTGGTGGTGGTGACTTTCTGTTTGGACACTTTCTTAGCTCAGGTCTTGTTAGCGACTTGGCCTGAAGGAGAATGGAAAAATGTATTTATCACTATTCATGTCTTTGCCTGGGTTGTTTTGGCTATAGTATTGTTCCTGATGGGCGTTTTTGATACTCTAGGTGCCGGTGGGAAATTAGGAAAATCAGGTTGGCTGGTCTTGCTCACCATTCTTGGCGCAGCCTTATTCTTTCTTTTTCCTATCATCCTTCAAAGTCCAATAGATTTCCAGGACGAAACTCATGCAGAATATTATGGTATTGCTGTAACACAGGTTGGGAAGATCGGAAAAACGCTAGAAGAAACTAAAAACGTCTGGCATGATTACTTTACGTGTACCTTTGGCGTGCTTGGCGGCAGTTACAAGTATGATAGTTGTATCGATGACAAAAAGATTGTCCGATATTGTAAGAATAATTTTGTTAGTACGACAGAACAGCAGGATTGCATCAAGCAGCAACAAGAGATATTGAAATCTGGTGGGAAGGCTGGTGTAGCAGGCTCAGTCAGTGAAGCGATCAAACAAGTTACTAAAGTAGAATTAAAAGAAGACCAATTTTTCCCCAAGAAGGCGACTGAACCAAGAACAGTATATCCCATTCCGTTGAAAGTTGAAAATCCCCGAGAACAGATATTTACGGCACACGTTTCTTGTGATTTTAAGAAAGGGAAAGAAACGATTGCTGGAGCAGTTTCTATCGGCGGGCAGGAAGTTGCTGAAGCGCAAATTAATGACAGACAAGAGCAATTCCTGATCGGCTGCCAGCCAACTGCGGACTTAAATGGTAGATATACTTTGGAATATACTGTCATTTTATCGGGCATGCAAACATTTTCGTTTTTGAAGCGGGCATTTATCAGCAAAAATATTGATGCAGCGTTGCGTACCCAAGTGGAAGCAGATAATTTCAAGAGTGCTAAAGAGAAAGCATCTCAAGGCCCAGCAGAATTTGCCCTGCTTAATTTTAAGTTTGGCACCGGCGTGGGTACAGAACCATTAGTGTTGGTAGAAGAGCCCACTACATTTTCCTTTGCGGTAGAAGATGTGGGAACAGGAGCATTTAAAGGTGAAGTCCTCAAAGTAAATAATTATAATTTCCATGGTTTATGGGAACGAGGTTTTAGTGTGGATTCAGAGCGTATCGGTGATGCAGATTGCCTTCAAGGAGGGGAAATAAGGTTAGTTGCTGCCCAGACTAAAAAACGAGAACCGAGCGAATTAAAACGATGTTTCTTAACTTTGCCGCCAGATTTAACCCAGCTGCAGAAGAATGAATATAAAATGGAAACCTTTGTCGCAGATATGAATTATGATTACAAGATCACTAAATCGATTCCTATCGAAGTGACTCCTTTTGAAAAGCCTTCTCCGGAGTTGGTATCATGAGAAAAGTAATAGTGCTTTTATTGGTAGTATCTTTGTTTATAATCTCTTGCGGAGAGACTCCAGAACGTGGAAAAGAAATCAATTACAAGCAAGGATTTTTAGATATCACTATCGCTTCCGAAGGGAATAAAGAAGAATATCAAGAGCAGCCATTGGAATTACCTATCTCTGTTCACAACAAATTGGCATATGATATTGAAGAAGTTACTGTTTCCATTAAAGGATTTGATAATCATTATGTTGAATTGTATTCCGCACAGCAGCAACTTGCCTTGTTAGAAGGCAGAAGCGTATTTAATCACGACGGGATGAAGCAGCACTTTTTGTTTGAAGGGCTGCTTAAAAGCTTGCTGCCGGGAGCAGAGAAAGAGCAAGAAGATTACCGAGTTCATGTGTATTACAGATCTAAAGTTGAATTTTCTCCCAGCATCTGCGTTGCTGCTCAACAGAGCGGTGATTATGTAGGTGCTGCGTACGATACTTATCAAGGAGCTTGCACTTTCCAAAAGGAAATATCTTATTCGGGACAAGGAGCGCCATTAGGCGTTACCGGATTAGAGATAATCCCGCGCCAAGGAAAGCAAGTTGAATTGCGCATGAAGCTCGAAAACAGAGGAAAAGGGAAAGTAGGTCGAGCAACTTTAGCCAGTACGGCGATCGGCGGCAAACCTCTGACCTGTGAATTCCGCGGTGAAACGGTTGAGAATAGTTTTTTATTTGAGACAGAAGAAAAATCAGTAACCTTGATCTGCGCAGGTTATTTGAATAGCGATGCAACGTATACGACTCCGTTGTTTGTGGAATTGTTGTATGATTATGAGGTTAACCAGAAAGAAACGATGGTTATTTTGGGGTAGATTTCTTGTTTTCTACTTCTTCTTCGCTTTCGCCAACGCCTCTTCCAGCTTCGGTTCGTTGAACCCGATCACAATTATGCCGTCAAAATCGAAGACCGGAACACTGATTTGTCCTGATTTATCCAGAAGCTCGTCTCTGAATTGGCTGTTTTGGCTTTCCGCGACATTGCAGTCTTGAAAGGGGATTTTCTTTTTCTTCAGCCATTCTTTACCTTTGGCGCACCAAGGACAGGTCGGTATAGTGTAGATTTTGACTTCCATTTTTTATCTCGGGATCAATGCAGCTATCTTTCTCAAAAGCGGTACTTTTTCCTTATTGATGGAATACTGCGTTGTTCCGTTAGCAATGGCTACAACGTCTCCAGGCAAGAGGGATACCCAAGAAATATCTGGGAACATTTTAAGCTTTTCTGAACTGATAAACACAAAATCTTTTCCTTTTCCTAGCATCAAACCATAATATGTAGGCAATTCATTCTTCCTCATGGCAATATAGGTTTTGTCTTTGGTAGATAAAACGATGTTGGTTCCTTTGGTTTTGTTGTATTTTTTAAGATTGTTGCGGATGGTATTTTGTATAGCTTCCGGTTGGTCAGAGCTAATATCGCTGAGAATGGAATAAAATATCTTTTCTGAATCGGTTTTGCCTTTAAGCTTGTATTTTGAATCAAAGATAATCTCATCTTTGACTATGCCATTATGGCAGAAAACGCATTCTCCTAATACTTGATGCTGCGCTTTGAAAGGATGGGTATTGTTGATGGAGATTTCGCTGCCGGCTTTTTTTCTAACGTGGGCAATGAAAAAGTTAGTGGTAAGCTGGTTCAGCTTTTGTACTTTCGGATCATCAAAGATTGCTTTTTGGGATTTTGTAATAGAGAACTTTCCTTTTTTGCCTGAGTACGCTATGCCCCAGCCGTCTGCATGCTTCCATCTTCCCTGATTTTTCTGGTTTAATTCATGGAACGAATTTTTATCCATAGCCATGAGCGAGATGCTTTCGAGAATTTTTGGAACATCAATGTTTCCAGAAGCGACGATTATTCTACACATGTGAATCAGTTTCTCGGTTTCGCTCTTTCCTGTACATCAGCAACGCCCTTTTTGTGCCGTTCCCACATCCATTGGTTGGCAAGAGCAGATTCAGCTGGAGAATAGTACGGCTTGTGGCCGAGGTGATTAAGTAATTGTGAAGCTAAGTTACCTTCTGATAGTAAATTGTAGAATGGCTGCAAGAAGTGCTGTTCTGATTCAGGCAACCCTTGTTCTGCAAATTGGATCAAATTGTAAAGGTGCTGATTAAGCTCAGGATTTTGCAAACCGCTTTTGACTGCATGAAAAGTGTATTCGTCTAATTTTTCTGAAGAAGGAAGCACGATTCTGCGAGAATGAAAAGAAGGTCTTCCCAATAAAGATACGGTTACAGGGATGCTTTCCTGGATGATTCTGTTGTTGTATCCAAGAACTAAGGCAGCCTGAGCCAGTACTATATCTAAAGGTATAGTGTCGTTGATGCGCAGTTCGTAGGTTCCTTTCCCTATGCTCGGCCTGGAACGTATGTCAGGATACCCGGTATTTTCGATCTTAAAATTTTGTTTAAAGGTTTCAAGATTGTAGGTCAGCGGTAATTCGTCATTCACATGGCGATTCCACGAAGAAGCAAATTCTGTCACCCAGGCATCGTATCTTCGTTTGTCTCGGGTATTCAATTCTTCTATATGGGAAATATATCCGCGTTGTTCTGGAATTTTAGCAAAAACGCCTTCTACAGGATCAGCGATGGTAATGTAGCGATGGCAATTGACACTATTTTTTCTTTCATGTGATATAGATGAAGTTGAGGTAAAGGCAATAGTCGGTCGCAAGGCAGTTAGAGCGTTAAATTGGTCAACTGAGCGATCAGAAAATTGGTCTATGTGGATATGGATCCCCGAGATACGGATCAGTTTTTGAACTGCTTCTTTGCCAAAGATAGTTTGATACCCATGAATTCGGTGCATTACTCCTGGGTTGATTTTTGCCAATCCCGCGCCGGTTTCGCTGATGGGAATATTTACAACTCCTAATTCTGCACAGATCTTGTCGCTGATCTCTTCTGCTTTTAGGAAATCCTGGCACAGTTCAGTAAGTGAAGAAGTTGGCTTGGGGGAATTAAATTCAGTTTGGTGATCTGTTCCTTCTTCTACAAAATAATCTGATTCTCTTTTTCCATCGTTATTGAGTGGATGGGAGAGGAATTGTGCTGCAAGACTTGCCACCCTAAAAGTGTTGGCATTGTGCAAACCACGTTCATATTCTACCGCAATTTGGGATGGTTTCATGGGAGTGGTGCTTTTCCATGAGCTTTATATATAAAGGTTTCGTCGACAAATAGGATAATAATTAATTAAAAATCAACTTGAAGGCGGTGCGACGGTCAAAACATTCTGTTTTGCCCTACTCGCCACCCCGTAGGGGGCTACCCCGGCTCGCCGCACGCCACGTGGGCGCATCTAAAGCAGTATAATGATCAATGATCATTTCGTTTTCAGAATCCAAACTTTTTTAAATAAACCACGGTTTTAGTCTTATTGGGTACAAGAAAGCCAAGATAAGCTCAAATAGGCTTTCTGTACAGAAAATCCGTTTAGGATTTTCTCGTATCTAAATAACAAATCTGGGCTTATAGGAAAAGAACATGTCAAAAGACCAATCAAAGAAAGGATTAGCGCGTGTCAATACCGCACGGAAAATCTGGTACAGGATGGTAGGCCCAAAGCTGTTCGGGCAGATGGAGTTAGGCGAAACCTATCTTGCTTCTCCGAAAACAGCTATGGGAAGGAATATCAAGATCAATCTAAAGGATGTCACCGGCAACGTCAAAGATCAGAATGCCTATGTGAAGTTTACTGTCGATGAAATTGACGGCACTACTTTAAGGGCTTCTGTCTCAGGATATGAATTAACTGCCACTTCGGTCAAAAGGATGGTACGAAAAAATACCAACAGGCTTGATGATTACTTAGTATTCA
>CAYIEF010000059.1:0-5964 GCA_964362365.1 uncultured Methanosarcinales archaeon | reverse complement strand
GTACATAATCTTTTCCCCGCATTTTGGCAGGCTATAGCTGCTTGATTTCCAGTGATGTAAGCTTGGGGTACAACACCAAGGCGCGAAGCCGCTTTCAAGTTATATATTGCCTTTCCAGGATTTTTATATGGGGACCATGGTTCTCCTGTTTTTGTATTTACTAAGGTTCCTTCAAATTTGTCTATACAAAAATTTTCAACTTTAGCCATGCCCTGAGGACATAAGGTGGCGTAGATATCTTCCTGCTGGTTAGTATCCTGTTCTAAAAGGTGCGCTCTTTTCCCGACCATTTCTTCCTGCTTTTGCCGCGCTGGTGTGGCAAGCTTGGGTTTAATCGACGCAGGCTGCAGACAGGACACTAAAAACAAAAGGCCAATCAAAGTTTCTCTGTTGAGTTTCATGACTTCTTTTTTCCAAGGGGTATTCTGGTAAATTTCTTGCATTCTAAGCAAGAGATGATCACTTTTCCGTCTCTTGTTCTGATTCTTGCATTTACACCTGGTTTTAGGTAGCTGTAACAGTGTTTGCAGATCTTCCGTTTTAAGTCTTGTGGAATTGAAGCATGCACTTTCATGGCTAATTTTCTGGCTAGTGCGATGTAGCGGTTGGCTAAGGCTTTGTTCTTAGAGAAAACTTCTTCAGCTTGCTGAAAGAGGATCTTAATACGCTGAATGACGATTTCTTTCTGTTTTTGTTTGGAAAGGAGCGGTTTGGACATTATAAGAACAAAATTCTTTTAAACTTTAAAAAGTATTTCATATAATGGTAAAAGGTCGTCCAATAAAAAGCCAGATCAGGCAGAATATCGTGGAAATTCTCCATTATTTAGGGGAAGGATATGGCTATCAGGTGGCGAAGATCTATAATGAGCTTTTTCCTTCTGCTACACAAAGGAGCATCTATTACAATCTGCAGAAAGGTGTCTTAACTAAGGAGATTGAGGTGCATAAGATCGAACAGGAAGAAGGAGAATTTTCTTGGGGCAGTATGGTAGAAAAGAAGTATTATTCTCTCGGGAAAAATGCGGAAGTGAAAGGAGAGAAACGAGTAAAGGAGTATTTAGAAAAATGGCAAAAATCGAGAAAGGAAACCTCGCCGAGCAAGTTTACCAGCTTTGTAAACATGTTCCGAAGGGAAAAGTGAGTACCTATAAGGAGATTGCCGAGGCTCTGGGGGTAAAAGGATACCAAGCTATTGGGCAAGTCTTGAAGAAGAATCCTTATGCGCCGGTTGTGCCATGTCATAGAGTTGTTAAAAGCGATGGTTCGTTAGGCGGATTTAAGGGTTGTGTAGTCGGAAAAGAGATTGTGGAGAAGAAGGAATTATTGAGAAAAGAAGGTATAAAGATAGAAGAAAATAAAATTGATTTAAAGAAGTATGGATTTAAGTTTGAACAATCTTCTCTTCCAGAACTTTTTTAAAGGAAGATATTAGTATTTGAGAAATGCCTATTCATACCTTTCAAGCAACCGTACTCGAGAACAAAAAACTCACTCACGATGTTATCTTTTTGTCCTTAAGTGCGCCTAAAGAATTCTCGTTTAAAGCAGGACAGTTTGTGACTATTCGAGTTGAAAAAGGTGAAGAATTCAGGTTAAAATCCTATTCGGTGCTTAGTCCTCCTTCACAGAAAGGTAAGCTTGATTTGTGTATCAAGATTGTGGATGGTGGATTTGCTTCAGAAATCCTGAAAAAAGCTAAGAAAGGTGATTCTTTCCAAGTGAAAGGGCCGTTTGGGCATTTTGTCTTTGAGGAAGACGATAAGAACAAGGAGATCTGGATGATCGGGGGGGGTACAGGAGTAGCGCCTTTGTATAGCATACTAAAGAAGCATCTTGCTAATTTTAAGAACAAACGATTTGTGTTGATATTTAGTGTTAAAGAAAAAAAAGACTTATTTTTACATGAAGAATTTGAAGAATTGGCAAGAAAACATAAACATTTTACATATCTCCCTACCTTAACCAGAGAAAAATGGAATGGTGTGACTGGAAGAGTGCAGGAACATCTTCCTGCTGATGGAGAAAACAAAACTTTTTATATTTGCGGCCTAAAGGAGCTAGTATTGGAAACCAAAGAGGCTTTATTGAAAAAGGGAGCGGCATTGAAGAATGTTAGGTCGGAAAGATATTCTTAAAAGGTGGGAAAAATGAAGATAACGATAACAAAAGATTTGGATAAAGCACAGGATGTATTATTTTTAGGATTGTTTGAAGAAGATAAAGATAACGAGAAATCGTTCAGCAAAGAATTAGCAGAAGAAGTAGAAGCAGCGATAGAACGGAAAGCGTTCTCACGGAAATTTGGAGAGATGTATGCCACTAAATTAAGTTCTCATCCTTATAAAAAAATTGCAGTACTTGGTTTAGGAGAGAAAAAAGATTTTAGTGCAGAAAAAGTGCGGCAAGCATTAGGAAAGATGGTTACCAGCACCAAATGCTGGTTATTCTCTTCGTTTACTACCAATGTTGTAGAGAAAGCTCGCGGTGACAAAGTAAATCAGGAATTGTTAGGCCGAGCAGCTGCAGAGGGATTACTGTTAGCGAATTACGGTTTTACTAAATATTTTGCCAAAGAAAAACAGGAGAAGAAAAAACCAGTTAGTGTAGCGGCATTGCAATGGTCTGGAGGAAATGTCTTCAGCGAAGGATTGAAAGTCGGCCGTGTAATTGCAGAAGCAGCAAATATGACTCGAGATTTGGTCAATGAACCTGCCAATGTGGTAAATTCTGAATATATGGAAAAGATGGCCAAGCAAGTTGCTTCTCAGTATAGTTCAGTGAAAGTAAAAGTCTTGAACAAAGCAGAGTTAGAAAAAGAAGGCATGGGTGCTTTGTTAGGCGTGAATGCTGGAAGCGCTAATCCTCCTAAGCTAGTGATACTTGAATATAATGGCTCTAAGAAAGGAAAATATACTGCTCTTGTAGGGAAAGGAATCACCTTTGACAGCGGCGGTTATAATTTGAAACCGACCAAATATATTGAAGACATGGCCACGGATATGGCTGGTGCGGCTGCGGTGATGGCAGCAGTAAAAGTTGCGGCAGAACTGAAGCTGAAAAAGAATATGTTGGGAGTCATGCCGCTGTGCGAAAACATGGTTGATGCCAATGCCCAGCATCCCGGAGATATCGTCAGGGCCTGTAATGGAAAGACGATTGAGATAGGCAATACTGATGCGGAAGGAAGATTGATTTTATGCGATGCTCTGGCGTATACGGAAGCGAAATATGCTCCAGAAGTGATGATTGATTTAGCGACGCTTACTGGCGCTTGCGTGGTTGCATTAGGGTATTATGCAGCTGGGGTGATAGGCAAGGATGATGAATTATTGCATGCTCTCCATGAAGCGGGCAGTAATTCTGGTGATAGAGTCTGGCAATTACCATTCTTTGAGGAATATCAGGACTGGATGGACGGGTCGAAAAGCGATCTGAACAATAATTCCCAGAAAGGAAAAGGCTACGAAGGAGGCTCTATCACCGCTGGGGTGTTTTTATCCAAGTTCGTGGAGAAAGCAAAGTGGGCGCACGTTGATATAGCTGGTTCTGCCTATTGGGCAGTTGATGGTCCTTATTTGTCTAAGGGAGCGACTGGTTCGGGTGTTCGAATGTTAGCCTATTACTTGATGGAGAATCAGGAGAAGGAGTAGAGAGAAAATGAAAAAAGAAATACTTGGTCTTGTCGGGATGTTAAGTTTAAGCGGTTGTAAAGGTGCTAATTATCCTAAGGAAATTGATATTTATAATGGCATCGCAACATCAGATAGCCAATGTTATACTGATCTGAATGTTACTAGTAAAGGTGTCCATCTTTACAGCAAACTTGAATTCAGTCTAGAAGTAACTGATGGGTTTTTGGAGCCTCGCGACGTTCATGTGGTTTACTTCCGCGATGGGTGGGCGAACTGTACGGGATTTCCAAAGATATCTGTTAATGATAAAGTTAGGATAACAAATGGCGAAGAACTAGGCAGTACTGTTATGGTAAGATTTCCTGTGGGAATAGTGCGTAATCTATCACAAAATAGTAGATATTAATTTGTAGGAGAAAGAGTGAGAAAGTTTAACCGCCACCTATCTGCTTTAGAATATAAAAGTTTATAAGACTATTAATTCTTCTTTTCTTTTTAATGTCAATAAAAAAAGAACATAAGCTTCTTCTTAAAAATCTTTCACAAATAAGAGATTCTATCAAAAAGAAAGAACAGCTCGAAGATGTATTGAAAAAAGAAATTTATGCTCTTAATAGAAGTGAAGCTACTGCTGAGCGTAAGTTATATTCTTTGCGAGATAAGGGAATCCTCTATTGTGAGAAATGTGATGATTTATATGAAATATCCGATGCAAAACTTGAAAGAAAAGAGGGAAGAATAGTAGTTGGTTCTGAGTGGGAGGATATTTACAGAAGTAGAGAAATATATGGATATGGTGTTGAACTTAGTTATTATTGTCCGAAATGCAATAAATACCTTACTGGTGAGATTAGAACTAGTGGATAATTCAAATACCCCAAACCTTTAAATAACACCTCTTTTCACATTTATTACACTAAATGGAAAAAATCAATGTTTTAAGTAAGGAAATCTCTTTTTACAAGGAGAGAAATGAGGATTATATATGCATTACTGATATTGCAAAATATAGAGACGCCAGAAGTGATGATCTTATCAAGAACTGGCTTAGAAACAGAAATACTATTGAGTTCTTAGGGATTTGGGAGCGCTTAAACAACCCTAATTTTAATCCCGTCGAATTCGACGGGTTTAGAAAGAAAGCAGGTTTGAACAAATTAGACTCAAAAGGCGCAATCTAAAATGGAAAACGTCATCATCCTCGGAACTGGTATAGCCGGCTGTACAGCTGCCATCTACGCAGCCAGAGCTAATCTCAACCCTTTAATTATCTCTGGACCGGAAGATGGCGGGCAATTGACGTTAACGACTGATGTAGAAAATTTCCCAGGATTTCCGGAAGGAGTGCAGGGTCCAGCTTTAGTGGAAATGTGCAAGAAGCAAGCTGAGAAGTTTGGGACAAGATTCAAAGTTGATATCGCTTCTGAATTCAAGAAGCTAAAGAATGGATTTGAATTAGTGTTGATAGGTGGAGAGAAAGTTCAGACTAAGATTTTAATTGTTGCTACCGGAGCATCTGCGCGATGGTTAGGGATTCCTTCCGAAGAGAAATATAAAGGTAGGGGCGTGACTACTTGTGCAACGTGTGATGGGGCTTTCTTTAAAGGGAAAGAAGTGGTTGTTGTCGGCGGCGGGGATTCGGCCATGGAAGAATCAAATTTTCTGACCAAGTTTGCTACAAAAGTTACCGTCATTCACCGAAAAGATGAATTTAGAGCTTCTAAGATAATGCAGGACAGATTCTTCAAAAATCCAAAATGTAAAGTAGTATGGGATAGTGAAGTAGTAGAAATTCTCGGTGATGGAAAGAAAGTGACTGGCGTGAAGTTGAGGAATACGAAAACAGGAAAGACTTCTGATTTTAAGACTGATGGGGTGTTCTTAGCGATCGGACACGTTCCTAATACTTCTATCTTCAAAGGAATGCTAGATATGAATGAATTGGGTTATTTGATGACCGACAGATTCATGAAAACAAATATTGCTGGCGTGTTTGCAGCCGGTGATGTGCAGGATGTTCGTTATAGGCAAGCAATAACCGCTGCAGGTTCTGGATGCCAGGCCGCGATGGAAGCTGAGAAGTATTTAGCGGAGCAGGAGTCCTTATAATTTCCTAATCATCAATCCTTCATTGGCAACCGGATAGACTTTTACTTTCTGTCCTTGGCGGAGGTGAAGATGTTCCGCTAATTCTGACGGAATCCCAACTACCAGACTTTTTCCACTTACCAGCACTTTTCTTTCGAATCCAAAGGTGTATTCTCTAAGTTCGTTAGTTCTCGTTTTCATTTCTTTTGCCTGCTGTTCAGTGAAAAATATTTTATCGCAGG
>CAYIEF010000058.1:0-6077 GCA_964362365.1 uncultured Methanosarcinales archaeon | reverse complement strand
TTGTACGATATGCTGCGCAATGAGAAGAAAAAGGAGGATCTGCAGAAGCTGGATCAGGCCTTTTTCTTTGATGTAGTAAGTTATCTGAGAGGAAAGCAAGCTCTCTTGGAGATGAAGAAGGAAGGTGAAAATATCTTTGCTGCTGGGGAAAAGGAGAAGCTGGAGTATGAGCTGCGCAGTATCAGGCGGATTTTGAAGGAGTTATACGAAAAGCGTGAGAAGAAAATTATCGATATCGCCATGAATAAAAGCAGGACTGGTTCTGATATTATTGATACCAGCGCCATGCTGCGGGAAGAGAAGGATTTTTATGCGCAAATTCTCCAGAGCTTGGATCATTTTAGACGCGGAGTGTTATTGAATTTATTCAGAGCTGAATTGCCCTCTGTCTACGGAGCGGTGCAGCGTGTCGATTTGAGCTTGGAACAAAGGAAGGAGCAGATCAAGGCAGAATTGCTGCAGCAGAGTGAGCAAGAGGAATCAGAACCACAAAAACCAGTAATAATTAAAACTAAAATACGTTTCACTCATCCCACCCCCAGTTTCGTCTGGAAAGACATGAAAGTCTATGGGCCATTTGATGTGGGTGAAGAGACAGAAATATTTCCGGAAGTTGCGGAGCTGCTGGTGAGGAAAGGAAGGGCGGAGAAACTTTAATTCAGTCGTCAATTATTTAAAAAATAACTTAATTCTAAATAAAGCCATGCTCAAAAAAATCATTACTGCCGACAATACCGAAACCTTCATGAATGAAGTAGTTGGCGAAAGTTATCATTCACAGACTGGAGCAGTGGAAGAAGCGTTAAAGAAGTATGCTATCCCATGCAAGATTAAAGAATTAGCGAAAAACGGAAAAATACGAATCCTGGACGTCTGTTTCGGCTTAGGCTATAATTCGGCCATGGCTATCAGTGTCGCTCTTGAAGAAAATCCTGATTGTGAGATTGAAGTAGTTGGTTTGGAATATGATACCAACATCATCTCCAATATCCAAGAAGTCAATCCGCCGATTGCTTTTTTTGCCAATTACAAAAGATTAAACCCAAAAAAACTACAGTTCAAAGAAGGGAAGGTTTCCGTAAAAATTCTTCTAGGAGACGCTAGAGAAACCTGTAAAACGTTACCGGAAAATTATTTTGACGCTATCTTCTTTGACCCCTTTTCACCGAAAACAGCTCCAGAGATGTGGCAGGAATCTTTCTTTGCATGGATGCATCGCGTCCTGAAAGCATCTGGAATCCTGGCAACCTACAGCTGCGCCAGAATAGCGCGGGATAACATGAGCAAGGCCGGACTGCTGTACGATGATGGACCTATTGTTGGAAGGAGAGGTCCGGGAACGATTGCCACAAAATGGATTTGAACTAAAGATTTTTAAAATAACTACATTCTGATGCTGCATGCTTGATAAAAATAGAGTTTGGACAAGGAACATAATATTAGAAGAAATTACTAAAGAGGAATTCAGGACTATTGAGCCGTTCTGGGGCAACTGCGCAAATATCCCTTTCTTAGATGAAACCTATGCTCGGATATTCAATCCAGTGGCAGCGAAAAGTTATGAAGATTTGATTCAGAAATTTTGTGTGCATCCTCTTGCATTACGTCTCAATGTTCGTGGAGGAAAGCATTGGTACCACATTCCTAAGAGAGGGATCTCTCCAGAGATCGCATCGAACATTGCCCAGCTGGCCTATAATGATAAACTGCAAACTAATAATTTCGAAATGAAGTTTCAGTCCTATCAGCAGGATGCTTATGGCGCTCAACAGCGGGCTCTCATTTCTTTTGCGAGGAAAGGAAACTCTATCATTGGCTATAAAGTTCGCGTTCATCGCAAGAATCGTGGACTTTTTGATTGTAGAATAGAAAGTCCTTTTCCATTTATATCTGCGATTTACAGGCCCGAGTAAATCACTTCTTCTTATTCCTTCCTCGCTTCTCCACTAACTGAAGTCGGGAAAGAACATCTTCTGCATAATCGTACTCTTCTTGATACCCTTCTAACACCTGTTCAAATATTTTCGGATAAAGATCAACATGGGTAGTTTCCAAAGCGCGATCAAGTAAAAATAAATCTACAGCTTTATCTTCTACTTTTTCCGAGAAGAAAGATAATCCAAAATCGATGAAATTTACTTCTCCGCTTTCCTGATGCTTGATCATGTTGGAAGTGGTCAAATCACTATGAATAATATCTGCTTGATGCAGTTGTCCAATGCGCTGTCCGATCTCTTTGGCTAAATGTTCCGCCTGTTCAGCGTTCTGCTGTAGGACTTCCTTCAGGGTATTTCCGGGAACAAAATCTATCACGATGGACATTCTCTTATCGGAAAATTCTCTCAAATGAGGTGCAGGGAACTGCAAGTCTTCCAGCTTCTGCAGGACTTTTGCTTCTCTTCTGGTTCTGAATTTGCGCAAGGATTCATCTAACTCTGGATGTCGATATGCTTTTGCAATCCTTTCCTTGATAACAGCAGCATTATCCTGGTACAGTTTTGCTTCCGCGCCTTGAGCTATCAGCTTCATAATCACCAAAAATAATATTGTGGTTTATAAACTTTTACTGGTTTCCATTCTTGTTTTTTGAAATCCCAGCGAGCATCAATTCCACCGTCTCCATCTTTATCTATTGTTTTTTCGATAAATTCCCCTCCGGCGTTATAATCGTATCTGGTAATATGATCTATTTTTCCATCGTCATCAATGTCGCTGGAATGCCGTACCAATCTCCATCGGTTATCGTGAACTTCATCTTCTACTATCTTTCCGTTTTTCCAGGTAAAATCATAACGCATATGCAATTCGTCTCCATGAAAGTGATTCATTCTTACCGGTTCATTATCAATATTGTAGATGAAGATAAAAGTGTCATAGGCCTCTCCATTCCACAAATTTTCAATCTTGGTTATTTCTGTTGGATAAAGCTTATTCCGATAAAACTTGGTGGCATCTTTCAGAAGTTGATTGTTTCTATAATAATTGCAGTTCTTTACTTCTTCTCCAGTATCGCTGATCCCCATCCAATCGCTGCATACTGCAACTGGATAAGGCGATGGCCGTTCTTGTCCGAAAGTAGGAAGGGAAGAAAGAAAACTGGTTAGTCCGACAGCAAGTATCGTTTTTTTCATACTATGGGCCCTTTGGTTTATGGTCTTTGTTGATTATTCTAGCGGCAACACAGTGTAAAGAGTCTTCAATAGCTTCTGACGCTTCTCCGCCTTGGTGATAGTCTGCTTTGGCAATGCGGTAAACACGTCTGTCCTGAAATAATTCCGTTGCTTCTTCTAGACTTTTAGGGTTGTTTGGATCATAGACGCCGATACTCTGTCCGCCTAATTTAGTTAACATAGTCATGCAGGGCACGTCAGTAAAACCGTCTCCGACATAGATCATGTTCTCGAAAGGAACACGTCTTTTTCCATATGGTATGCGTTTGTTAACATCTATAGACTGATCAACATTGGTTCCTTTGCTTACTTCATAGATATACCTGGTCTTCTCTATAAAACCAACATTTCGGGCCGGGAGACTAATAACCCCATCTACTTCTACAAATTCTGAGGCAAAAATCTGATCCAGCGCTCCAGGAGCGTTCAATGAGCTTCCTTGGATCATTTTTCGCAGTCCGGTACTGATGATGTAATGTTCTAGGGTTATGCCTTGATCTCTATATCTTGTTCTAACTTCTTCTTTTGTTCGTAGAAAGAATTCAGGAAGACCGGGAAAGGGAGTAATAAGTTCTTTTCCGTATCTTTGCAGATCTGCGTTAGATAACTGCGGCAATTTTCCTTTTTTAATGTGAAGAATTAAGTTGATCATATAGGAATTTTCAGAATTAATGGTAACGTCTACTTCAGAGGCTTCCTTCATTAATTTTTTATCGTCTGCCCAGAATTCAGCTGGATCAACTCCTAAATGACGGAGCAGAGGATTCTGCATGAATTCAGGTATCAATGTCTGGTCGCAATCATAGAAACAGGTAATAATACGTTGACCTTCCCCCATATGAGGCTAGGAAACAGTAATGCTTAAATATTTTTAGCTGATATACTCTATGTTATCTCTTTTCTTTATAACTTCTGCAGGATAGCATCGATCTTCTGCTTTAACATCGGCTTAGGCATAAAGCCGACAATCCTGCCTGCTTCTTCGCCGTTGTGGAAAATAATGAGGCAAGGAATCCCGGCCACCATATTGCTTCCGGCGATGTCGGGATAATCTTCAGTTGAGATCTTGGCAAATTTCAGCTTACCAGCGTAGTCTTTACTGGTCTCTTCCAAAACCGGAGCTAGCATCCGGCAGGGACCGCACCAGGAAGCCCAGAAATCAACGATTACGGGAAGTTTGGAGTCAAGTGCTTCTTTTTTGAAAGATTCTTCAGTTAGTTCGAGGACCACTAGTATCCCTCGTTTTGCATGATGGTATCGTAAGCGTTCATCAGCTGTAGTCCGAGAGCAAGATCTCTTTTATTTTGGCCGCTCTGATAAGTTATTGTAATAAGAGCTTTGTATGTCTCTTCGAGGATATTTCCTTCTGTATGTAAAAGAGGATGACAGTGCTTCTTGTTGGTAAGGAGTGTATCTTCATACATATCATCACAAATCAGAACCTCATCTAATGTTCCCAGGGGCACTTTATCTGTAAATCGAAGACTTCTGGTATTCCCTCTTTCAAACTCATCCCTTTTTAACAAATCAAACTGTAATCCTGTCCCAAAAGAATTTACTACGTCATACCAAAATCCGTGGGAGAAGTCACCATAGGATAAGAGGTTGCGGGTTTTCTCCCCGCTAATTTTTACATAAACACTATTAGCTTCATCCTGCAGTGTTCTCTGCGGAGGGTATGCCGGTTCTTCTGGCATCGATGCAGAACATCCTAAAAGAAGGATAGGTAACGTTAATGTCGTGTATTTCATCGTCTTATCTTCTATAGTTTGTTTTGTATTTGTAAAATTCGAATAACATATAAAACTGTTCGTTATTTACAACTTCTTGATACATTTTAGTATAGGTTTTCTTCCAATATTTTTCTCGACCAGCACGCATTTTCTCAACGCCCTCCCGTAAGGAATATTCTTTTCCGTCCGGTACTTCATCAAATGTGGGTTCATCTGGATCCGCTCCATCCATTATAGCTAATTCAATGAGGAAATCGAGAAATACGTGATCTGGATTCCATTTTGCCATTTTTAATCCTCTATAGTTTGTTTGCTTTGTAGGTTTGGTAATCGTCTTTAAACATATCAACTGCAATTTTGTACAGATCATCTCGTTCCTGGGTAAACCTGCTTTTTATATTCTTTAAATAAGCTCATCATCCCCCGCAGAGTATTGTATTTGTCTTTCAGCTCATTTTCCAATGGCACATTCCGTGTCCCGGCAAAAGTGTTCTCCGTTACCGTGCATAGAGTTGCATAGGTATTATCAATTAAGCTTTTTTCCAAATTCATTCTTTCACACACATCTTTTTTATCACAAAAAAGCACTTCATCAGCATTTCCGAGAGGATATCTGTCAAGAAACCGGAAGCTTCTGTCCTGCAGATATTTGCTGAACAGATCAAACTGCAGTTTCTGTTTATCTTTATCAGCCGTGACCACAACCCAGTATGGCCAGCCAGAGTAATGGTAATGATTGTCTTCAGGGACTAGCTTTACAATTCTTTCGGCCTGTTCATGCCGAAGAAATCCTCCCACTGGAGAATTTGTTTGGGCCGCGGTACCACATCCAGCCAGAAAAGCCCAGAGCAAGGCGGGGGTTGTTTTTTTCATAATTACGCTGTATCTGCCTCGCTTTATATATTTTATGAACAGGAGGCGACTTTTTCTATTGGGCTAATTTTCGGAAACCTTTATAAAATCAATAAATATCATTAAAAGAGAGTGATGATGTTGGCAAAATGGTCTAAATTACTTCTGGTTCTAGTAATACTTTTACTGCTCTTTCCTGCGGCATTTGCTCTGGAAGAAAATGAACTGCAAACCGATTGCTTGTATTATTTCTATGGAAAGGAATGCGTAGATTGCGATCAGTCCAGCGCTTCTTTGCTAGCCCTGCAGATCAAATATCCAA
>CAYIEF010000057.1:0-6460 GCA_964362365.1 uncultured Methanosarcinales archaeon | reverse complement strand
GGGTGGTAATAGGAATACTACAAAAGAAAGTGTAAACAGATTATCAAATTAAACAATTTTAGAAATCCTTAAAAACATCATCATACTCTTTCTTCCATGGCTACCAAGAAGGCATTGTTAAAACATTCTCAAGCGAGCAAACTGCATTACAGAGATGAAGATATCCGCTGGGCTACCCATGAGCTGGCGGCAGAATACCGGGCGCAACGGCTAAAGTGCAAAACTATCGTTGATATCGGCTGCGGCATCGGTTTCCAAAGTTTTGCCTTTGCTAAAACCTGCAAGAAAGTGTATGCAGTTGAGATCGATGAAGAAAAAATTAAGCTGGCTAAGAAGAATGCGGTAATTTTAGGCTGGAAGAATATTGAATTCATTCACGGGGATGCGCTTTCTGAAAAAGTTATCAAACAATTGAAGGAAGTAGATATTGTCTTCTGCGATCCGGAACGGTCGCCGGAAGAGAAGAAGCGTAATGTAGCTACCATCAAGCCGAGTATTCCTGAGCTGTTACATAAGTATGGTGCTCTCACTGAGAACATTGCTATTGAATTTCCTCCACAGATTACCGAAATTCCTTTCGATTGTGAAAGAGAATATTTATCCATAGATGGGGCATTAAATCGCCTGACCTTGTATTTTGGTGATTTAAAGAAATGCGAGCGAAGTGCAGTCATTCTTCCCGGTAAGGAAAGATTATGTCCTGCTGAGGGAGCAACTTTGAAAGAGACGGAAATGGTAGGAGAGTATCTGTATGAAGCAGATCCGGCAGCGGTAAAAGCAGGTTTGCTGGCAGAGTTGTCTGAAGAAGCTGAGATAGAACTGTACGAAGATGGAAAAGCAGTATTTTTTACCAGCGATAAGAAAGTGAGGAGCCCTTTTTTCAAAAATACTTTTAAGGTGATAGATATGTGCGCTCAGGAAGAGCATGAGATTATCGCTGCGCTGCAGAAGCATGGGGCAGGAAGAGTGATATTGCGAATTCCGGTAGATCCAGCAGACTATTGGAAGATCAGAAAAAAGATGGAAGCAAAACTGGCTGGCGATAAAACCTATGCCTTATTATATTTAGGCAATGAAGCAGTCATAGTAGAGAAAGTGTGAATATAATGCAAAAGTATATTTTCTATGGTTTGAAGTTCTGGCCCAGAATCATAAAATATTTCCTTGGCCCATTGCTGTTAGTGATCCTCTTCTGGACTATCGGCATCAAACAGATCTGGTTATTGTTGACGACGACCCACTTAAAATTTTTTGTACTGGCATATCTCTTCTTTGTCTTAGCGGTGTTTATTGCAGTCATGAATCTGTACGTTTTATTTTATCCCCTGCAGCAGATCGATCCTAAACGGTTTGTACAATATTTTTTTGCCAGCCGGGTAACTTCGTTGATCTTTCCCGGACGATTAGGAGAATTTTCTCTTTCCTATTATCTAAAAGGAGAGAATATCAACTTAGGGCAAGGCATGGCCGCGGTAGTGACGGATAAGCTGATTACGGTTACTATTTCCATGGTGCTGGGGATGATTGCGGTATCTATTTTCATGAAAGGCCAGCACATCACTGCCTTTGTATTGTATATCTTTCTGATGATGATGCTCTTTGTACTGTTGCTAAGTTCACGCTCTAGAGATTTCATCAAGAAATGGATCCTGCGTAGATATGCGCACCATTTTGCCGGATTCAGCAAGACACTTTTTGCCTATGAACAAGAACATAAAGGGATGGTTCTGCTGAATATGCTTTTTACGTTAGTGCGCATGGTGGTATTGGCTTTGTCTGCGAAAGCTATATTTTTAGCTCTGGAGACAGACATACCTTTGCTGACACTGATCTTAGTAAGTGGTCTGGAGACCTTAAGCAACTCTATCCCGCTGACGGTGAATGGTTTAGGAATAAAACAAGCGATTGGAGTGTATGTATTTAGCGCGATTGGGGTAAGTCCAGTCATAACCGGAACCAGGTATGTGCTAGGATTTTTTATTGAGTATTCGTTTGGTTTTATTTCTACCTTTTTTATTAAGGATGATCTGTTTGTGGAAAATGGTAAGGTAAGTTAATTAAATTATGCAGAAACTAATAATGGGCTTGTAAAATCAGTGCTTGAAAATGCCGGCAGCTTCTCTGCAATTACTTGATTGTTATATTTAAAGAATAAAGTTATAATCAAATAGTTTCTATAATTTTTTACCTCAACTTCGACTTCTTCAACTTCCTGCAGCATTTTTTTAGTTATTCTTTCATTTAAAGTATGAAGAAATTTATAAGCGTCAAGCAATTCTAAACTGATCATCTTTTGATTTTTATCTAGGTCAATGATAAGATCTTCAGCTACTTCCAGGCTCTCTTTTACTTGAGTGTTTTCTCTATATAAAGTCAAAACGTCCCCCTCAAGATCATATGATGCTTTGAATTTTTGAGCCATTTTAGGTAGGTTATTTTCTATTTATTTAAATCTTCTTTTGTATTTTACTAAAGTTTTTCTTCCTAATGGGAAGACAGTAATGACTTTGACCTGATGGTTGAATCTTAGGATATAACATCTGCCTTTCGTATTTGAATAGATGAAATAGCATCTGAATCTCTCTTCATCTTTTCCGAGGTATGTAATAGTTTGTCTATGAGCAAAAACAAGATGTTTGAGGCTTTGAAGTTCTTGTTTCATCTCTTCAATACCGATTTTATTCCTTCTTTCTAAAAAAGCGTTGTCCTTCTTGGTGAAGATGATTTCAGTACGCTTTCTTATATTTTCTATAACAAAACCGGACCAATCTAACATTTTAGAGTTGTTCAGGAAGTGGTTTAAATAGTTGAGCCAAGGTTGTCCACTGCGGGAGTGGCTCCACGAGAATTCACATTAAAACCTAAAAGTGCAAAATTTTCTTGCTATAGCCAGTCTTTTCATTTGTCTAGTGGGTTGTCCAGTGGCATGGAGAGCGGGTATAAATGAATCTTCTAACAGAATCTCCTTTCATTACCTTTATAAGAAAATCTTGAATCTCAAAGAAGATGAAAACCAAGGAAGCATTAGTGTTTGGTGCTGGTAATATCGGGCGAGGTTTTTTAGGCGATTTACTGCATCAGTCAGGATATCATACCACCTTTGTCGATGTCGATAAAAATAAAGTTGAACTGATAAATCAGGAAAAAGAATATCCTCTGGTTGTTGTTTCTTCGGATAGTAAGCTGGAACGAATGGTAGGCAATGTAGCGGCTGTTTCTTTTCATGATACTGATAAAGTCGCTGATGCAATTGTAAATGCGGATGTAATTCTAACTGCTGTAGGTAAGAATGCTCTTTCGTATGTTGCAGAAGCTTTATCGAAAGGATTGGTAGAACGAATAAAACAACGCCCCAAAGATGAACTCCAGAGTATTGTTATTGCTTGTGAAAATGTGCAGAATAATAGTACCTATCTCCGAAATATGGTTGAGTCTCTCCTACCTCTAGAATACTTGTCTTTATTAAAGGAACAGATTAGTTTTCCTAACTGTGTGGTTGATCGAATTGTTCCAAATACCACACTTTCAGCAAATTCATTATCCGTGACTGTTGAAGAATATTTCCAATTTGTTGTTGATAGTAATTCTTTGCGCTCTGCTTTTCCAGATATTAAAGGAGTTGCTCTTTCTTCAGATTTGTCGGCTATCGTAGAACAGAAATTATTTACTCTGAATATGGCTCATGCAATTGCAGCATATTATGGGTACCTGAAAGGCTGTAAATATATTCATGAAGCGATAGGGGTTCAGAATATTGTAGAATTAGTTCGAGGTGCGACAGCTGAAGTAGCATTGATGCTGGTGGAAAGGCATCCTTCAATTACTTCTGAAAGCCAAGCATCTTATTCAGAAAAAATAATTAAGAGATTTGAAAATCCATATCTATTAGATGAAGTAGTGAGAGTAGCACGAGAGCCAAAACGGAAATTGACTTCAACTGACCGTTTGATAAGACCAGCAGAATTAGTCTTTCAGCAAGGAAAGATTCCTGCTTATATTGCGACAGGAATAGCGGCTACTTTACATTATGACTATCAGAATGATGCTCAGGCGATGGAGATGGTTAGATCAATACGTGAACGAGGAGTGGAAACAGTGCTAGAAGAGGTTTCTGGATTATCAAGAACAAGTTCTTTATCTTCATTAGTAAAAGCAGATTATTTGTTTAAGGCACTATATTGACTTTTTACCAGAATAATATTTAAATAGCCTTGAGTAATTCTTTGTTTCTATGAAAATATTAACTATCCATGCTGATTTTATCGAATTTGAAGCGAAAAAGAAAGCCTTTTCTGCAGCTGAGGAAGGAGTGGAGAAAGGTAAAAGAGTTAGAGTGGAAGAATGTTTAGTGGTGTTTTCTGCAGTTGAAAAGAAGGATGAAGAGAATGTTCAAGCGGTGATGCAGAAGTACCTGCAGGAGATTAAAAATATTTCACAACAAGTCAATGCTAAGACTTTGGTGTTGTATCCCTATGCGCATCTGAGTTCTACCTTGGCTGATCCTAAAGTGGCGGAAGATTTCCTGAAACAGGCTGAACAGAAATTAGGTGCTGAGAAATTTGTTGTTTTCAGAGCTCCCTTCGGTTGGTATAAGAGTTTCAATGTTTCCTGCAAAGGCCACCCGCTATCTGAATTAAGCAGGCAGTTTGGTCCGGAAGAAACTATTTCACTGAAGAAAGAAGGCAAGGATGAGCCGTTTGTTTTTGATGAGAAGAAGTTAACCAATGATGAGAAGATATTATTGACTTCTGCATTGTTAGTAGGAAAGGCAGTGAAGAATCTGCATCCCAAAGCAGAAGTTACTGCTCTTGGTTTCTATCACAATCAGGCCTATGTGGATATGGCTGGTGCGGAGATTCATGTTGATGAGGCTGCTTCAGTAGAAGAACAAGCTTGTTCTGAACTAGCTAAGCATTTTCCGATAGAAAAGATTCCGGTGCAGCAGATTACTAATGCTTTGCAGAAGAGCATGGCACAGGATATAGGCAAGAGCGCAGTTGGTTATAGTGTTGATGGCATGAAAGTTGTTCCCTTGTATAAAGATCCTTTTGCCGGTTTGGAGAAAGTAAAAGCGTTGAAAGTATTGAATCAGTCTAAAGTGTATTGGAAGAATAATGCTAATAATACACAATTGACTAGGGTGTATGTAGTTGGTTTTGATGATGCAAAAAAGTTAGAAGCGTTCCTGAAGAATAAGGAAGAAGCTGAGGCTAGATCACATCTAAAAATAGGTAAGGAGATGAGATTGTTTGTGACTTCTGAGCTGGTTGGTTCGGGGTTACCATTATTGGCGCCGAATGGTATGATTATTCGGGAAGAGATTATTAATTATTTATGGGAATTACATAAGGATAAAGGCTATCAGAAAGTTTGGACCCCGCATATTGCCAAGGAGCAGTTGTATAAGACGAGCGGACATTGGGATAAGTTTGGTGACGAATTGTTCAAAGTGAAAGGGAAGACGGATAATTTTATCTTGAAGCCGATGAACTGTCCGCACCATATGCAGATTTTTGATTCATTTTCGTATTCGTATAGGGATCTGCCAGTTCGTTTCTTTGAGCCGGCTACTATCTATAGAGATGAGAAGTCCGGACAATTGTTGGGTTTGAGCCGGGTTAGAGCGATTACTCAAGACGATGGACACTTATTTTGCAGAGTTTCGCAGATCAAGCAGGAAGTTGCAACTATTGTGTCGGTGATTCGTTCGTTTTATAGTACCTTAGGCATGGATAAGGAGTATTGGGTTTCATTATCGGTACGAGGAGAGGATAAGTCAAAATATTTAGGGACGGAAGAAGCGTGGAAGATTGCCGAAGGAGCGTTAGAAGAAGCGGCTCGGGAAAATAAATTGAATTACAGACGCATAGAAGGAGAGGCTGCCTTTTATGGTCCTAAATTAGATTTCTTGTTTAAAGATTCACTTGGAAGGGAATGGCAGTTAGCCACAATACAATGTGATTTTAATCTGCCTCAACGGTTTGATCTTGGTTACATGAATGAAGAGAGTAAGAAAGAGAGGCCGGTGGTTATCCATAGGGCGATTTCCGGTTCCTTGGAGAGATTTATGAGTGTGCTGATCGAACACTTTGCAGGAAAGTTTCCCTTATGGCTTAGTCCAGTGCAGGTGAAGATTGTGACGGTGAATGATAGAAATATTGAATTTGCTAAATCTGTGGTTACATTACTTTTAGAGCAGAATATTAGGGCAGAGTTGGATGATCGTACGGAAAGTATTGGGAAGAAAGTCAGGGATGCTACTCAAGAGAGAGCAGGATATATTGTGACGGTCGGTGATAAGGAAGTAGAGAAGAAAGTACTTGCAGTTAGAGATAGGAATGGGGATGTTAAGTTTGATCTTTCGGTTCAAGGATTTGTGAGGGATGTGGTGGGGGAAGTGAGAAAGAGGAAGCTTTAAACTGAATTAAGGACTATCTGATTTTTATTTTTCTTAAAATGA
>CAYIEF010000056.1:0-6625 GCA_964362365.1 uncultured Methanosarcinales archaeon | reverse complement strand
CTGCTAAGACGATTGGTGAAGTGTAAGTCAGAAGGACTGCTGAGAAAGAGATGAGCAAGACTGATACGAGATTAACATGGATGCCGGGGACGAGGCCGGTGACTATTCCGCACAAAATCCCTAAGAACATAGCAAGGAAGAGTTCAAGAAGCATATGAGATTTGCTAATGAGTGCTTTTTATGGATTGTGGTGCTGGAGAGGATATTAACACAAGATAAAAGGACGATAAAGTTTAAATAATAGTTCGAATTTTCATACTAATATGAAAGAAAAAATCAAATCATTATTTTTCCAGCATACGCTGCGAAGGTGGCATTTCGAAGCGATTTTGGCAGAATCAGGAATAAGCAGGGAAAGAGTCAATCATTTCCTCAAAGAATTGCTCAAAGATAAATTTGTTATACGGATAAAGAAAAAGGGAAAAATGCCGTACTACCTTGCAAACAGAGATTCGGCGAAGTTTCGTTCCGAAAAAAGATTATACGGATTAAGAATGCTGGAAGAAAGTGGGCTTTTTGAAAATCTTAATTCCTGCAATGGCATTAAGACCGCCATTTTATTTGGGAGTTTTGCCCGCGGCGATTGGAGCAAGTCCAGCGACATAGATTTGTTTATCTATGGAGATGATACAGAGTTTGAGAAAGGGATGTATGAAATTAGGCTGCATCGTGATATACAAATATTTGCGTATCGAACTACAGCAATGCTTAAGAAAGAGTTGGATCAGACCGTCATTCCAAATATTGCCAAAGGCTTCTTCATAACTGAGAATACAGAACCATTTGAGGTACGAATTCATGGCTAAGGAAAGAACCGCAAAAGAAGTATATGAACAGCTTTCGACAGAAGGACTCTACGAGGAAGCTCATCTTGATAAAGATGAAGTGAAGAAAGTTTTAACTATGGCCATGGAAGATTATCAGTTTGGAAAAGAGTTGCGTAAGCTCAAGAGTCCTAGCTGGCGAGTCATTTTTAACATTCATTATGATGTTGTTAGAGAGCTTTGCGACCAATTAATGCGTTTTGAAAAACAAAAAACCAGTAATCATCAAGCTTTATTTGCCTTTACTATTTCTTATTTCGAAGAGTTAGAATTAGATTGGAAATTTTTAGAGAATATCAGGACTATACGAAACAAGAATAAGTATCAAGGTCTAGATATAAGTAAAGAGATGTGGAAAAGTGTAGGGATGCAGTTTGATCTATATATTTCTTCTTTAAAGAGAGAAATTGAAGAAATGATATCGTGAGATGAGAGAATGAAAAACTTCCGCCGGCAGAAAACCTATGGCGAATACAAAGTTTCCCATTGCCCCTTCTGCGACAAGATCGCTACTTCTAAGAATGAACAAGGACTGAATGTCTGCCGATTGCATACCAAGCAGAAGATAGAAGAGATTAGGTGCACCTGCGGCTCTTGGTTAGAGACCAGAAGCGGAAAGTTCGGGCCATATTTCAACTGTATTAAATGTGGGAATATTAATTACAACAAAGGCATGGCTATGAAGGAGATGACTACGCCGATTAAAGTAGATGAACCTAAGAAGGTGGTAACTGAATTCAGCGAATACAAAAAGAAAAAAGAAATTGAAAACTCGGAAAAGAAGGAAACAATTATTTCTTCGCGTGATGTAGAGTATTTTGATTGAGTATATTCTAGAGCGCATAAATAGTTATAAAATAATTCTCTTTCGGTGGGATTATGAAATATGCTTTAGCTCTTCTCCCATTGTACCTTAGCTGTGCTGCTCCTAAAGAGATAAAATCGCCTATTGTTATCATTGAATTAGAGAATAACCCCATTGTTATGGAAGATGAACCAATAGAAGTACAGAGACTGCTTCCAAAAGAACCGCCGGCAAAAAAGGCAGCGGATTATATCGTCAAAACGTTGGAAGGTAAAATCAAGGAAACTGGTAAAAGTTATGCGCATGGCGAGATAACGGGTGTTGGTCATAATGATTACATACTTAACTATGCATTTGATCCGAGAACTACTCTTTGTGAAGTTGGTTCCGGCAAACAAGTAGCCAATGGAAGCCTGTATTTACATTTTCAAGAGGGGTTATATGTAGCTAATGGAACCTCTTCTCAAACTATAATAGATTTCGAAACCGTACAACCATTTTATGTTGCTACTAATTTCCGCTATTATCATGTAGAATTTCTCGGCAATGGCATTGCTATAGACACATTAAATCTTTACCCTATTTTTCCTGAAGCACAAAAGATGTATGAAGAAATGCTGCTTTACATTGCTGAAGAGCTAAAACATGGATCCCTCATTATCAGATTAGGAACAGATAAAATATCAATTGAACATACAGACCAAGAATTATTAGGGGAAGAAAATCTTCTCAAAAGCTATGAAATTTTTAAAGAAGCTTTTCCAAAACACCATCCTTATCCAGAAGCAAAAATTACTTTGCTAAAACACTGCGATCCTTAATACCGCACCGACACCAACTTTCTCTTTTCATTCGCAGCAATCTTCAAATGCTCCAGATGCTTTATTTTTTCCTTCAAGAATTTGTCGAAGCTCAATCCATGTTTCTCGATAAGCATGGAAGCATGATAGCCGCCTAAAAGATGCGGCAAGATTACATAACTGGCGCCTTTTCCATATAAATCTATGGCTTCTTCAGGATGATGAGAAACCACCACAATTACTGCAGAACTATTCACATCCCGGACCCTGCTTATGATATTGGTGTTAATCTCAAAGTCAGGGATAGTGGAAACCACCATTTTTGCTTTGGGAAGATGTAATTCGTCCAGCAGTTCCATATCTGAAGCATCGCCGTAGATGCATTTCATCCCCTTTTTGCTCAATGAAGAAACTATCTCTGGATTATGGTCTATGATCAAAAATTTTTGTTTCATTTTCTTGAAGAGCATGATTAAATCATGGCCAACACGGTCGCAGCCAAACAGAATAACTTCATATTTTTTAGAACCTAGAGGATGAACCGCCGCCCTTACATTCTTTTTTTCAAAAATAGTTAAGTATTTTGAGACGTAAGGATAAATTCTCCCCGCATACAGGACTAAATAACTGGAGATAGCAATAGTTATGAGCGTGACAGCAGTGATGATGGAAACAATTTCCTTTCCTAAATGGCCTATGCTGATTCCCAATGCTATGAGGATATGAGAAAACTCGCCGATCTGCGCTACCGTCCAGCCGGCCAGAAATCCATTCCTTTTGGTATGCCCCATCAGGCCCATGAGGATTAAGATGGAAAGAGGATTGCCGATCAAAACCAGCAGTGAAAATACAATTACAGGAACAATATTCTGCTGCAGTTCAGTAAATCCTAATTGGTAACCGAGCATTATAAAAAAGAGAACTAAAAAGAAATCCCGCAGCGGCTTCATTTTTGAACTGATTTCATAACGGTAGGGTGAAAGGGAGAGGGTTACTCCGGCAATGAGAGCACCAATTTCCAATGAAAATCCTGCTTTATAGAATAACAACGACAGCGCAAAGGCCCAGCTGATAGAAAAGAGAAGAAGCATCTCCTGGCTTTTGGCAACTATCTTTGTTAGGTAAGGAAGAAGATATAAGCCTATTAGAAATAAACCAACCAACAATAGTATCCCTTTAAGCGCAACACTGAGAACCAAGGTTTGAGTGTTCGTGCCGCCATTTAGTGAAGAGAGTATGATCAGCGTGAAAATTGCCAAAAGGTCTTGCACCAGTAAAAATCCTATAGATATTTTTCCGTACAATGAATCCAGCTCATTTTTATCTGAAAGTAGTTTAAGAATAAGGATGGTACTGCTGAAAGCCAGAGCAAGGCCTATGTAGAGCGAGGTCAGTTTAGAAAATCCCAAGGCTGTGGAAAGGAAAAAGCCAACTATAATTGTAAACAGAGCTTGCCCTACTCCGGTGACCATGGAAACCACGCCGACTTCTTTGATAACTTTTGGATTTAAACCTAATCCTACTACAAACAATAGTAAAGCCACCCCCATGCGGGAAAATAAAGTGATAGTGTCAGGAGAGCTGATCAGATTCAAGAGAGAAGGCCCTACGATAATTCCAGCAAGAATGTAGCCTATGATTAACGGCTGTCTAAGATAACGCACCAAAATACTGATGAGAGTAGCGATACCAATTACCAAGCCCACTTCGAAGAATGTATTCTGCATGTTCGCCTCTTTTTAGTGTTAAAGGGAATTTATGTTATTTAAATGTTGTGGGAAAGAAAGAAAAAAGTCGTTGAGATTAGGAAAAAATTCTTTAGAGTTTGCGTGCGAAAAGAGGCTATGAATATAATGATCATATTTCCCTAACAAACATTTAAAATACAACCGCTATTTTACAGTATCTATGAATTTTGAGAAACTTCCGCCAGTCGACAGCAGCAAGGTTTTGCTAGATATAGCTTTCAGGAAAGCGCGGGAAAAGGAGAAGCAAAAGAAGTTAGAAGGCAGCTGGATGCAAGTGATCAAGAAGAAAGAAAGCTTGAAATTAGATATAGTAAAGGATGAAATTGTTTCTAAATTAGATAAAATCGTAGAACAATTCCCGCAAACTTCCATCTTGCCGGAGTTCTATATCAAATTGATGAAACTGACTTTGGATTTTGCAGAATTAAAGAAGTCGTTGGGCGCAGTGAACTGGGCCAGCAAGCGGATACGCACCCTGCACCGCGAGTATGTCAGCAAAATTAATCGCGCGCAGGAGCAGCCGTACATCCGCAAAGCTTCTACGGAATTTTATGGCCGGGTTTCTTCTACCCTTAAACAGATCGACCAGAATCTGAAATATCTGGAAGAATCTCGAAGGATCATGCGAACCTATCCTGACATCAAAGACATGTTCACGGTGTGCATTTACGGTTTTCCTAACGTAGGAAAATCTACCTTGCTGAATAAGCTGAGCAGCACTAAAGCAAAAACAGCGGCATATGCTTTTACTACCAAGACTATTAATGCCGGCTACATGACTTTTGACGGAGTTAAAGTACAGGTTCTTGACCTTCCTGGAACATTAGCTCGCCCGGAGAAGATGAATAACATCGAGATGCAGGCAGAATTGGTGCTGGAAGAATTGGCGAAAATAGTGATCTTCGTTTTTGATGTCAGCGGCTCATCTGGATATCCTTTGGATAAACAGGTCCAACTCTACAAGAAAGTGAAGGATAAGAAACCTCTCGTGTATGTAAGTAAAACTGATCTGCCCGGCGGAATGCCTGAAGAAGATTTTCCTTACAGATATCTTAGCTTTGAAGAGCTGAAAGAGGAGTTGGAGAAAGTAGCTAAGAAGGCGGCTAAAGAAGCAGAACAAAAAGCGGACATTGCATCTTCTGAAGAACATTAATAAAGTATAATTATTTTCTATCCTGCTATGGATGAACATTATTCAAAAGCCCTTCTCAGCAAAGAAAGAGCTTTTTTATTCCTCAGCATAGCCATCGTAATCACTTTATTAACTGGTTTCCCCCAGAGTCTGAAAGTATTTGTGTTAGGAACTGCTGGCACCATTACCAGCGGAGCTACTGCGGTTCAGCCCGTTGAATTAAAAGATTATTTTATCGGCTTGGTCATTTTTGCCGCGCTGATGGTATTTTCAGGGTATTTGGTACGTGCCTTACGAACGCCCAAACAGCAATCCTGGTATCCACAGATAGTGGATGAAGAAGAATTCTCGGCAGGAGTAGAGAAAGACAGGTCTTTGGATAATAATTTAGAGCGCGTAAATAAGGAGTTGAAAAATCTACGTGCGGCGAAGGATGAAGCTCCTAAAAAAAAAGCAAAAAAATTGACCAAAGTACCTAATATGGAAGAGATACATTTGGAACACACCTTGCGAAAAATTAACGCGCAATTGCATGGCTACCAAAAAACGCCTTTAGTTCTGGAAGTTTCCCAGGAAAAAACAGAATGGGATGATCATCTAGAAGAGGTCAAACAAGAAATTGCAGGAGTAGAGGCTATGAAAATTAAGAAGTCAAAAGTTCGTGAAGAAGTACCTTCCACCCTAGATATTGCTTTAAATTATGAAAGCAAAAAACTGCAGGAAGAATTGAAAGCATCTTTATCTAAAACAAAGAAAAATACAAAACAAATAACGGTGTTAGAAACTCCTCGGGAAAAAAGCGAGTGGGACGATCATCTAGAAGAGGTCAAACAAGAAATTGCAGGAGTAGAGGCTATGAAAATTAAGAAGTCAAGAGTTCGTGAAGAAGTACCTTCCTCGTTAGATATTGCGCTGAAGCACGAAAGCAAAAAACTGCAGGAAGAATTGAAAGCATCTTTATCAAAACAAAAAAAAGCGATTACTGTTTTAGAAGAGCCGGCCCGAAAAAAACAATGGAATGAATATTTGGAAAATGTAAATCAAGAGTTGGGAAGTGTGGATAAGATGCCGCTTAAGAAAGTAAAGATCCTTACAAAAATTCCGTTGATAACGAAAACCAGCGAAACGTTAGAACAAAAACGATTAGCCAGAGAATTACAGAAGCTGCATCAGACACTGGAGGAGGAAGAGCAGAACATCCCAAATTATTCTATCAAGCGTTATATCCCTTCATCCCGAGAATGGGAGCTGGCAAAGATAAAAAAGCATATCCAGAAAAAAGGAGCAGTGAAGAACAAAGAAGAGTTGGCGGAAGT
>CAYIEF010000055.1:0-6681 GCA_964362365.1 uncultured Methanosarcinales archaeon | reverse complement strand
GTGATACGATGTTTATAGATAAGGTTATAGATAAGGTAAACCATGAAAAAGAAAAAAACAAAACGAGGGTATTTACTTTTGTATTTACTTTTAGTAGTCTTTTTATTATGTATGCCTCTTTTAGATGCCAATCTTTCTGTTGAAACACTCTCTCCTTCTGCTGTAAATCTTTGCGGCATATATCCTCAGAATGTTACTATCACCGCACAGAATATTCAGAATACAGGAAATCAAACTATTGAAAATGTAACTGCGGTATTGCTTTCTGAACCGAGTAATGGCGGAGTAAGCATTGTTAGTTCCTCACTGTATCTTGGTTCAATAACGCCTGGCATTTTATCTGTTAATCCGTCCTGGCAGGTCCAATGCAATGATCTCCCTGGTGTATACACTTTACATCTTAACTTTTCTAATACTGAAGGAAATCTTGGTTCTTCTCAAGGAGAAGCAGTGAGCACTATTACAGTCTATGCCAATGATAACACCCCGCCAAGCGTACTAAGTTATTCTCCAGAAGGAGTTATTCCTACATCTTACATGACCCTTGAAGTAACTACTAATGAAGATGCAACCTGCAAATATAGTACTATTTCTGGTGTTGCCTATGCTAACCAACAGTATATGTTTCAGATTACTGGCGGAAAGTCGCATAAAGTTCCTCTGCAAAATTTAGTTGATAACTTTTACACTTATTATGTTCGCTGTAAAGATTCTGCAGGAAACGAAGCTCAGTCTGATTACCCTGTTTCTGTGGAAATAAATGCTCCTCCTACGGCGATGATCAGCTTAAGTAAATTATCGCCCCTCTCCCTAGGAACAACAGAAGTCACCATCACTACCTCTGAACCGCTCAAGCCGGTGCCTTCCCTTTCCTATACTTGTAATGGAAATAGTGTTTCTGTTCCAGTAACCGGTTCAGGATCTTCCTGGAAAGGATACATCATCATAAGTCAAGCAAGTCTGAATGAAGTGTGCTCTTTTAGCTTTTCCTCAACTGATCTGTCAGGAAATGCTGGTTCGTATATCACTGGGGAAAATGTTTTTCTGATAGATACCCAACCGCCGAGTGTTCCAGGACCGCTTGCTGCGGTAGAGCAGCGAGGCTTACAAGTAAAACTTACCTGGAAATTACCCTCTGAAGAGATTAAGAATTTCAATATTTACCGCTCCTCTGATGAAAACAATGATTATTCTTATTATGGAACAACTACTAAAACCTCTTTTACGGATACGCTTGTTTCTATTGGCAAAACCTATAACTATCACATTTCTGCCGTTGATGAGGCGGGAAATGAAGGGCCCGTTTCAGAAGATGTTTCCGTGTTGATCAAAGGCATTTCGCTTGATGCGGCTGTAGTTTCTACCGAAAACAGTGAGCAATCTACGGCTAAAGTGAAGTTCACCCTGAGCGAAATTGACGAAATGATTACTAAAGCTGATGCTTTATTGGAAGAATTTAATGTTTTACGAACTAAGTTTAAAGTGGATGAACTCTCTTTAGTATCTTCAATCTTGGAGCCATCGGAACGTATCAAAGAAGCCAAGGTACTGCTGTTAAAGAAGAAAGAAGAGTTAGGATTATTAAAAAATGAGAATCTTGCTGATGAAAATGTACAAGAAGAATTTCAGGCACTACAAGATGAGATCGATAACGTTAGAGATACTATTATTTCTGAGATTAAAATTGAAACGGAAGAATCTTTTATCGCAGGAGCGCTAG
Organism: uncultured Methanosarcinales archaeon; assembly: GCA_964362365.1. Lineage (GTDB taxonomy): Archaea > Nanobdellota > Nanobdellia > Woesearchaeales > GW2011-AR9 > JACPIL01. Next base: position 4,961 of record CAYIEF010000055.1, on the reverse strand, counting down.
AGGAACAGCAGCTTTCAAGGGTTATTTTTTCTTATCTTGAGGTAAAAAATCCATCCCTGAGTCAAGAAGAAAAAGAAGAATTTTTACAGTCAGCAAAAGGAGTGCAGTCGAGCGTTGTGGCGACCGCAACCAAGCAGAATGTTGAAGTAACCTATCTTAATGGAACCAAGGAAAAATTAACCTTTATCAGAAAGGAAGTAAAAGAAAAGGAAGAAGCAGTTTCATCTTCGGGAGCATTTTCTTTGCTTGAATATATCCCTAAAGAGCTGGCTCCTTCTGTTGAGGAAATGATTTTGGGAAAAGAGGCAGAAATTATAGATTCTGATCCGCTGTTATACTATTCCGTCCCTGAAAATGGTGAACTAACCTATACTTACCTCTTACAAAAACAAGCCGATACAGAGAGTGTAGCAAAAACAGTAACATTGGCCGTGCCAAGAACGACTCCTTCTGCATCAGCTACAAGTAAGGATGATAATAGCTCAAAATGGGATTTTCTTACTGGCAATGCAGTTGTGTCTATTGCAGAAGAAATATCCTTCTATGACCTTGGCATAGGTGTGGGAATTATATCCATCGTGGTTCTTTTCATCTACTCCTTAATCTATTCAGAGAAAGAAATCAGCTTGAGAGTAGAGCATGATTTCCCTTCTTTTGATGGCATCAAAAAATACCTCCCCAAAAGAAAAAAGAAAAAAACAGATGAGGCAGGTATGGTCTCTGCCTATTATGCCCATGATGAATATGCCCAGGCAGGACTGACACCTTTATTTGATTCGATGCCTTCAATGTTGTTAAAGAAAACAGAAGAGGCGCTTCATGTATTAGATTTTGAAAAAGCAGTAAAGTTTTATCATCTCTTCTGCATCCAGAATGAAGTCTCATCTGGTAAAAAAGAAAAAGCAAACTGTTCTTCTGAACGGATTAAACAGAAGATGGCCTTGCTTACCAAACATACACTTCTTCAATATGCGGTGGAGAAGAAAGAGTTTATGCATCTGCGCCAAGTCTTAAATGAAATTGCCGGCCTTTATAACCAACTGTTTCCAGAAGCGTCAGAAAAAGAGATGCGCCTGCTTGAGCACATTAAGTCATCGCACGCTAAGCATTCCGCTGCCCTGATGAAGAGAAAGTAAAATGAGATTCATCATTATTTTATCTTCATTTTTTTTTCTTTTCACGGTTACTGTTATAGCGGCAATCGATCTGCAGATCACTTCATCTAACCTAACTTTTAGCAATAATGCGCCTATTGAAAGAGAAGAAATTATCATTAACGCAACCTTCATTAACGCTGGAAATCAAAATGCCAGCAGCGTTTTAGTCGTATTTTTTGACGATATCGTGCCGATAGGAAATGCCACTGTTTCTGTTCCGGCTTTTTCCAGCGCTTCGGTTGCCCAGCTTTGGAAAGCAGAAATTGGCCCCAATGCCATAAAGATTGTTTTGGATCCTAACAACATCATCCCCGAAACCAATGAAAGCAATAACCAGGCTAGCAAGGATATTTCCATAAGCGCATACCATACTTATTTTGGAAAAGCGCGCGCTATAACCGCATTAGGTATTGGTTTTGATTCTCTTTTTGAAAAAGAAACAGCAGGATGTAATCTCCTGGTTGCGGATACGGACAGCAATGTTGATTTTAGTTCGCTGCAAGCGATCGGACGAAGGGAGAGCGCTATCCCTGCGCTGAACGACTTTATAGATTTAGATACGGTTTTGAATATGACTAATTTTGATGATTCCATCAGCGTGGAATGGACCAGATTTGGTACTACTCCGTTACAAGCCTTTAAATTGTTCCCCCGAGAAACTACTTCCTTTACTCTGTTTGGCCAAACCATCGCTACTGTTCCGATCATAAACAGCACCAATACTGCTGCTTTTAAGACTGGAATCCTTTGGGATACCTCAGACAATACTCAAGTGTTTAATCGGCAATTTGACGTAGGTGATAAAGAGGATCTTGTATTTATAGCTAACATCAATCAATCTAAGGCTGGAAAGTTTGGCGTATATGATTACGAAATTAAAATACCTGCCTTAATTCGTGATTATAAGCCCGGAAGCTCTACCGTTGATTTCTTTTTAGATATGGATTCTATTTGTTCTTAATATCGATGTTCTTAATCATCAAGAATATTTATGCTCTTCTTTTCTTTCTGATTTTTGTTTTCAGAAGTCTCTTTGCTAGAAGATGCCAAAGAGCAGCGCCCACTAATAGTGAAATAAGCAGCAGCATGAAAAGCAGCAACATTTTCCCGTACTGGCTAACTAATCCGGTTGCTGCTCCCGCTAATGGAAGTTTTGGTTCCGGTGGAAGTTCTTTTACAATAAGCACTCCTTCAATGAAGGAAGATCCTTGATCAGAAACGATTACTGCTTGTATATCATATGTTCCTGCTTCTAGATTTCCTTGGAATTCTATCAGAAATGCCTGTTTTTCATTTGGAGATAAAAGGTCATATTTTTCAGGAGTAATAGTAAAAACATCTAAGGGAAGGCCGGTAATGAAAAGGTAAACGTTAGTAACTTCGCCTTCCCCGATATTGGAAACTTCTATTGTTGTTGTCTTCTTCTGGCCTTTCAAAACAGTGACGGCTATTGGATAGCCCGGAGCGATCAATTTCCCTTCTTTTCCTATAATTTCTATTGCAATTACTTTTTCTTCTTCTTCTGGAGGAAAAATGATTTTGCCGGCTTTTGATGGTCCAGAAGGAATAGTAAGTGCTGGTGTAGGCGCGGGAGCTGCAGCTTCACAATCACTAAAAAAGTAATAGGTTAATTCACTCTGGTTTACTGGAACCATCATCTGGTAATCATGGGTGTTGCTATCAAATCCAACGGTGTCCAAAGAAACATTGCTTAGAAAAACCAGAATATTAGATTGATTAAGAACGCCTACCGCAAAAGGGCTATCGGAAGAGCCAGAGACTTTCATAAAAGTGGCAGGAATATTGGTGATTGAGCTTGAAGAGACTACAAAATCTCTGGTAGTGGTAAATACTTTTGAACCAGATTCAAGATGGCTGCTGTTTAAATTTAGAAAAGTATCAACCGCCTCTTTTGTTCCAGCTCCTATATTTTCAAAGGAGATCTCATTTTGCGCACTGGCATAAATCTCATTCCCAAGGCAAGGAAGAACTAGATTACGTTCGGTGACATTTCCCCTCCGTGCGGTTGAAGATGGCGTAGAAGCAGAGGCGTCAACGGTAATTTCGCCAAAGTACCCCTGCCAGAATCCGGAATCATCACTTTTGCTGGCATTAGCGTAAGCGACATTTCCTTCTTCTGCAGGCGTTGATACCGCTCCGCCGGTTAAAATATCTTCTTTAGATATTAAAGTATTAAAGATAAGCGATGCAATGATTAGTATAAAAAAAATTATAAGTGTTAATGCAGGATAAAAGCTGCTGGTATTCTTACTTTGCTTCATATCTTTCTCTTTTTTCTGTATTTTAGCATTACTGCCAGTATGATGACCACCGCTAATAAAAGAAGCGGCTTGTATCGGCTTTCCGTAAATTTTAACTCAAATTCCCGAACCAGTGTTTTGAGCAATATTCCTTCCCGTTCTCCATATCGGGCCCGAACAGTAATGAGCTTATTATTTTCAAAATCAGCTTCCTCAAGAGCTGCTTCTACGATAAAGATAGTTGTTTTTCCAGGAGGTACTGCTTGTGCTGCTGATCCGAAGGTTATTTTTTCGTCGTCGATGCTTACATCTACTATTTCCAGGTCAGCGTATACATATTTCTGTCCCTGATTGCGAATAGCGATTTCAAATCTTTTTGCTCTTTTATTGTATTCTGTTTTTTCGAGGGAAATCTTAGAAGAATCTTCTACCGTAACCGTTTCTACGAGAATCCCTTTTTTTATGAAAAGCTTAGTCAGCGAGGCAGCGCTCTGCCCGTATACGACTGTGCTTTCTACAGTTATTTCAGTATCTAAATAGGATAAAAGATCGGCATCATATTGGATGGTTAGAGCATCATCAGGATTGAGCAAGAAAGGTTTTTCGTCTCCTACTTCGGCAACAATATTTCCATCGCTCATAATACGGTGAGAAAGCGCTTGTACCTGGGTGTGTACATTGCCGGTATTCTTATAGATAACTTCCAACTTCTTGCTAAGGGTATTGTATTGGATGCTGCTGATATCGATGTTAGCTTCGTACTTCGGAAGCGGAAAGACATCTAGGGCATATAACTCTGAATTTCTTCCCTGCCCATATTTCAGCAAGACTTTAATTCCTGTTGCATCCTTAATCTTTTTGGCATTAGATAATAAATCATAACCTACCACCACCGCAGTGGTGACGCTTGAATCTTGAAGAAAATCAAGCGTTGGTTCAGGAATATTGTCTGTCCCGATTAAAAGGACCGGGAATTCTTTGTTGAAAAAACTTTTCTCCAAAACTTCTCCGCTGGTAAAGATGATTTGTTTTGTGGGCTGCTGTTCCAGAAAGCGGAAAACTATTTCTAGGTTATCTTGATAATCATCACCCTGGTCAATAATCTGAGTACTTAAAGGTTGGAGTTCTTCTTTAACTCTTCTATCCAAGTGTCCATACAACGAGAACTCTCCTTCTTCTGTAACAAAGTCGCTTATCTGGCCGCTGTTCTCAGCATTGGCAAAAAGAACATAATAGTTATTGAGTGCGGCGTAAGGAGCGACGGAAACAGCATTGTAGCCTAGTTCTGCATCAAGGATGATGAAGGAGCGAATATCTTTTTCTTCTTTTGCTTTTTGTGCGAATTCAAGGTTAGTTTGGTAAGGATCGCGGGAGAGATACTTTTCAACAGTAAATCCAGCATTTTCAAGATGGGATTGGTAACCGATAGCGACTGGGTTTTCAGATTCAATGAGAAGAATTTCTTTGTTATTTTTATCAATTACTTCGTTAATTAACTGTAATCCTTGAGTTTTCTCTGCTACGAAATGTACATCCTTTCCAG
>CAYIEF010000054.1:0-6870 GCA_964362365.1 uncultured Methanosarcinales archaeon | reverse complement strand
GGGGTGTTTTCATATAAAGACACAGAGAAACATTCATCCTGTAAGGATTCTCCTGAACTTAAACGGTACTCTTTATGCATCCCTAACTCAGTCTTACCGACAGAAAAAGCATAGTCATCCCATAAAGAAACAATTGCCCTATCTAAAGTTTGATCATCAATTTTTTTGACCATGAAAAGAAAAATACTTCTTAGTTTAAAATGTTTTCTAAAAGAAACAAAGAAAAACAAAAACTAAAACTTTATTCCAGATAAATCTTCAGTCTATCCATGTCCAGCTTCCAATCTACTGGAAGCCGTTCAGTTCTTTGGTAATATTTAACCAAACGCCTGATCTTGGAATTAGTCAATAACAATCCTCGTTTGGCAGTTTGATCCTGCTTGTTCTTTTCCATATGGCGCTGGATGTAAACCATTTTCTTGATGAGATTTCGTAGATCTTCTGGCATCTCTTTGGTCAAGCCTTTTTCTTGCAAGATTCCATAAACTTTTTTCCCGGTTGATGCTTTGACGCTACCTACGCCGTGCGCGTCTCTTAGCAAAAGACCGATTTCAGACGTATTCTTTCCTGCTTTTGCGTACTTAACGATAAGTTTCTCTACATCTGGCCCTTTGTAGGGGGCCCAGCCTGGAACTCTTTTGACAGGTTTGGTACTTCCGCTTTTTCCTCGCGCTCGTGAATGCATTTTTGCCATATTCAATCAACTCCATGATGATTTTACTTTGTAGGCGGCTCGACGGCCTCACTTCGTGAGTCCTGCTCGGCATCCCGTAGGGACAACCCCTGCCTCGCCGAGCGCCACGTAAAATCTTTATCTTTTCTTTTGTCGGAGAATGAGTAATTATACGCATCTCCAGCACAGACGAGCCTAGACCGATCTGTCTCTCGAATAGAATGTTAAAACGATGTTTATTTAAAAAGGTTTGGTGGATTATTTTCTAATCTAAAAAATCATAAAGATTATATAACAAGCACCGTGCGTAATCAAAATGCTTGAAAATCTTTTTAAAAAATTTTTTAATTACTCGACAGCAGGACCAGCCCTGACTAGATATTACGTTATGCCGCATGTGAAAATCCATAGAATACATTCAAGCGATGAATCTTTTCATACCCATCCTTGGAATGGTGTTTCTTTTATTTTTGGCAAATATCGTGAGCTACATAAAGATAGTAAGAAAGCCAAACTAAGAATCTTATTTAATTTTGTGAAAGCACATAAAGCCCATAGAGTTATCGTACATAAACCTGTTTGGACTTTGTTTATTAATTTTAGAAGAATAAATGAAAATTGGCATTATGGTGATGATGAAAAACCTTGGGAAGGCTCTGATCAGGAACGGAATAAGAAAAAATAGCCCCGAGCGGACTTTCGTTTTCCCCGAAGGGTCGGGGGTTGATAAGGGCAAACTGCCCTTATGATTCGAACCGCTGTCAAAGCCTATCTTCCGATTGGACCAAAGGGTTATATTTGAGCTGTAAAGTTACAGTCTCAAACTCTATCCTAGTCCGCTAGACGACGGGGCTATAAGTTAAGCTTAAAGCCCCTAGCTTCTTTATAAAATTTTTGACTTTTTAGGATTATTCCAACCACAAGCTATAAATATCCAAAAACATTAGTTCTACAAAAGAGGTTAGGATGAAAAAGAGAAATATCTTTATTTTTGGCGTAATGCTGTTGCTGAGTTCATTAAGCGTTTTGGCGCAAACTCTTCCTGGATCCGAAGAATTAGCCCTGCCGGATAATTTTCTCACCAATGCTCTTCAGCCGATCCTGCAAAAAATAAGCTTGTTGGTAGGCGGAATCTTTGGCATCTATGTGATCCTAGCCATAATGCAGATTTACAGGGAAAGAAAAAAAGTCAAGCTGTTACAGGATATCCGCAATGATGTAGATCTTTTAACCAAGCATTTTGGAGTGAAACATTCGCATGAAAAGAGAGGGATACTGCAAAGATTGCTCGGAATTTTCCACTCTGAAGAACAAAATAAGAAAACTAAAAAATGAAAATCAGCATTAAACCGGAAGTTTTCAAGAAGTTTCCGCAATTGAAAGTTGCTTTTGTGAAGGCAGAAGGGATTGATAACAAAAGTAAAACCGCAAAAGCAAATCATCTTCTGGCAGAGGTGCAGAAGGTAATTTTGTTAACGTTTAACAAAGATACTGTCAAAAGTCATCTGTTGATAGCTCCTTGGAATGTGGCGAAAGAGGAATTCGGCAGGAAAGCAAAACATTACGACACTTCCGTCGAATTATTATTGCAGAAAGCATTGCACAAACAAAATCTTAAAACAAAAGATACTGTGACTGCACTCTTGCGCTATCTGGCCTTGAAGCACATCGTTCCTTTCGGTGCTGATGATCCAAGCAAACTGCAAGGAGATATTAGTTTTGAAGTTACAAAAAAGGATATTTCTTATCGGGATGCAAAGAGAATGTTAGGTAAAAAATTAGATTATTGGAAGAATACAACCACAGCATTAAAACCTAGTTCAACTTCAGCATTAGTGCATTTTGAATTCCTTCCTCCGGTTAGTTCAGCTAAGCAGAGAGAGATAGTAACTGAAGCAAGTGATTTGATTCGCGCTTTCTGTGGAGGGAAAGTGAAAGTAATAGTATTGGATAAGAGGAAGAATTCTGCTACTTTGTAATGACTTGAAAAATTCTTCGTTAAGTCCAATCGCTACGGGGCAAATTATCCAAAAAATTTATATATTATAGCACGACTAAAAATGATTATGAGTGAACTGAGAAATTTTTATGTTGAAAAGATGGGGCATAATCCTGAAAGACTAGAAAATTCTCTTTGGTATCTTTCTGAATTAGCATCACAGGGAGCAATAGAAATTGATAATTATCTTTTAGAGAGAAATTACGATTTTAGTCATGTTCGAGAATTTGCTGAAATTTTAGGAAAATATCAATTGAAGTATACTGATACTGCTCTTACTGAGCCCCATTTCCCATATCTTCCTCTTTGGAGAGCGGTTAGAAAAAATTCAGAGAAATAGATTAAACAGTATTCAGAATTAGCATTAGAAATGAGGCTACTTAGATTTGAACTGGGAAATGTCCCAGCTAATTCTAAGATTTTAGAAGAACTTCGTTCTCTTATGGTAGATTTCTCAAGAGAATTTTCTAATGAGCAATACAGATACAATTCCCCGCATAGATTGGTTGCGTAATTTATCCCTTCGCGACTTCTCCCAGCAAAATATATAAAACAAGTTCATTTCTATTTAAAGATGAATTTCAAGCAAGAAATTATTGCACTGTTAGCAAAAGAGACTAAGCTCTCTGATGAAGAATTAACTAATCTCATTTCTATTCCACCCGATCCTAAACTGGGAGATTATGCCTTCCCTTGCTTTAAATTGGGAAAGAATGCCAAAGAAGAGGCAGAGAAACTGAAGGAAAGATTAAAACTTCCGGAATTTGTTTCCAAAGCAGAAGTTGCCGGACCATATCTAAATTTTTTTATCAAGCACAACACCTTAGCCAAAGCAACTTTAACCACTATTTACAAAGAAGCAAAGCATTATGGTAAACCTAAAGGATTCAAGGGCAAAAGAATAGTCATTGAATACTGCGGACCAAATACCAATAAGCCGCTTCATTTAGGGCATCTCCGCAACATGGCTTTGGGCAATGCTATGTGCAGAATACTTTCTTTTGCGGGCAACGAAGTGCATCCGGTCAATATCATTAACGACCGGGGCATCCATATCTGCCAGTCCATGTTAGCGTACCAGAAATGGGGACACGAAAAAGAACCGGATAAGAAAGGAGACCATTTTGTAGGTGATTTTTACGTGCTGTTCGCGAAAAAAGCAAAAGAAGATGGAAAAACTGCAGAAGCGTTAAAAAATGAAGCAATGGAATTATTGTTAAAATGGGAACGCCATGACCATGAAACGAGAGCGTTATGGTCAAAAATGAATCGCTGGGTGCTGGATGGTTTTGCCCAAACCTATAAACGCTTCGGTATCTCTTTTGAAAAAGAATACGCTGAATCAGCGTACTACGAAAAAGGAAAAGAATTAGTGCAGGAAGGAGTGAAAAAAAGAATTTTTCAGAAAGATCCGGCAAATGGTGCGGTCATTGCTCCTTTGCAGCAGCATGGAATCCCAGACAAAGTTCTGCTGCGCGGAGACGAAACGTCGATTTACATTACCCAAGATATGTATCTCGCTACCATCCGCTACCGAGACTTCAAGTTTCAGCAGATGATTTATGTTGTTGCTTCAGAACAAAAATTGCATTTCCAACAACTATTCAGGATTTTAGAAATGTTGGGGTTGAAGTATGCCCAAAACTTGTATCATCTTAGTTATGGCTTGGTTAATTTACCTTCCGGCCGTATGAAGTCGAGAGAAGGGACCGTTGTTGATGCCGATGACGTCCTCGACGAAGTTTCAGAACTGGCGGCTGCTGAAGTCAAGAAACGGCACCCGCATTTAAGTAAAGACGAAGTGCAAAAACGCGCGGACCAAATTTCCTTGGCAGCCATTAAATTTTATATGCTGCATACCGATGCGGCGAGAGATATGGCCTATAATCCTGAAGAATCGCTGAGCTTTGAAGGAGAAACTGGGCCGTATTTGCAATATACCCATGTACGGGCTTGTTCCATTTTACGGAAGGCAACAAAAGAATATCATCTTGCAGCACAGTATCCCGTCAATTTTGAATTATTTGCGCTGCAAGAAGAACTGGCTATAGTAAAGTTACTAGCCCTGTTTCCTGAGACCGTGCTAAAAACGGCAGAAACGTATAAACCGCACCATTTAGCGCAATACCTAATCACTTTATCGCAAGCATTCAATGAATTCTACCACCAATGCCCGGTGTTGTCGGAAGAGAAAAACCATACCAAAGCGCGATTATTGCTGGTAGATGGGGTGCGGCAAGTGTTAGAGAATGGATTGAATCTGCTGGGAATAGAAGCGCCGCAAGAGATGTGAGATTAAATTCAAATGAATATGTGTGTTCTCCAGTTAAATAATCATTATAAACCTCACAGTTCTACCAGTAAAAATCAACCAGGAGGAAACTACTATGAAAACACCTTTGCTTTCGGTCTTGTTACCAGCTTATTTAACCGCTGCTTGCTCGCCGTTAGCTATTGCGTCGCCGGCAAAAACTGCAGACAATCATCAAAAAAGAGATAGCCTTTATCAATGTGAACGCCGACTTAGTGGTCTGGAAAGACAGACAGTTATGACTGCTCTCGAATCAGAATTCAGCCGTTCAAAAGACAAGCTGAGGATGCAGGGCTATGAAACGCCATTTTATATGAGTCAGAGTATTCATGTTACTGAAAGTGGATTTGTCACTGCAACATATGGATCGACGAGTTCCGAGCAGACCAAGGATGTGAGTGTTAAGGCAGAGGTCAGGGTAGGCAGCTATGACCAGGAAGGGATGAGCTATCGTTCTTTTGGTCTTCCCTCTAGTGGTTCTCCTTACGCCCTCAAGAGAGCACTATGGTTAGCCAGTGATGATGCAATAAAAAGCGCTGAGAAGAATTTTTATCAAAAAAAGACTGAAGAGATCAGCAAGATTAAGGACAAAGAGATGAATGGAGTGGCAGATTTCTCAAAAGAGAAAGCCAGTGTTTGTTGGGGGAAGGATGTTCAGCTTTCATTTTATGCTAAGAATTTAGAGGCTCTTGCCAAAAAAGTAAGTAAGGAGTTTGAGAATAAGAATGACCTTCTCGACTCTAATGTGAGATTTAGGGGAGAGAAAGAGACCACCTATTTCATCAATACTGAGGGAACAAAAATTGTTCAGTCATCAGCATTTTATTCTTTCTCCATGGATGCTGAAACCATGACCGACCAAGGCGAACATCTTGGCACGTACAGGGTCTTGAACTATCGTACTCCAGGAGAAATGCCCGATGAAAGCACCTTAATCACTCTTGCCAATGAAATGGTGAAAGAATTAAGGGATTTAAAGAACGCTCCTAAACTTGAACCCACAGCAGTGCCAGTGATTTTGGACAGCGACAATTCCGGTGTTTTCTGGCACGAAGTGGTAGGCCATCGCCTTGAGGGAGAGAGACAAATTAGCGAACACTCTGGGAAGACGTTTAAAGGCAAAGTAGGACAGAAGGTAACCTCTGATCTCGTTACTTTAGTTGACGACCCTACACTGGCAAAATTCGGTGATAAGTATTTGAACGGGCACTACCACCACGACGACGAAGGGGTTCCTACTCAAAAAGTTACCCTCATAGAGAAAGGGATGCTGAAAGATTATCTAATGTCCAGGAGACCGATTCCAGGCTTTACCAACTCTAACGGCCATGGCCGGGCACAAGGAGTTTCTGATCCAGTCGCCAGAATGGGCAATACTATGCTGGTTCCGGAAAAATCTGTTCCTTTTGATAAATTAAAAGAACTAGCTAAAAAAGAAGCAATCGCGCAGGGAAAGGACTTTTACCTTATCTTCCGCCAATCCCAAGGAGGCCTCACTACAACCAGCGCCTACAGTAGTTTCCAGGCTTTTAAAGTTATGCCGAAGTTGACCTATAAAGTTGAGGTGAAAACAGGAAAGGAAACTTTAGTCAGACCAGTGGAAGTAATAGGAACGCCGTTGAGCATGCTTGATGAGATTGTTGCCTTTGGAAATGATGCCCAAGCTTGGAACGGTAGGTGCGGTGCAGAATCTGGCTGGGTGCCAGTGTCTGTCGTATCTCCGTCTATGTTAGTCAGGCGCTTGGAAGTGCAGAACGGCACTAAAGACTTCTGGGGAACAATATTTGGGGGGAATAATACTCCGCCTATACTTCCTCCACCCCAGCCTTAATTTTATTTTTGTTATTTCTCTTTGCAAAAATATTAAATAGAAACAACAGTATTTAC
>CAYIEF010000053.1:0-6871 GCA_964362365.1 uncultured Methanosarcinales archaeon | reverse complement strand
AGAAAAGGTGGTTTATTATGCCAATTGTAAAAATAAATGTTCATAAAGTAAATGCAGAGCGCAGCCTCAAAGCGAAGGGCGGCCAGATTAAGATCAACAATAATGTTTCTATCAAGGATGTGGAAGATCTCGATTTCTCAGTAGAAGGAAAGAAAGGCCTTAAGTTTACCTTTGATTTTGCCTGCCACTATGAACCTGATTTGGGAAAAATTGATGTGGAAGGGCAAGTGCTTTTTGTTGATGATTCCGCGGTAGTTGAAGAAGTAAAAACATTGTGGAAGAAGAGCAAGAAAATTCCCATGGGGGTGATGGAGCAGATCATCAATGCCGCACTGCACAAAGGAAACATCCAGGCGATCAAGATCAGCGAAGATGTAAATCTGCCTAGCCCGCTTCCGTTGCCGAAAGTAAGGCCTGGGTCAGTAGTTGAAAAGAAGTAATTTTTATTTTTTAATCTCTCGTTTCCAAAACTTTTTAAGCTTTACAGATATTCTTCTTTTTTATAATGTCGTTAAGTAGAAGAGCGTTTATCGGCGGTTTAGTAGGTGCCGGAGTGGGTGGTTGTCTGATTGCCAGAGATTTGCGTCGCGTATATCAGCGACAGCCAGGTTTTGAAAAAGTATTGCTGATAGGGGTAGATGGATTGCGCCCGGATGCGTTACTGCAGGCAGCCACACCCAACATTGATTCTTTGATGGCTGAAGGTGTGTATAGTTTAGAAGCGCGTACTGGAGCACATACCATTACCGGACCGGGATGGTCAAATATTTTTACCGGAGTATGGGAAAACAAACATGGAGTTAAGAGTAATGGTATTAAAGACAATTCTTTTGCGGGAGCTAATTATCGGCAGTATCCAACACTTATCAGCAGGCTGGAGAGCCACAATCAGAACTTTAATACCTGCGTCGTTGCCAGCCTAGATTGGATCACTAAATTGATTATTACTAAGGCTGACCAGAAAATCTATCATCCTTTCGAAGAAGAGGGCGATAGAAAAGTTGCAGAAACTGCTGCGTATCTACTAGAGCATAGAAGTATAGATGTGATGTTCGCCTATTTTGGACAGGTAGATATGGTTGGGCATGATCATGGTTTTAGTCCAGAGGTTCATGAGTATCTTTTAGAGATAGAAACAATTGATCATTACGTTGGAATGCTCATGAATGCAGTGAAGAAGCGACCTGCTTACGGCAAGGAACGCTGGCTCACTATCCTAACCAGTGACCACGGGGGAAAAGGCAAAAGCCACGATGGAGTTGGTGAAGAAGCGATGAAAGTGCCCTTGATCATGCATGGTCCAGCGGTGCGGAAAGGAGAGGTTCTGCCTGTACCAACGCAAGTAGATATTGCTCCGACTATTTTAACCTATTTTGGCGTTCCTATACAAGAAGAATGGTGTTTGGATGGGAAGGCTATAGGGTTGAAGTAGGAAAATATATAAAGAAAAGAATTTATTATTAATAGATATGGAAACCATAACCATCCCAAAAAAAGAATACGGGACTTTAAAGAAACAAAACCAATTCTCTTCCAAATAAACCATAAACTTTTTAAAATAAGCAAAGCATAAACTTTATTAGGGTGATGTCTAAAGGGGGTTAACAACTATTCGTACCTATGGCCACAGAAATTAGATTAAAAGTGATGGAAGCAGTACAGGATGATGTCAATAAAGGCATCGTCAAGATAGATTCTACTTTCATGAAGCAGATCGAGGTCAATCCTGGTGATGTGGTGGAAATCAACGGAGAGAGAAAAACAGCTGCTATAGTAGATCGGGCTTATCCGGGTGACATCGGGTTAAACATCGTCCGCATGGATGGAAATGTGCGTAAGAATGCCAGGACTTCTATTGGTGAACTAGTGACTATCCGTAAGGCCGAAGTCAAACCGGCAGCAAAAGTTACCATCGCTCCGGTCAATAAAGGCGTGATGATTAAGGCTTCCTCTGAATTGTTCAAGCAGGGTTTGTTAGGCAAAGCGTTAGTAAAGGGAGACATAGTTTCGCTGGGTCGATCTAGGCGACGAACTCATCCTTTTCAAGAGAAAGATGTCAATGATATTTTTACCATGATGGAATCCCATTTTGCGGGATACGGATTCGGCGCTTTGAAATTTGTGGTGGTTGAAACCAATCCTAAGAAAGATATCGTGGTAGTGACTGCGGATACAGAAGTGGAGTTCAATCCTAAGGCAGTAGAAGCTCTGGAAGAAGAAACTATCAGCTTAGAAGTCAACTACGAAGATATCGGCGGCTTAGGCGACGAGATCAAAAAAGTGCGGGAGATGATCGAACTTCCATTAAAGCATCCGGAAATTTTCCAGAAGCTGGGCATCGAACCGCCGAAGGGAGTATTGCTGCATGGCCCTCCTGGGACAGGTAAAACTCTGTTAGCAAAAGCAGTAGCTTCAGAGACAAATTCACATTTCATCTTAATCAATGGTCCAGAAGTAATTTCCAAATTTTATGGCGAATCGCTTCCTTACGATGAGAAGGTTCTGGTATCTGAAAAAGGCTTATTTAAGAGAATAAAAATCGGTGAACTGGTTGAGCAGAATAGGCGCGACTTACAGATAGTGTGTTTTGACAAAGATTATAATATTGTGGTTCAGCCTATTAGTGATCTTATTAAGCATAAGCGCAGCAGCAAACTCTATAAAGTAACTACCAAGTCTGGAAAACAGATCAGCGTAACTGCAGATCATAGCCTTTTCACACTAGGAACTGCTGGCATAGAAGAGATAAAAACAGTAGATTTAATTCCTGGAAAATCGTACTTGGTTACCCCCCGTAATCTGCCCTTCCCTAAAGAACCAATCTACGTAATTGACTTGCTGGATTTACTGAAGCAAAACGATCACGGCTTGCAAATTAAAAATGGTCAGGAGTATTTGCGCCAAGCTCAGAAAAAATTAGGAGTTCAGAAGTGTGCTGAGATTTTAGGAATAAGAGATAAGTATTGGTATGATATCATCTCTAAAAAAGTAGGTGTTCCTGTATCTAAATTCTGCCGTCTTATGGATGAGGCCGGTATACTTATGCATAAGCGTGAATTACAACTTGGCACGAAAAGAAGTAGAATGCCTGTTCTCCTGCAGATTACCACGCAGCTTTCTGAATTCTTTGGCTGGTGGCTAGCGGAAGGAAGTTATCAAAGAAACGGAGGAGTACGCTTACATCTTCATGAAAACGAAGTAGATTATCTCTTTAAGTTATGTATGCCCTTATTTGGCCACTGCGCAATCTATTCCAAGAAAAATTCTTATGGTTCTGATGTTTTCATTAACTCAAAAACGTTATGCGCGGTTATGCAGGCTCTTGGTTTTAAATCAGGTTCGGCCTCAAAAGAAGTTCCCGGAATTATTTATAATATAGATCAGTCATGTTTAGCTGCTTTTCTACGAGGGTACTTTTCTGGAGATGGTTCTGTCAATAGGCACGGCCTAGCACCACAGGTGGAAGTTTCTTCAGCTTCAGCTGAACTTATAGACGGTATTGCCCATCTGCTGTTGCGTTTTAGTATAATTGCGAAAATCTATGATAAAAAATCAGAAAATGCTAAAAGATTAACATTCGCCAGCTACCAGAATTTAGAAAAATTTAAAGAAATTGGTTTTGTTTCCTCTGAACGCAACTCTCATATTTTCACGTACTGTAATTCACAAAAATTTTCCAGAGAAACTCAGGTCCCGATAACCGGGAAAATTAAAGAATTAGTAAATTCGGAATCTAGCCTTTCTGCTTGGAAGAATTCTCAAAGCATCGGCCAGACGGTTCTGCAAAAATATCTTCCTGAACTGCAGTTTGGCGATCTTGCCTTTGATCAGGTTAAAGAAGTTATCGAAGAAGAAAATCAGCCTGAATATGTGTATGACTTGTCAGTGCCATACTGCCATAATTTTGTTGCGGGATATGGTGGTATTTTCGCCCATAACTCAGAAGCCAATCTGCGAAAGAAGTTTGAAGAGGCAGAACAGAATGCTCCGTCCATTATTTTCTTTGACGAAATAGATGCTATCGCCACTAAACGCGAGGAAACGAGGGGAGATGTAGAAAAACGAGTGGTAGCACAGTTGCTAGGATTGATGGACGGATTGAAAAGCCGTGGAAAGGTTATTGTCATTGCGGCTACCAACATGCCAAATATGCTTGATCCTGCTCTGAGAAGACCGGGACGATTTGATCGGGAGATCGAGATTCGCGTTCCCGACCGAAGAGGTAGATTAGATATTTTGAAAATCCATACTCGAAACATGCCTTTGGCAAAAAATGTTACCTTAGAAGAACTGGCTAGAGTGACCCATGGGTTTGTTGGCGCTGACCTTAATTCGTTAGCGAAAGAAGCAGCTATGATTGTGCTGCGAAGAATCCTTCCAGATTTAAAGGTGGAAGGCATTGATGAAGGACAACCTATCCCTAAAGAAATATTAGAAAAACTGATGGTCACCCAGGAAGATTTCCTAGAAGCGTTGAAGGTCGTACGCCCCAGCGCGATGCGGGAAGTTTTGGTAGAGACTCCAGACGTAGGTTGGGAAGATATTGGCGGTTTGGAAGAAGTAAAAGGAAAATTACAGGAAGCAGTAGAATGGCCGCTCAAAAAGCCGGAAGTGTTCAAACGTTTAGGTATTAGGCCGCCGCGAGGAATCTTATTGTACGGCCCGCCAGGAACTGGAAAAACATTACTGGCGAAAGCTATTGCTAAAGAAAGTGAAGCAAATTTTATTTTAGTGAATGGCCCTAGCTTGTTAAGCAAGTGGGTAGGTGAGTCTGAAAAGGCAGTACGTGAAATATTTAGAAAAGCACGGCAGACTGCCCCTACTATTTTGTTCTTTGATGAAATTGACGCTTTAGTGCCGAAGCGGCATTCCGAAGGGGGAGATAGCAGAGTTTCAGAACGCATCGTCAATCAGATGCTTACCGAGATGGATGGATTAGAAAGCTTGAATGATGTGGTTATCGTCGCAGCTACCAATCGTCCAGACATGCTCGATCCTGCTCTCTTGAGGCAGGGAAGATTTGATCGCATTATCCTGACTCCTATTCCGGACATTAAAGGCAGAAAGAAAATCTTTGAGATCTATACTGAGAAGATGCCTAAAGCGAAAGATATGAACATTGAGGAGTTAGCTGAGAAGACGGAAGGGTATGTTGGCGCGGATATAGAAGGGGTATGCAGGGAAGCAGCGATGATCGCTCTACGAGAGGATTTGAATGCCAAGACGGTCAAGAGGGAACATTTCCTGAGTGCTTTGGAGGTAGTCAAGCCGTCTGTCGATAAGGAAATTGAAGAAGTATACAAACATCTTGAAGAATACTTCACCACTGCTCGGTCCAAAGAAATTCAGGAGAAAGCGGCGTATTTTGGATAGAAATAATAAGTTCATATTTTATAAAAAAATAAATAAAGAAAAAAATTCTCCTTATTCTACATCTAAGAAGAAGTAATAGGTCTGCACCCCGCTTAAACCAGAAGTATTTACCGGTACGACTAATTCGTAATCAACCACGGACTGGTTTCTAAAATCACGCTGTTCTTGTACTACTTTGGTGCCAAAGGCAAAATCAAAGGTAGAAGCTGGCGAAGCGGTATCAGCAAAAACGCTGCTGTTGTATATACGCGTACTTAAAGTTGAGTTACCAGAAGTTCCGTTACCGGCCGTATAAGCATTCAATCCCACTGCCTTGACATTAGAAACCTGTGCTACAGTTTGATCGGAGACAGTAAATGTTCTGGTTGCAGAATCAACGTGGCCTTGCGGAAAGCCCCAAACACTATCCAGAGCAGCAGTCGTGGCGTTTACCAAGTTACCAAAGTTAAATGCTGTATCTGGAGAAGCAAAGACTGTTTTAATCTGGCTGGTGTTAGCACTGCCAAAATCGTACAGGACATCGGTGCTAAATCCTAACTTTAGTGATGACGTTACCCTTCCCAGAAAGCCTGCCCATTTGACGGTGCTTCTGGTGGTGGTGACGTTGACAAAGGTCACGTTTCCACCTTGAGCTCCGGTGTTGCCAGGAGTTGTGGCAGTAAATTTATTAGAACTTCCTACCGTTAAGGATGCTCCACTCACCGCATCTGCTTTATTTACCGCAAATGCTGTATATCCTAGTACTAACATAAACAATGTTGCGACTACTAAAAGTAATCCTACTCTTTTTTTCATAATATCACCCTCTATTTTTGATTTTTTAAAAACCAAATGAGCAGAAATCCCCACCATTTATGGTTAGGGATGAATGCTGCGATTAATTTCGCTACATTTGATTTTAGAAAATCCTCTTTTTCAGGATTTTCTTTAATTGCACCCACCAGTGCAGAGAAAAGATTTTTGTTCTAGATTATAAATATTTATTTGATTTGTCGTAAATTTTAAGAAAGTGTTGTTGTATTATTTTTTTTGTAATCTGCTTATTGAAATTCCGAGAACTAGTTATAGAGATTAAAATATAGATATCTGTAGTATTTTATCGCTACCTAATGTTCTTATTATCAAATATAAATAGGCCTGCGCCACACACTTAAAAATTATCTTTATTATTTTTCTAATTTTCATATCAACACTACTTTTCCTAACAACATACCCAAGAATGGAAAAAGTTATAATACTGATACTTATGATTTTTCTTTGTGGTTAAAAGGGTGAACATCGATTTACGGAAGGAACTACATTCTCAAGCTAAGATAATCTCCATACTCAAAAACATTTCTTTGAATAAATATTTAGGGGATTGTATCGAAAAGGCGCTTCAAGATGATGTAGTCTTACTTCATGCCTTTACTTCTCAAAAGAAATCAGAAAAGGAAGACCTGATGAAAAAATATCAAGGGGAAGGAAAGATGTAATCTTTGTAATAGCTAGGGTAATA
>CAYIEF010000052.1:0-6886 GCA_964362365.1 uncultured Methanosarcinales archaeon | reverse complement strand
TAGCAACCCATTTACCTGCATATTTAGTAAGATTTTCTTTCAGAAACCATTCGTAGTCTGCATAGGTCATATTTTATTGTTAAATGGTTGATTTTTTATAAATGGTGCTGGGAGAGACTATGATTTGCACTCCTCGCACCATTTATAAAAAATCCCTTCTTCTTTGCTTTGTTCATTAAATCTCTAAAACATGCTCTACTAGCCACCACCGGCCTCTCCTTCCCTCAAACCAAATATATCCCTTCTAAGGCCTGATCAATAATACGTCTACAATTCTCTACCTTATTCAACACTTTATAATCAGTGCTAGCCTTCCTAATTTGTCCCAATCGATCATTGACCTGTGAATACAACCGTATCAAGTCTCCCTCAAGTAAATTACACAGCTTCAACACGTCAAAGAAGCTCTTGCCATGATAGATAGGATGGATAAAGGTAGTCAAGAACTGTAAATCTTCAAATTTCTTCTCTTTAGAAAGGTACGCATTTCCTCTAATCAACTGCACCAACTCCCGGAATTTTTCATCTTTAAACACTTGCTTGAATTCATGACCTATTCTAGATTCATACGCTAAAGCACAAACCAACAACAACACTTGATACTCATCGAGCTTCTCAATGAAGTCAGTGGCAAAGATCTCTCCGATAGTTATCTCATCGGCAAAGATCTTGGATGCAAAGTGTCCTTTCACCGTTAAAGTCTCATTTTCTACATAGCCATACTTCACCAACATCTTGACAATACTGTTATAACGGTACAATAACACTTTCGTCGGCACTTTGGCATAATTTTCCCCGAACTGCTGGTAGGAATAAAACGACATCCGCAAAATCCGTTCAATCTGCGCCGGCTCGTGCAGATTAATCAAATTCAATACAGTATTTATAGACAATTTGAATTGCGATTTGATCGGCTCTACATCTTTGGAAGTGATTTTTTGAATCTCTTGATAATTGAAAGTCGGCCGATAGATCATACTGACAACTGTTCCCTTAACATCTATCCCCCGTCTACCTGCTCTACCAGCGATCTGGAAATATTCTTTAGAATTCAAATATCTAAAATTATACCCATCATATTTCCGCAAGCTGTTGAATATTACTGTTCTCGCGGGCATGTTGATACCTACGGCAAATGTTTCCGTCGTATACAACACTTTGATTTTCCCCATGCCAAATAAATCCTCTACAATACCTTTGATCACCGGCAATAATCCGGCATGGTGAAAAGCAATCCCCTGTGATAACGTCTCCTTCAACAAGCCGGTAGAACTTAACCGATTCACTTCACTGGGCACTTCTGCCAGTTTGGAATTCATATACTGCACCAGAGAAGAATCTCGTTCAAAGAGATTCAATTTTGCCAATTCTTTGGCTTTCACCTGGCAATCTCTTCGAGAAAAAGAGAAAAATAAAGCCGGCATATTCTCTTTGCCGATCTCTTTGATCAATTCTAAGTGATTCGGTTCAGGTTCTTTCTCTCTTTTACCCTTCTTGCCTCTAATTACATGATGGTACTTAGGGATTGATCTTGCTTCGCGAATTTTCTCCAAAGTAGTTATACCCAGCTCTTCATCATAAAATAAATGCTCTAAAGGAACATTTCTTTTGGTAGAAATAACTGTTTTCACCGGATGCTTCTTGATGGCCTGGATCCAATTACTGAATTCTTGCGCGTTAGGAATAGTGGCAGACAAACACAAAAAACGTACTGAAGCAGGAGAATATATTATTGATTCTTCCCAAACATAACCGCGCTCAATGTCATTGATATAATGAATCTCATCAAAGATGACATAGGCAATATCGCCTACATCAGAATCCTGGCTGACTACCATATTACGGTAAATCTCGGTAGTCATGATCACTATTTTAGCATGAGGATTGATGACTATATCTCCTGTCATCAGGCCCACTTTAGCTTCACCATACTCTTTGGAGAAATCCTTATACTTCTGATTAGAAAGCGCTTTGATGGGCGCAGTATAGACGATGCGTTTATCGTCATCCTTATGCTTTTCGATAATAAAATCAGCCACTAAAGTCTTTCCGCTTCCCGTTGGCGCAGAGACCATCACAGAATTATTTTCTTCGATAGCCTTGACCGCTTCCTCCTGGAAAGGGTCTAAGGTAAATGTTTTAAATTTCATACTAAAGAGGACTAATAGAAAGATTGTTTTTAAATATTTAGTTAAAATAATTTGTCACTATTAGGGGGCAAAGTTGATAAATAAAGGGCCTAAATAGACACTATGGTTGAAAAGTATGAAATCGATTTGGAGAAATTCAAGGGATTATCAGCTAATTTTAAATTAAAACCTCTTGATAGTGAAAGATTCAATTACACCTGGATCTCACAAGGTCCTGAACTTGACGATCATTCTTTGAGAAGAATACTATATAGTTTTGATGATCGAGGCGGAAACATATCTGACTGGGAAACCTCTCTGACTGACCCTCACTCACATGGTAAGAACTTTCGTTATCTGGTACATGCTGTTCATGATGGATATAGTGTTAGCCGCCTTATGCAAAAACAGATGCTTTGTGAACTGGCCGTGGAAAGGAAAATTGATTTTAGAGCTAACAAGATAGACCTTCTACAAGATCCAGAAAGGATTGCAGAAAAGCCCATAATTTCTACTTCACTTATTGACGAAAATCATAGATCAACCTGGGCTCCGGGGGGATATATCCTTACTGTTCCCGTAGATAATATTCTAAGGACAGCTTCACGAGATATTGGAACCCTCTTCTTTGGCGGATTAGATGAGGTTAAAAAATTATATGCTGAGCGAGATCTTCGGGAAATAGATAATCCGGATTCGGTCTTGGCATATACGTCTGGAATTTGTTCTTCAGGCTATAACGAAATTGTATTGACGGGAACAGGAAGAACCGGTAAAAAAGTGCAGATCCAAGGTGTCTTTGCAAAAATGCTTCCTGATGGTCAATATATAAACGATGATTTAGGTAGCACATTATCTTGGATGGCTGCATCTCGTCATTTGCCTTTTCTTAAAATACAGGAACCTTTCATCCCATATAAGGATAAGGATCCAGATGTAAGTGAAAAAGGAGATTGGTTTGCCGTTCATGATAATGATGTGCGCTACGTTCTTCTTCCTGAAAAGGAAAAATTTTGGGCATTAAAATACGGGGGTCTAAAAGAACAGGCTATGACTCCTGAACAACGCCAGTTTGCTATAGGCAAAGCTAAACTATTTTTACAATCTTCACCTAATGAGACCTTACATACTTTGATAGAAAAAGCGGAAGCCGTTCCGGATGAAGTATTATGGAAAAGAGTTCGATTAAAACAACGGTATCAAAGATCCAAACATCTTTTAGAAAATATCCTTAGAGAGTTTGAAAATCTTTACCCTGACCTAAACACGATTAGATAATTTTGCAAAAATTTCTAATAAACAAATTGGGTCAGAATTAATAAAAACAAGGCATAAAATGCTACTAATATCAAACCATGGGTTCTGGTAATCTGCTTATAGTTTTTCATTAACAGCAATAGCACTATACTGATAAATATGAGCACCGGTACGGCAAAATACAGTACTTCTAAACCAAAGGTTACTGGTCGTATTATTGCGGATACGCCTAAGATCAGCAGAATATTGGCGATATTCGATCCAACAATATTACCGATAATGATCTCATCCTGTCTTAAAAATGAGGCAGTTATTGACGAAGCCAGCTCCGGCAGGGAAGTTCCTACCGCAACAATAGTAAGTCCGATGATGAACTCTGAAACGCCTAACCTTTGGGCGATGGAAGAAGCAGCTTTGACAAAATAATCTGAACTCTTAATAAGTAATGCTAAGGAAGCAAACAGTATTACGAGATTTATGAGGATCATCTATCAGAAGAAAGAAAAAAGATTACTTAAATTTTCTGGTATGCTCTATAAGAAAGTTGATATAAGGCTTGTTCTAAGTCTTGGAATTGTCCTGGGTTATCTGCTTTCAGGTATATTTTTCCCTGCTGATAAGGAAGAACAGCGTAATGACATAGGGGTTCTCCTAAAAAAGGCAGACTGTCTGAAGGCATAGCTTCTACTCGCGGATCGATCAATCTTGCCCTAACTGGTTTTATTTTAGGTAGAGGAATTTCTTTACGAAGAATTTGCGTGGGGTGTCGCTCCTGAATCCCCAATAAGAAAGAATCTTTCCAGAGGCTGGTTTCATATTCACGCGAGACTGATCCAATAAATTCTCCAAGATAGTATTCCCTAGGATTGCTATTTATAACAATCCAGCATAGATCCCCTGCATTTAGATTAGAATCACTAATTCCTACCAAGATTTAACCCCCCTTAAGCTTTAAAAATGAATTGTTTATATATTTTGTGAGTTAGCAGACCTTATTTTCTTCTAAACTTCTTCTCTAATTCATCAACCGTAACTTTCATCAAAGTAGGCCTTCCATGCGGGCAGGTAAAAGGTAATTCTGTCTTTGATAATTCTGCCATAATCTTCTCCATCTGTGGAATTGTTATTACGTCTCCCGCCATCACTGCCGCCCGGCAAGCCATACGAGTAAGGATTTCTTCTTTCTTTTCCAGAATGCTTTTTTTGTTTTCTAACATGGAAAGGATATCATGCAGTAATTCTTTAACTTTTACTTTTCCATACACCAAAGGAATCGTTTTCACCACAAAGGCATTTCCGCCGAAATATTCTAATTCAAAACCGAGTTTCTGTAATTCTTCTTTTTTCTCTTCTAGCAATAATCTCTCGGCAGTTGAAACTTCTAGCACTTCTCCCTGCAGCAATTGCTGTACTTCTACCTTGTCATGCAGGAATTGGTTCAGCAGTGATTCATACATCACTCGCTCATGAGCAGCGTGCTGGTCAATGTAAAATAATCCGCCTTCCGTTTCTGCTAAAAAATAGGTCTTATGCACCTGCCCGAAGAGTTTCATAGAAGGTAATTTTTCCTGTACTAATTTCGTGCTTTGATAGTGTTCTGCAACTATTAGTTTGCTTTCCTTATCAGCATACACTGCACTTGTTTCTTCTACTGCAAACACCGTCTGCGCACTGGGTTCAAAGGGATACTTCACTGCGGTCTTGACTTTTTTTCCAGGGAGAGGAGTTCCAAAGGTGATCTGTTGTTCGGTATTCACATCAACTGTCGGCATCAATTTGTTGCTCTGCAATGCTTCCCGTACCGCCAGTGAAACAGTATTAGCAACCTGTTCCTTCTGCTCGATTTTGATCTCCT
The DNA here is from genome assembly GCA_964362365.1 of uncultured Methanosarcinales archaeon. GTDB lineage: Archaea > Nanobdellota > Nanobdellia > Woesearchaeales > GW2011-AR9 > JACPIL01. The sequence goes on along the minus strand of CAYIEF010000052.1, from coordinate 1,645 downwards.
GCTTCTGCGGATGCACATTTACATCAATGGTTTCTGGATCCAATTGCAGATGCAGCACAAACACCGGATGCTTGTTCACAAATAAGGTAGAATGGTATCCTTCGTATACCGCATTAGTAATATCAGTATTCTTGATCCATCGGCAGTTTACAAACAAGACTTGCTGATTTTTATCATTACGTACATGATACGGTTTAGAAATGAAGCCGGTTATCTTCACTTTTTCATCTTGATATTTCACTTCTAATAATTCTTTAGCCGTTTGTACTCCATAGATAGAGGCGATAGTGCTTCTGGCATCGTTCAGAGCCGGCGAATGCAGGAGCGTGTAATTGTTATGTAAGCACTTAAAAGTTACCGATGGATTAGCAAGGGCATAATGGGTGACAACATCCAAGCAATGTTTTAATTCAACTGCATCAGTTTTCAGAAATTTTTTTCTTGCGGGAGTATTGAAGAAAATATCTTGTACGTCTAAAATTGTTCCTTGTTCTGTTCCAACAATATTTCTGCTTAGGATATTTCCACCTTCAATTTGTAAAGCAAAGCCTTCAATACTGTTTTTTTGCTTGGTGATTATTGATAACTTGGAAACTGCAGCGATGCTGGCTAATGCCTCTCCGCGAAAACCTAAAGTCTTGATGGAAAATAAATCTTCCACAGAACGAATTTTACTGGTAGCATGCCTGAGGATAGATTTTTCTGCATCTTCCTGGGACATGCCTTCGCCGTTATCGGTTATTTTGATGCGTTTTTTTCCAGATTCTTCTAATTCTACGGTGATTTTTGTAGCGCCCGCGTCTAGTGAATTTTCGATAAGTTCTTTTATGACCGAAGCAGGGCGTCCAATAACTTCACCGGCAGCTATTTTGTTGATCAGATCTTCTGGCAGAAGGACTATCTTAGACATGATTTGGGGTTAGAATTTTTGTATATAATGATTTATATGCTAGAGTAAATATTGAAAGGAAAATTTTTTAAAGAAGCCTTTGATTAAATGTTTATGATAAAAAAGCCTATCAACGAGGATTTACGAAGGCGAGGAATCGATATTGAACATTTATGGGTCCGTTCGCATGGTTCTTTGGAAGATATATTTCATCCTTCTACAAAATATACTTATATTGAACGATTTCCTCCTGGTACAAGTGAGCCCGATCCTAAAATTCCTGGCCTAGTAACTCGACATACTTTTGGCTCGATTAAACTTCGTGGCTGTAGACGGTCTTATTTTAGAGAAAAATATTTTGAAGCATATGTAGCTTTTCTTTGTAGTGCAATTATACCATTTGATATTGCCGTTTTTGAAAATCCAGGTTTGCTTTTAAATCCAGATTACCGCAAACAGAGAGAACCTATTTATAGAGAAAGACTTCTTCACATCGATGAAAAATTGAAGATTCTTGAAACATACTTCCTTCAGCGCATGGAAGCTCAACAACCGGAATCCAAGTATACTTATAGAACTAAAACCGAAATCAAGAGCAAATAACATGCACAACCAATACTTACTGACAGAACTGATCAAGGCGCAGATGCGGGCAGAACAGGAAAGAAAAAATCAGGAACAAGTTCGTCCTTTCCGCGAAAAGGAAGCCGATACTGATGATTTGGTTGTTTCTGAAGCCGGTTCTTTGCGAGGTCA
>CAYIEF010000051.1:0-7101 GCA_964362365.1 uncultured Methanosarcinales archaeon | reverse complement strand
GGCTTTATCGACAAGTAATTCAAAGACGGTCTGGCCTTCCCTGATCCTGGCAGCACAGCCGATGGTCTTACCATAGGACATCTTCATACCGGTGCTCATACGATCTGCACCTGCTCCTGAAGCTAAGGGGTTTTCCCGCAGAACGTGAAATGGATATACTTTCAAGCGCAGGTAGAAGTTTTTACCCAAGGTCTTTTCCAGATAGCGGTTAGACACAACTCTGGCAGATTCTAAGGCTTCCTGGCGGATGTTCATGCTTCGACCGGCATTTAATTGGATCAAGGTATCGTACTTTTTCTCAGTGCCCATATTGTAACGGACAATCTTTTTGTGAGGAAATCCGCCTCGGACAAAGTTCTTTTTAGTATACTTACTAATCCGAGTGTAAGGGCGTTCCAGGTTCTGGTATGCTGAGAATTTTCTAAGGCGGGCCATAAAGGTGCAAAATTATAGGTTCTTTATAAAGATTTTGCGGATGGAACAGTTTAGTAGAACTATTCTCCAAAATAGAAACATAATAGAAACATTATAGTAAAAAGATTTATTAATATAATGGCGTTCCAAAACGTAAATGACAAAAAAAGATATTCTCTCTAAATTTGCACCGGTATTTGCGGCTATGGTGATCATGCTCATTCTCTTGAATGGATGCGCTGCTCCTGGACCGCAAGGTCCTGCTGGACCAGAAGGTCCGCAAGGACTATCAGGGACTGCAGGGCGAGAAAGGAGAAACAGGCGATTCAGGACTGCAGGGGGCGCCAGGGGAAAAAGGTCCGGCTGGAGCTAAGGGAGAGAAAGGAGATACCGGACTAGCTGGTCCGCAAGGGACGCCTGGGATTTCAGAGCTGGAAATAGTGTCAAAGGCTGGTCCTACCAGTAAAGAAAATTTACAAGGTTTACCAATAGACTGTCCTGCAGGCAAGACTGCTTTAAGCTGGGGGGCTACAGTTGGCGCTAATAGCGCAGTTTCTGATGCTATACGACCAGCTCTAGCGGGCGCTTATCCAACAAATATGGTCGGAGGCAAGCCCAAAGGTTGGTATGTTATTTTCCTAGAAACAAACCCGGACAACCTAGACACGCATACCTGGAACATATTCGGATATGTCGTCTGCGCTAAAGTAGGATAGGCAGTAATCTACTTATCGATAAGGTATGTATAAATCGTCCCCTGGCATAAGATTGTCCAGCCTTTTCTGAGGATTTTCTGTTTTTACTTCTTTAAGAAATTCGGTAAAGGGAAAAAAAAAACCATTGTGTTCGTAGTATTCGTTTTCCCAGATTCGAAAGAGAGTGTTTCCCTTTTTTACCGTATATATTTTGAAATTAGTCAGGTGATCAAGGTGATCATAAAAGGCTTCACTCTCCCTACTTGCGGCTTTTACCTGCTCCGTGGTAAGCGGCAGGTAATCCATCCATTCGTATCTATCTTTAGCCAGCAGAGGGTCATTATCTAATAATCCATTAAAATAAGCAGATTCAGGAGTTACTCGCTCCCACTGCGGAGTTGTATTTGATGCAGGATCGATTCTTTTGATGTATGTTTCAACAGGTTCTTCGATAGTTGCCGAAACCGGTACTCCTGTAGTGCCATCAGCATAGGCATTGGCAGAGAGCACATTGTATACTAGCGCAGCTGCTGCAAAGACCGGTATTATCTTTGGTAATCTATTTTTATGCATTGTACATCAGCCTTGACTTTTTTTCATTTATATAAAAATGTTATGTAAATAATCTCCAAGCAGCAGCAGAAGTACAGGCATTTTAACTCCCTTTATTTAGGGTAAAATTATTTCCTGTCCAACATAAATAGTATTCTCATTTTCAAGGTGAGAATTAGTGTTTAGGATAATTTTAATGTACTCTGCTCTAGACAAGGAACCACCACGAGCAGCATAATCCTCATACAATCCTCCTAAGGTATCCCCTTTCTCAACAGAATAAAGATTACTATCATAAGGATGCCATGAAGAAGGGTATCTTTTTACAGATTTTGGAGCTCCGTAAGGCGGGGATGGTTGAGATGCGACAATTATTGGAGATGGGACTGGCCGCGCTTCTGCACTTTTTGCTTCTACTTTTTGTTCAACATGTTTCACTTTATTTACCGGAGCAACTTCTACCGAAGGTGAACCGTGATAGTGCTTAAGTTGATCAGCTTCGGTATTAACCGGTGTTGCAAGATAATTGTATCCAACTACGAAAGAAGCAATACCGGCAGCAGCGACAAAAGCAGCTTTAGCAAGGTATCTTCCTAAATTGCTTTTCTTCTTCTTGGTTGGGAAAGGAAGAACTACTGCTTCTAGATTTTTTTGAGCAGCTTTGTACATTGCAACTATACCGCCATCTGGTCCTAATGGTAAGGAGTTCACTGGCTCGTTTTGTAGAGTAACAGTGTGATTAATTATAACTTTATCTTCAAGCATTGTAGGAGTAGCTGATTTCTTTGGCAGGCCGGTAACACATGCTGCTTTGTAGCTCTCATTTCCGGTAGATCTATTTCTCACTTCTTCTTGAGGTACTACTGGTAGATTAAGGATTGAATATTCTACAGTATCTTTTTCTTCTTCGCTAAGTTCCTTAACTTCTACTTCAGGAGTTCTTTTGTATTTTTCCAGAGCATAGCCGATCCGAGATTGAGGATCGTTCTTATTATCTTTTACTAAATCTTCGATTCCTTTTTCTACAGTTGCATTCTGAAGATCAGTCAAAGCCAGAATTGTTTCAGCATATGGAGTTACAAACTCAGCATCCTGATATACTTCACCGTTAGTGATTACCGCATAGTCTTCCTTGAAATTATCTTCCACTTCTTGTAGTTGCGCTAAGCTGTAGCTGTCAAACTTTCCAGCAGCAAGATCTTTCTGCACGGTTGCGATACGTTTTCTTGCTTTACTTTCAGGTGTATGATCATAGGTATCAACTATTTCATTCAAAGTAGAAACTGCTTCATCAAGAGATTTCTTTTCTTCATCTTCTTTGATGTTTTGTAAGTTAACTAAATCGTAAAAGACCTGGTGAACAGCGTTTTCATGTTTATCAATTTCATCATTAGATAATGCAGAGTATGCTTTACTAACTATTTCCTCTACTTTTTGAAGTTCATGTAAATTATAATCATTAAGCTTCCCTGCTTCCAAAGCTGCTTTAACCACACCAATATATTCTAATGCATCGTAATCAGCAACATTATCTTTAGGTGAAAGTTCAAAATAATCTAGTTCTTGTGATCTGCAGGCTGGTATCATTTTCTGTCTCTTTTGGTTACCGGTGCGTCGTCATACTGTACTTTCCATTTTTGATGGAGATATTCGCCATATTTCTTCTCTATCTTTAGAGGTAATAATTTTAAAGCGATGAGTATATGCTGATTGAAAAGGAAAGCAGAGATGTCAGCATGATTTTTATACTTGATAGACGCCCAGTGGCGAGCTTCTTTGAGGTCTCTGTCCAGCTGTTCTATTTGAGCAGGGGCATAGTTGGCAAATTTTTTAGTTCTGAGACCATTTCTAACTCCAACCAGGTATTCTAAAGGCTCAAAAACAGGGGATAATTCTCTTTCAGGTGGAACTACCTCAAAGTCTTCAACCTCTACTGGAATTTCTGAATCACTTATACTGGTCATTTTTTCTTATTACCCCTTTATGTTATCCTCAAAGTGGAGGCTGTTTATAAAGCTTTTGTTAATTTAGTCACTTAAAAGTGGTCAATACTTCAAAATACTGGTTTGTCCTTTGCGCTTCCCTTCAGGAACTTCTTTGACTTCCTCGCCTACCTGTTTTTTAAGGCTTTCCGCTACCGCCTTGCCAAGAAGCTGAGCTAAGGTAGTTGGATCGGTCTTTTTTATGTCTCCTACCCCCTTTATGCCGTGAGAATATAGTTTTCTAGCTCTAACCCGGCCTATCCCTTCCAATTTTAGCAGGACCAGCAGCTCTTCTTTTATCCCATATTCTACCCGTAAGCGTAATTTCCTGATCTCTTTCACTGCCAGCTTATGGTCTTGTAACACTGATACCTCTTCCGCGGCATATAAGAGCCAGTCAGCAGTTTCTTGTTTGACTCTGATTTCGCCAGGACGGATGTCATACTTTTCCAGTAGAAAATCTTCGTCTTTTTCATCGATCCAGGCATCAAAGAATAAAGCAGTCTTGATGGAGCTGACAAAATCGTCGTACTCAAGATCATACGCACTTGGTTCTTCTTTGAGTAGAAAATCATATCGTTTGGTCAGTTCCTCCTGAATACTATCCTGTTCTTTGCTTTTCACCCGAAGCAGCGGACGCATTTCAAGAGTATGAGAGATCATCTGTAACAGAGAGAAAGTATTTTTCTGTCGGTCAAAGGCTGACAAACAATCTAAAAGATGCCGGGCAGTTAAAGGATCGAGATATAATTCAGATACTCTTTTTCCCAGGGGAGTGGGGCGTAATTTTTCTTGATTAAGTTCATCGGCGGAAACAAAACCGGCATTTGCAGATCCAACTATGGTGATAAATCCCCATTCTTCGAGGAGATGCAACATTTTTTCCATGATTCCTTCCAACTTTTGCAGATCTTTAAATTGGTGCGCCCAGAAGGTTTTAGAGAAGAATTCTGTCATGGAATTCCTATCTCGGATTACTCCTGAAGAGATTAAGGAAAGGAGATACGTTCTAAGTACCGGCTCGACTGCTAACTTAGAGTAAATTGCTTCCGGCTTTCCTAGGATATAACGCTTATGTATCTCCTCTTTTTCAGTTTCATCTTTGGCAATGCAGACGGCTTCTCCAAACTGTTCATATTCCGGCCTTCCTGCTCTGCCGGCCATCTGCAGGTATTCTAAGACGGGAATCCAATCCATGCCCCAGCTTCCGGAGAAGCGCTTGAGGGATTTGATGATGACTCGGAAGACAGGTAGGCTTAAGCCTGCAGCCAAAGTTGGTGTGCAACAAATTATTTTTACTTTTCCATTCCTAAATTCATCTTCAATCAATTCTTTCTGCTTCTGCACTAATCCAGCATGATGAAAAGCAATTCCTTTTTTAATAATATGAGATAACTTACGGCATTGTTTGGTCGGCGTGGATGCAGCTTTGAGAATTTCTTGTTCCAACTCCGGAAGCTGAAATGTGGTTAATTTGGCGATTTCTTCCGCTGTTTTCTCAGCGCTGCTTCTGCTGGGCGCGAAGATGATGGCTTGCTTGTTTTGCTCCAGAGTCTGCAGAGCTAGTTTGAGGGTAGGATCCATACAGTTGCAGAATGAAGGTGTTTTATTAAGGTTGTGGGGAAGTAAGTTCTAATCTGCTATCTTAGTTATTCTATCTGAAATGTTTAAAGACTATCATAAGGACTTTTTACTTTTAACAATTCTGGAGCAGCCATGTGCAGATAGACCATAGTAGTTTGCAGCGAAGAATGTCCCAATAAGGGCTGAACTTCAGTAACGGCATATCCGTTTTGAATAAGATGCGTGGCAAAGGAATGGCGCATGGTGTGGGGATGAACATTTTTTCCTATCTTTGCTTTTTTGGTAGCATCTTTAATTATCGCTTGAATTGTTGCTGGAGAAATGTGGTCTTTTCCATAACCAGTAAACAACCAGTCTTCTGGGCTTAATTTTTGCTTCTCAACCCAATTAAGTATCTCAGCTTTCAATTTTTCTGGGATGATAAAGAGCCGGTCCTTTCTTCCTTTTCCCTGTCTTACCCAACCATAATTCTGATTAAACTCGAAATCTTTCACTTTTAATGAAACTAACTCGCCTACCCTCATGCCGGTAGCATAGAGGAGAGTGATCATAAATTTATGTTTTTGATTTGAGATATTATCCAAAAGCCGTGCCACTTCTTCCTTTGTTAGAAATTCTGGCAATCTTTTTGGAGTCTTAGAGTAGGTGATATTAACTGTTAATCTCTTTCTCAAAACTTCTTCAAAGAAGAATTTGACCGCATTCAGATGGACATTGATGGTATTTCCAGGTTTTCCTTTTTCTAAGAAGCAATCAAAATAATCCTGGACATCTTTTTTAGTGATGCATTTCAATTCTTTATTGCGATAAGAAGAGAAAAACTTTTTGACACCAAAGCAATAGGTCTTGATGGTCTTTGGACTGAAGCCTCTCCTAAGACCTTCTTTTCTGATCATTTCCGAATACATTTTTCCACGAAAGTTTTATTAAGTTCTTAGTGATAATAACGCCCACGACGGGATTTGAACCCGTAAATCTCGGCTAGGAGATAAAGGTTTTCTTAAACCCCGCCCCTAGGTCTTAAGACCTCCGCCTTACCTGATTAGGCGACGTGGGCTTATTCTTTTTATTTTTCAACTTGTTTATATGTTCTACCCACACTTGTCCAGTGCGGGAGTGGATGCATGAAATAGTTTTGTTACGCTTCATATCATCAAAATTTGCGGGCTATAGCTTTTCACTGCATTTGTCCAGTGGGTTGTCCAGTGGAGCAGTTCTTCCGGTTTTTGATGCAGGTTTTTGAGAGCCTTTTGGTTTAAAGGTGGGACTTGAGGGACATATGCTTGTTTTTGTTTCTGACATAAAACCACCTAAGCCCTTCTTCGCCATTTATTAGGAGAAAAACCAAAAGGTGAAAACATGCACAACCAAAAACCAATTGAACAGATAATAAGGACAAACCAGGAGATCATTGAAAACCTCTGCAAAGAGATGAGAATAATAGCGGCTTATGGCAACTTATCTCCCGCATTGAAAAAGAGGCTGTATTCAGCAGAATACTGGGCTAAATACTTCATGGGGATAAATAATGCCTTGATACACGAACAATTGACTTCTGGTCAGGAGTAGCTCTTTTTAGAGTTGTGAGCAGAAAATTTTACAGTTATAACAACCATAAGACCAAAATATTGGAGTCTTGGTTTATAATGAGTTAAGCTTAATTATTACTCGCTTTCTCGTCGTAGAAAGACTCCTCAAAAACTGCGTCATAACTCGAAAATCTTAATGACTCCCGTTCTTGCAAGCTAGAACTCCGTCTTATAGATTTTCGGTTTTTGTTCCCTTTATTGTCTTCGACATAAATCCACAAAAACAAGCTTAACAGCGATTAAGCTTAATTATTACTCGCTTTCTCGTCGTAGAAAGACTCCTCA
>CAYIEF010000050.1:0-7221 GCA_964362365.1 uncultured Methanosarcinales archaeon | reverse complement strand
AAGGAAGGTCCGGGTCCTCAGATTTGCTGAGAAAAGGAGCATTGCTGATAAGAAACCCCTGGTCATCCTTTTTGACATGGTTTAGCTCTTTTTCTACTAAGATCTTCAAGACCGACTTTTCTTCCTTAGTTAAGCTTATCATGAAAGGGTAAAGATGGACGGGTTTTATAAAGATTTTGTTGGAAGATTATGGTTTCGTAAAATATTTAAATCCCCTCCTAAAATAAACTAATGGAGGGTTACTAAAATGAAGAATACTCTTTATGGATTGGGTTTATCTGCCACGATGGCACTAAGCGGTTGTACGGAGGAAGCGAGAGTGTATACAGGCAAAATTAATGGGGTGCCAGCTGAGTATAGCGTTTACGGTGATCTCGACGATCCTTCTGGATGTTTTCTTACGCTGTATTTTTCTGAGTCTAAAAAAGTATTTATTAGAGACAATGGATGTAACAATACCGCAGATTATGTTACGACTATGCCATTTGAAGACGGTAGAAAGGGTTATTGGAGGAGAGCTTTAGAACAAGCAGGCAAAACCGCCCAATTTGATTCTCTTTTGTGCGAAGGCAGGAAATTGATTAAACCAGCAGAGAACAAAGTTAAAAGTCAACTTGAGAAAGAACTTGACGATTTGTTGCAGCATTAGATAAGGAAAGTTAAATAATATTGAAGGAAATCAAAATGAAGAATAAATTGTATGCATTGGGATTGACTGGACTAGTAGGATTATACGGCTGTGGAAAAGACGAAACTTCGGTTAAAACTGAAAAACCAGTTGAAACACCGAAAGAAGCACCGCAAACTCCCATTAAAACTGAAACGCCAAAGGAAACGACAAACTCAAAAGCTTGTGAAAGGAAACATAACTTTCAAGAAGGCGCTTACAAGGGCATCATTAATGGATACAAGAGCCGTGTTAATGGGGATTCATCTCAATTTAGATTAGAAACGACTAAATTTACAGTGCAGGCGGAATATAAGGTATACGGCGACGATTGTCGTCTTACTCTCTATTTTCCAAAAAGAGTAGTTGGTATTTACGATGCAGGTTGTGATAATCGGGCAGAAGAAGTAACTACACCAGACCATAACTTTGCCGGAAACGCTGGACTTGTGAATATGTTTCATAGATACAAGAGAGAAGATTTAGACCGCGCCTGGAGAGCACATATATTTGATTCATTGTTGAGTGAAGGCCAGAAATTAGTCCAGCCTGAAAATTATGTTTTTGGAGATTATAAAAAAGAACTTGACGATTTGTTGCAGCCTTAATTTTTTCTATAGAAAGTTTTATTTAGATGCCTCATTTTTAGGGGAAATTATGAAAAACCACTTCTATACGGCTGGCTTGGTAACAGCAATGATTTTCCTGGGCTGCGAGAGTGACCCAAAATATTATTCGGGATCTGTTCGTGGAATGGATGCAGTATATAGGGTGTACACGCATGATGATTGTTTTTTTACAAAGTATTCTTGCGATCTTGTCTTGGAAAAAAATGGCTGGGGTTTAAGTATAGAGGACAAGTGTTGCGATGACGATCCTGATTTTGTGATGATATTTGGTGATGATAATCTTAATCGTATGCTTGTTGACGATTACTCTGCAAGGGAACTATAGAAAATCACTTTAATAATCGTAAGATTATCTAAGCTAAAGTGATTTTCTTATTAGGAAATAACTGTAGGAAAGCTTTTCGTAAAACTACGAAAATTAAAGTTATTTCCTATAGAAGAAAACGGAAAAATGGAAAAAATTAGGTCATTGTTGCGTGGCGGCAAAAAAATAGTAAGGCCAAATAATAGAATTTCAGAACGAGGACTTCAGGAATGGACAGGGCGGCCGCGTCACGGGGACGGAACACAGAAAGGATTGGATGATTTTTTGCAGCAGTAATTTTTTCTTTCAACTTTCTTGAGATTTTAATTTCTTTTCACCACATAAAACAATTCATTAGGAAATTCTAAGATAGTATATTCATACCCTAATCTCCTGCACAACCATTCCATCCAGCTTCGTCGGGGAGCAGTCATCTCCTTCCCGCTCATGGTCTTGGTGGCAAAACTAACGACAATAAATGTAGCAGGAATTCGTTTGAGCAATTCTTCTGTTCTCTTGTGGCCTTTGCCTTGATCGATAACATCAGTCATTTTCAACAGAAAGCACAGATCCGCTTTAGGAAGATCGGTGTTGATGATATCTGCAACGATCGCTTTTCCTTTGAAAGAAGAATTTTCAGTATGCAGCAGCTTAAAATACTGATTGATGGATGCGATTTCCTCTTCGTTGATGTCATAGGCGTAATAAGTGCATCCCTTCAGCTTCATATATGGAAAGGAAAAGGGATTGATGCCGCAGCCAAGGTCGAGGATAGCCTTTGGTTTCCCGGTGATGGAGAATATTTTTGTGTATAATCTCTGGTACGAAGGCAGGCGCTCCTGTGTTGAAGAGTGGGTAGAAAGAATTTGCTTGATGAGACTGGTTCTTTTTTCCTTTGGCGAACTTAAAGAAAATCCTGAAAAGCGACTATCCCCAACCCCGAAGGGTGGGGATTTACGCCGCTTTTCCGAGACGGATTTTCTAAAATCAAATATAGCGAAATCTTCTGCTCGTTCACTAGCATTCATCTCCAAGGATGAATCTTGGAGATTTCTGCTTATTTGATTTAACAATTCCTCAACTACTCTTTTCCTTTCTTTTTGATCATCTCGGAACAACCCATACACTTTTCTCAGCTGGAAGCGGACCTTCTTGATCACGGAAGCGTACGCTTTCGATTTAGGGTTGAAGTTTTCCTTTAAGGCTTGGGCAGTTTTTAGTTCATGTTGCAGGAATTTATGTATATGTTCAGCTACAAAATTATCATCTATGCTCTGCAATTCTTTTTTTTTCTTGATTTCCTTTATTAAGGAGGTAATTTTTTCCTTATCCGACATTACAGTGATTAAAACTTCCATTTATATGAATCTTTTGGCAACTCCAAATAAGATTCATATTTAGAAAATGTGATACTTCTTCACATTTTCTCTATAAAAAGCTTTTTAAAGCGGGAAAGAATAGATAAAATATGGATAAGGATGGAAAACTCAGGAAAACATGGAATTTCTTTTGGCATGACGATTCTCTGACCAGCTGGGTGGCTAATGTATTAGTAGCATTTTTAGTGATCAGATTTATTCTTTATCCTCTTCTCGGAATGGCGTTAGGAACAAGCTTTCCCATCGTAGCCGTCGTTAGCGAAAGCATGGAGCATGGATTGCATGAGGGAAAATTGTGTGGAAATTATTATAAGGATTTTAAAGAATCGTTCGATAACTATTGGGAAGTATGCGGAGCATGGTATGAACAGCAAGGGATCAGCAAAGAACAGTTCAGAAATTTTCCTTTCTCGAACGGCTTTAATAAGGGAGATGTCATTGTTCTCTGGAGAGCACATAGAGAAAACCTGGAAGTAGGAGATATTTTGATTTTTGAAGGAGACAGACCGCAGCCGATTATACATCGAACAGCGAAGGTGTGGGAAGAAGAAGGAAAACGGTTTTACCAAACGAGAGGGGACCATAATAATGTCCTGGTTCCGGGAGAGGATAAAATAGATGAATCCCGAATTTATGGCCAGGGTTGGTTTAGAATACCCTATTTAGGTTGGGTGAAAATCTTGTTTGTGGAAGCAGTACGACCGTTAGGCTGGAATATTCAGAGGTAAAAAATTATTTTAAGAATTTTAATTTGACATCAGCTATTTTCTGAGTTAAAGCTAGGCTTTCTAATTCGTTAGTGCCAAGGTAGTGCTCTAAGACATCATCTCCACCTATGTAATCACCACAATTATCAGAAATATAAACTCCGTGGGGAGTAGCCGCAAGGCGGTGATACCAAAACTGAACTTTGTTATCCTCCAAATATCGTACTGATTCTTTAAATAAATCAGGCCTCTTCTTTTTCCAGTATCCCAAGTCTGCTTCTACCCCATCAACAGTATACCAATCCGCTTCTCCACCATGGGCGATCCCTACCACTTTTTCTTTCACTTCATATTTAGTTGCTAAATGATTTCGTAATCCTTCATCAAAATCAAGGCCATGGATGCAAAGAAATGACAGCCGTTGAATAGCGTTAATTTTCCTGTTAAGTTGACGTAAAGAATCGTATTTTCCAACTACTAAATCTAAATCATGCTTAATCTCATGAACATCGGTAGGCAAAGGCAGAACTTCACAAGCCCTACTTTCTAAGGAACCATAGATCTTTCTCGTTGTGGGAAAAATGATCTTCTGATAACCTCGTTCTAATACTTGTTCCGTTTCCTTAGGTTTTTCTACCGAAACCTGTACTGGAACACCGTATTGCTGCTCTAGGGCCTTAATTAACGCATAAATCTTCTTCTTCACGACAGTTCTAGGATCAAACTTCTATAAATAGATTATGGCACTATACTAATTACATTTAGGTAAACTATATAAAGAAGCAGCTGATTTCTGGATAAAATAACGATAGTTAAATAGACAAGGTGATGTTATATGTTCTGTCCGACATGCGGTTCAATATTGCGGCCGAAAGATAAGGCCGGGAAGAAAGTTCTTTTTTGCAGCTGCGGCTTCAGCAAAGCTCCTGATGAAGAAACAACAGAGCTAAAGGAAAAAGTAAAGAACATCAAGAAAATTGAAGTAGTAGAACAAGTGGAGACTAATCCTAAGATCAAGACTCCCTGTCCAAAATGTGATAATAAGATAGCCTATTTCTGGACCCAGCAGACTAGAGGCGCTGACGAGCCGGAAACCAGGTTCTTTAAGTGTACTAAATGCAATTATACGTGGAGAGAGTACTCTTAATGGCTTCTCCAAGAGAGATGCTGGCCAAGATAGAAAAAAGTGAAAAATACGTGTCTTGGAAAAAGAAACATCCGAAAGGCTATCTTTCCCATTTTTTTTGTCCCATCTCTGCTGACTGCGAATTGAAAAGCGACTGGGAAGTTGGATTTTACGATGCTGATTCTGAGAAAATGACGGTTTTTGCTTGTGGTGAAAAGATAACAGTTAAAAAAAAGGAAGATGACGTTTTCAAGAAACCTGAACAGAAGGTAGAAGAGCTGGAGATCGTTTCTGTGAAAATTCCTTTTGATAAAGCAGTGGATGTCTTTGCTGGACATGTGGAAGAATTATTTCCCAAAGCAGGCAGAGGTGATGGTTTTGTGATTCTGCAGAATTTGGAAGGTAAATCGCTCTGGAACTTTACCTTTATTACTAAAGATCTGAAATTCATTAACATCAAAATTAATGCAGAAAACGGAGAAGTTGATTCTCATCTGAGCATGGATCTGATTGATAGAGGACAGTGATTAGATAGGTACTTTTTCTAAGTCTTTTGGTGTCTTAATAAGAAAAGTGTTAAATCCAAAACTTGCAGGAATTTTTATATCCTCTAATTCATCATCACCGACCATGAGACATTCTTGAGTTTTTAATTTTTGTTTTTCAATAATTTTTTTCCAGTAAAGTACATTATCCTTCCTGCAGCCAGCATCATCCGAAGAAAAGATAAAATCTATGTACTTACTTAGGCCATATTTTTTCAGGTAGAGTTGAATCGTTCTGTGCATGGAATTAGAAACAACACCGATTTTTTTGTTGTTTTTCTTTATTTTTGTAAATAACTCCTCAACAGCGTCATGAAGGACTGGCTCAATTTCGATTGCTTTTTCTAATTCCTTATAGTATTCATCAAGAAGGCCTAACTCACGACATAAATCGCCAGTATCCCATCTTCCATATTTATTTTTCTTTAATCCTAACGAGATTGCATTCGCATCAAGATCCTTGCCTTTCAATTCTTTCTTCTTTTCAACCAGGAAGAGTATTTTCGGATATAGCTGAGCATAAATGTTTGTATTGATAAGCGTACCGTCCGAATCGAAAAGATAGATTTTGACCATAATGTGACAAATTAATAAGATGATTTAAACTTATTCATTCACTTATATCCTAATTATTGTTTTCCTTCAGTATAGTTTCATATCAACAGTCTTTATATACTTCAGAGTTTTCCTTTTTCCCACGATAGATGTTGTTAAAAGAGGTATCGAAGGATTACATCCTTCGGGACCTTTTTTGAGTGCAAAAGCGCTCAAAAAGAGGTGATAGATTTTTATGTCTAAAGACGGTCCTAAGATTTCTTTCAATGCCCAGAAGAAGTGCAAGAAGCTAGATTCATTCTTTCCTGAAGAAAAAAAGGAAGAAAAGGAGAATAAATAATTATTTGTACCCGTATAGTTTGTTTACTTCCTGCTGGATTGCTTTGGCCACATCTTCAATTGATTTTGAAGCATCGATAATAACAATCTTTCGATTATTACTTAACTTTTTTGCAGCAGTAAGATACTCCTGGCGTACTGCTTGCTGGAAATTAAGGCCATCAAAATATTCTTGTGTTCGCTGCTGGTCTTTTCCCCTCCTGTGCAGGGCTTCCTCTGCAGAAAGGTCTAAAAGAAAGGTAAGGTCTGGGGATGGCAACTTTTCCTGCTCCTGTATTAAATTGCCCATATCCATTCCCTGCGCTGATTGATATGCATCCGTAGATAAGTCGTAGCGGTCGCAAACTATCTGCAGGCCAATTTTAACCAGCGGATCAAGAACATTCGCTACATGCCATTCCCTATCAAAAATAAATAAATCAGTCCAATATTGAGGATCATCGATAACTTTTTCATCAGGCAGTAATCTTTTGGCAATACGCCGGCGAACTTCCCTACCATAATGGTTAAGCTCTGTCGGCTCACGAGTCAGAACAACAACATTTTTTTTGTCTTTTTCAAAGAGATACTTCACCAGCAATGAGGCCTGCGTACTGGTCCCAGAGCCGTCTATCCCTTCTAAGACTATAAATTTTCCACGTTCCATCTATCGCCTCACATACGTAGCGAAGGAAAATTCACTCGTGCTTGATTCACTGCGGACCTCTTTCCAGACCTTTCTATCTATCTGGGGGAAGTAACGCAACTGTTCTCCTTCTACCTGCTGATGCACGTGAGTTATTTCCAATGAAGTTGCATAGGGCATGGCCGCTTCATACACTCTCTGTCCGCCACCGATGAAGATCTTGGAATAATCAATACCATCCTTACATATTCTTCTATCACCTAAATCATGAAGAGCATCTTTTAACGAGTGGGCAACATAGACACCATTTTCATGGAAGGATGGATCACTGGTCAGAACTACGTT
>CAYIEF010000049.1:0-7526 GCA_964362365.1 uncultured Methanosarcinales archaeon | reverse complement strand
AGCATTCATCCCACACTATGAATAGTGGGGATTTCTGCTCTTTTCATTTAAATATAGCCCATTTTTTCTACAAAAATGGCAGGAATGTATCAACTGACGGGAAGAGAATTAAGCAAACAACATGAAGCCGTTATAAGAGATATAGTTTCAATCTTAGATGAATGTGGTGGAGAGCCAGTTACTTTTTCTGATAAACCAACATTAATGGGTTTTGGGGTTCCTTTCCTTGAATTCTGTAGGCCCACGGGGATTTATGAGTTCACACATGATGGTGCTGTAGCTTATGTGGTGGGGACAGGTGATTATAAGGATTTGATAAATATATTTGCTATTGGTTTTAAAGAGGAGTCAGACGTTCCTAATAATATTTTTAGAAAATTGGCTGAAGTTAGTAAAAAGTATAAGTAATCCTTAGGTTCTTTTACAGTTCCATCTTCATTTTTCTCACAGAATATTTATAAGCCTAAATTCTCTTCTCCTACTATGGTTGAACGCTACTTAGTCATTGACCGTTTGAAACTCACTTACGAAGGGCTCTTTAATGTTGATGAACTGCACAATCTCATCTCTTCGTTTTTCTATGAAAAAGGCTACGATTGGTATGAAAAGATGAACCAAGTCATGGTCACGCCGTCTGGAAAGCAGATGCAGATCATCCTAGAGCCATGGAAAAATATCAGTGAATATTACAAGCTTATTGTTTCCATTAAAATAAACATAATAGACCTTAAAGATGCTGAGGTCCGGATGGGGAATTCTGTCCTCAAAACCAATCAAGGCACTCTGCGCATGGTCTTTGACGGGCATGTCATCAGCGATCGTAAGAGTAAATGGAGCCAGAAACCATTATACTGGTTCCTGAGCATCCTCTTTGAAAAATATCTCTTTAAAGAGCATTATGGGAAAGCAGAACGATGGCTTAAGAACGATGTGGAAGACTTGCACAGTAAAATAAAAACCTATCTTAATTCCTTCACCCATGCGTACGGGAGATAAACATGGTAGAAAAAAATCTGCTCATCAACAATAAGAAAATCAGTTATCATGGTGTGTTTCGGACGGATGAGTTATTCTCAGTACTCCGCCAGGTCTTGGAAGAGAAAGGCTATGCCTATGCTGAAAAGAGAAATGAGGAATTAGTGACTCCAGAAGGCCGGCTGCTGCAATTAGAATTACGTCCGGTTAAGCAAGTTTCCCCCTATATGCAATTCATGGTCAAAATCCGTATGACCTTGGACAACATTACCGAAACTACAAAGGATGTTTCCGGCATAAAACAAAAATATCAGCAAGGGGACGTAGTTATTGCCTTTGACGCCTGGTCTATCACCAACCATGAAGGCCGCTGGGGTTTGAAGCCCTTTTCTTATTTCATGAAGAGCGTTATCCACAAGTATGTGTACCAATTTAAGATTGAAGAAGACCTTCTTCGAGATTTAGTAACTGATACGGCCTACATCTATGCTAAAGTGAGAGAGCTGCTCCAATCGTATCAGGGAAAGAAAATCCCGCCCATGAAAGAAGAAGAGATAATGAAGAAAGTGGGAGAAGAGATAGGGAAGGAGACGATTTAGAAAATATTTAATCATTCCTTATGCCAATCCAGTCCATCAACTTTAGGATCAATATCAGTTGAAGGATCAAGAGTGCGGAAACGCTTTACTGGGATTCTCTCCAGCTCTTCAAAAGGCCCTGCTGATGTCTTTCTTTTTTCAAATTTTCATCGCCTTTCCTGCATGATTTTTAGAACAATCTGCATATCTTCAGCATCTGCTTTTTAACGGCCCATAAACTTGATTGAATTCACTTCCACTAATATTTTCTTCAAGTTTAATTTCTTTCAAATTATGGTAACCGCTTGGGTAAATGGTTACTCTTTTATCACAATCTCTAGGATACCACCCCCTATCAACATTCCAAATACGAAGGTCATAATCTTCAAAAAGTAAGCTTGCAACACCATCTTCTACAGAAATTAACCTTGGTCTGTACCTCCGCCTACTCGAAGAGAATAGCTTCCATCCAAAGCTTGATCCTGATGGCACAAATACATAGTCTTGTTTATGAAATCTTGTACCAACAGAAATAACATCTTCTTCCAATGGTTCTGGTGAAATTTCTATTTGCGTTTCCGCTAAAAATTTTATAGCTCCTAATGTTATGTCTTTCATAATCTTGAATAATAAGAGCTATTTAAAAATATCTGGGATTTCATCTTTATGCTTCTCGATGATCCAATTTGCAAATGTAAGATTATGGTCGGTTCTTCGCAAATGCAGTTTTGACTCATCAGAAACTTTCTTGAGAATTTTTTTCTTGATATAAGCATCTAGCCAAAATTTACATTCTTTCTGATCTTTTAACCAAAGTTTCCAATTAGGCTTCTTCATCAATCAATTGCCTCCACCATTCAAAACCAACCAAAGTGATCTTATCTTTCTTAAGTGTTTTGAAAAATTTCTTGGTTGAATTATGAAACGATTCTCTGAAATCTTGATAGTTAAGATAAACAGGATTCAATTGCGTGTTTGTTTTCATACTTATTTTCTTTGCAATATTTTCAATTTCTTTAGGATCTTCAATTTTCTGAAAGACTAAAAATATATCGATATCGGAGTTTTTTGTGTAAGTGTCATCTGCATAAGAACCAAAAATGAGAGCAATCACGGGCTTATCTTTCAACTCTTTTAAGAGATCTGTTATGGATAATCTTATCTTCGCTGGAAGCCTCTCAAATCTGGAATGCTCAACAGTAATTAGTGAGGGAGCAAGTCCTTCTTTTGAGTAATCCAAGAAATAATTGATCTGGTTGCCAACTTTTTTCTGTTTAATCAACCGGTCTATTTTTTTGAGACCATAATCTATGGAAGGCATTCCTAACTTCAGCCTCTTGGAGAGTTCTCTTTTATGGATGCCGGGATTGAGATAAATCTGTTCTAAAATCCTTAGCTCAGTTTTGTCATACATTGTATATCGTTTGTCATATATAATATGACCCCACTATATAAACCTTTGCTTTCGTTTAGAACTATGGCCTAACCCAACATTTTCCCTCTCAAATCAAACGTCTCTGCTTTCACAATCTGCACTTTAATCTTATCTCCTAACTTATAATCTCCTTCTACAATAACCTGTTTGTAAGAATCATTCCTGCCGATCCATTGTTTTTCTTCCTTCCCTTTCTCGTCAATAATAATCTCTCCCTGCCAATCCACCCAGCGCTCATTCCGTAATTTGGAAACATTATGAAATATATCAGTTAACACCCGTGATCTGTGCTTCACCACCTCTCCGGGCAATTCTGGCAACTCTGCTGCCGGCGTATCTGGTCTAGGCCAGAAGCGGGAAATATTGATAGAATCCGGTGTAGTTTTCCTAACCACTTCCAGCGTTCCCCAGTAATGATCCTCAGTTTCGGTCGGATAACCAACAATAATATCGGTCATAACATTTATCTCCGGGATTTCCCTTTGGAACAGATTAATGGTTTGCAGATACTCCTCAACTGTGTAACGCCGCCGCATCGCTTTCAAGGTTTCATCATGTCCAGCCTGTAGTGGCAAATGCAAGAATTTGAATATTTTAGGGTGCTTATAACACTCCACCAGCCGTATCCCAATCTTAGGCATATGATCTGGATTGCCCATCCCTATTCTAATTTTAAAATCTCCGGGAATCTTAACTAGCTCCTCCAGCAGCGTCGGCAAGTCAGTTCCAATATCAAATCCATAGCAGAACGTATCCTGGGAAGTCAGCCAGATTTCTTTCACACCTTCCTTGATTGCTTTTGTTGCCACTTCAATAATCTCAGGAATCGGATAGGAAACTAAATTTCCTCTTGCTTTTTTGGTTTTGCAAAAGGTACAGGCACCTAAACAACCCCTATTGATCGGTAATATCTCAACTATAGGATTTTTCCTGACCCGCGGCAGATTCAATGGCGGCATCTCATCATTGTTCAATAACTGCAATACATTGTCATGCAGTGCTTCTTCTACTACTTGGACAATGTTATGAATCTGCTTTGTTCCAATTAAAGAATATCCGCGCAATTTACTGCGATCTGATTGCGGGATGCAACCGGCAATTATTGGAATTTTGTAAGGATGTTCCTGTTTAAACTTTTCCAGTTGAGAAAAGAACGCTGTTTCAGTAGGCGACTTAACCACGCAGGTGTTAAACACTACCAGATCAGCATTTTCTATACTTTCTACTAACTCAAATTTTGCCTGTTTCAACAAGCCAGCCATCTGCTCGGAATCGGCTAGATTGGCGGAACAACCTGCAGTTTGGATATGAAAGGTAGTCATATCTTCTTTTTTACCTAGCTCTTTTAAAAATATTCTGCTCCTTAATCCAAAGAATGGCTTTATTTACACTCAACTGCATCTTCAAAGAAATGCACAACGGTATGGATATACTCTCCAGAATCTTCCAATTTATGGACCAAACAGCCATCCCGTCCCCGATCATACTCAAAGAAGAGAAGGTTCTTTGGCTTGGCAAAAGATGATGAAGGAGTTACGTAAACCTCTTCTTCAGGCGAGGAAATATAGAGGCCTGTTCCACGAGTTGCACTAACGCGGTATTTTCTTTCCCGGCAGTTAGAATTTAATGCCACCACTTCTTCTAATGTCCCTTCTTCTCCTGAGAGAAGGTTTGCTGTTTGGGTCTTTACCTCTTTTTCTGCCAGAACTAGAAATACATATTCGCTGGTATCTTGAAAATTTATCTCTCCTACATACAAGGAGCCATGCTCAACAAGATATGTTTCTCCGGCACGGGTTTTGAAGGTATTATTCTTATCTTTAGTAATGTACGAAAGAGTCACTCGCTGCTCTTCCGGTAAAAAGTCATAGGCAGTTATCACCGAATTTTTATTCTCGTCTAGATATACTATACTCCATTCTGACACTATCCCCGGCCAGACTCTCTGCCGGCATTCTGCTTCCGGAGCCGGCTTGCAGTCAGTATTCGGTGCTGTTTCTTCTGCAGCTCCATGAGCGCAGCCCGGCATTACTGCACTCAGCGCCAATGCTTTCCAGAATTTGCTTCCTTGGTAAGCCATAAAATATGCCGCTGGGAGGCAAGTTTATAAAATTTATGAACTCTCCTCTCAAACTACTTCTGGTTAAGCTTATCTTCAATGCTTTGGTGATCAGGATTGGAATTAGAATACCAGCCTATTTGGTCTTTCCCAACGTAGCGTATTCTTCCATATTCTTTTACTCCATACATTGGAATTTTATGGCCGTTTCTTTGCAGAGCATAGGCGTCAGGGACGCCATCTTCATTTAAGTCCCGGTCAAGATAGTTAATGCTTAGCAGTTCTGACCGCTTCTCGCTTATGGTTCCATAGGCCAAGCTTACTATGATCACGCTCCCTAATCCGATGCCTGCTGCAATTAAACAGCGTTTTCTTAGTTCTTTCATCGCTTTAGTATAGGTAGCGTTTAAATCCTGTTCTATTTTTTGTCCTGTTTCTTTACTGTGCTGTTCTAATTTATCTTTTTCTTTCTTTAGAAATCGTTCGTATTTTCTTTTGAATTTTGCTTCCAAGCGATCATGAAAGGGCAAGGTTTTTTCCTCAGGAGCATTATCTACGGCAAGGTACAGTTTTCTTTTTTCGTGGAGTACCATTTTTTTCCTGTCAAAACCCTAATCTTTTCAAAATAAGCTCGGCATCAAACTCTTCTAAGTCTTCATACTTTTGTCCCATCCCTAAAAACAAGATAGGCTTCTTGATGGTATATGAAATTGACAACGGCGCACCGCCTTTCTCATCCACATCTGCTTTAGTTAAGATAGCTCCATCCATCTCGACTAAATCATTGAACTGCTTGGCCTGCTCAATGCAGTCATTCCCAGTGATGCTTTCCCCTACAAAGATTTTCAAGTCAGGTTTGGCCACGCGGATAATCTTTTCCAATTCCTGCATCAGATTAGTGTTGGAATGCAGCCTTCCTGCCGTATCCAACAGCACCACCTTTATTTTATTTTTCTCTGCATATTTAACCGCATCAAAAGCGACTGCCGCCGCATCTGCGCCGTAATCATGCTTGATGATCTTTACGCCCAGCTTGTCAGCATGCTCCTCCAACTGCTGGATTGCCGCTGCTCTAAAGGTATCGCAGGCGGCCAACACCACGGATAACTTATGTTTCTGGAAATAATGCGCCAGCTTAGCGATAGAAGTCGTTTTCCCAGTTCCATTAATACCAAAGAAAGCAATGACTAACGGCTTTTCTTTCTGCTTCACCAATTTCAGTAAATCAACTTTGTCAAAGGATAGAATCTCGGTCAAAGTCCGCTTCAAGGTTTCCTCTATCTTCTTTGGAACATCCCTCGGCAAGGGCTTATCAACTAATTCCTTCTTCAAATCTTCCTTGATCTTTTCGATCACTTCAACTGAAACATTATTTTCTAAAAGAGCTAATTCCAATTCCCAAAATAATTCTTCAAATTTTTCTGCAGAAATCTTTTTAGTGGTTAATGAAGTTTTTACTTTTTCAAAGAAGGATGCTTCTTCCTCAGGCTCTTCTTCAGCTTTTTCTTCTTTAAGCTCTTCAGCAACTTCTTTCTTCGCTTCTTTTTCTTCTGCTTCAACTTCCTCTACTTTCTCTTCATCTTTTTTGCCAAAAAATCGTTTGAAAAATGACGGTTTTTCTTCTGCCGGTTCTTCTGCTTTTTCCTCTTTTTCAGACTCTTCTTCTTTAACGGGAACTTCTTTTTCTTCAGGCTCTACAGCCTCAACTTTTCCTTTTGGCTCTTCTTTCTTCTTCTCTTTTTTCTGCTTTCCTTTTGTAGGCTTCTGTTTCTTCGCTTTCTCTTTTTTACGAAGTTTCTTTTCAGCTGGCTTTTTTTTAGTTTCTTTAGTCTCTTTTTTTGGTGCAATCTTTTCAACAGGTTTTTCTATTGCTTTCTCTTCTACTGCTTCTTCTTCTGTCTTCTTAGAAAAAACAGACACTGCCTGCATTAATTTCTCTTTTAATTTACCGAACATTATTCTGCTTCCCCACTTGTTTCTTGATACATCCTACGGCCATGCTCATGCAATTCCTGAAGAACACCTTCTGCTTCTGTAATGTTTTCCATAATTTTTCCCTTCTGCTCTTCCAATAATTTGAGCACTTCTGGAATAGATTTTTCCACCGTCGCATCCGCTCCTATATTGACAATAAGTTTTTGATTATCTTTCAATTCTGCTTTCAGAAATATGCCATTAGCAACCGGCGCAAGAATCTCTGTATCAACTTTTGTTTTTTGCAATTCCGTAAGCGCTTCTGTAGAAGTATCCAGCTCCTTGTGCTGTAATTGAAGCTTTTCCACATATTCAGTGATCTGCTCTGCCTGCTGCTGCAACAGCTGGAGCTGCATGTACTTCTCTTCCATCTTCTTCTCATCTGCCATGGTTACAACTTCAGTTTTAACTGTTCCAAGAAACCCTTATACAATTTTAAGCTCTTCAGAAAAGGAAGGTCCGGGTCCTCAGATTTGCTGAGAAAAGGAGCATTGCTGATAAGAAA
>CAYIEF010000048.1:0-7674 GCA_964362365.1 uncultured Methanosarcinales archaeon | reverse complement strand
CTGCGGGTTTCAGAACGCTTCAACCCGCAAGGGTTCTTGCGCGCCCGAGACTAAAGGATTCAGAAATTGCTCTGGAGGATTTAGTTCAAGAAGGATTAACCGCAATTGTCGATAAACTATGTAAGCACGATCCAGAAAAAGGAGGCGTAGCGGTTTATTTCGGAACCGTTGTTGCTGCTGAAATGTACCGCCAAGGAAGAAAGTACACTGGTTTATTACAATTACCCCATCCTGTATTTGTTGAAGCAAGAACTGCCCTTGGTAGAAATGATAATAAGTCTCTGAAGAAAGTATTGGAGGTTGCAGCTAGTGAAAGAAAAGATTCTGTACCAAAATCTTTGCAAGGAATAGCTATCTACTATGGATTAAAGAGAAAATGGGTAGATATTCATGGTTCTTCCGGCGAAAAAGGAGATTCCCCATCACAAGATACCTTTGAAGGCCGTTATTTAGAAGATGAATCTGATGAAAGTAAAATAGAAGAACTAGTGGGAGATAAACAACTCCAGCAAAAAGCGGTTGCTTTATTGGAAATATTAACTCCTATGGAGCAAGAGGTTATTCGCCAACGGATTTTGGAAGAAAAAACACTTCAAGATATTGGAAAAAAATATTCTCTTGTAAGAGAAAGAATCAGACAAATTGAAGCTCTGGCATTAAGAAAACTTAGAAAGGCGATATCAATTTAACAGCAACCTTTATAACCCTAAAAATTCTTCTTACTCTATGAAAAAGACGTGGTTATTTTTCCTTATACTTTTAATCCTTGCAACTTCTTCCTTAGCCCAAACCGAAAAACAATACACCCTCAAACTTTTAGCGGTGCAGGAAAACAGCAACGGAACGTTATCCGGCAGCGGTGCAGACTTATTTCTAGAATTAAAAAAAGGCTCAGGCAGGGTTTTCTTAGATACCTATCCAGTCCCCAAGATGGACACCCAAATTTCTACCCGCTTTGCCAAAGAAATTGCCTGCCACCAATACAATCTTCCCTGCCATAAGTATGATTTTATATACACCATCAAGGCGCAATCAAGTATTATCGGCGGCCCTTCCGCAGGCGCAGCTATTGCCGCGCTGACGACCATCGCAGTCATGGATTTGGATTACCATAACGGTGACACCGCTATAACCGGAACCATTAACTCCGGCGGAATTGTCGGCCCAGTCGGCGGCACCAAAGAAAAAATTGAAGCGGCTTCCCAGCTTGGCCTGAAAAAAGTTCTCGTCGCGGAAGGCACAGCAGTGCCTCTTCCTGCACCACAGGATAATGCCTATAATAAAACTAATGAAACAGTTGCAGAAGAGTATCTTAATCTTACACGATATGCTGCGGAGAAGCTAAATCTCGAAGTGATTGAAGTGAGCGATCTTGATGAAGTCATATTCCATCTTACCGGAAAGCAGCTTAATCACAAAGAAATAAAGATAGAAGAAAATAAGGAATACACGGAGATAATGAGTGATTTGCGTGATCTTCTTTGTACCCGAGTAGAAAAAATAGAGACAGAACTCTATCGTGAAGGCATTCAGGTAAATGAAACTATTTTCAAGCGCGTAGAAGAGCAAAAAGCAAAAGCAGATAACGCTACGCTAGAGAAAGATTATTATTCTGCTGCTAGTTATTGCTTTACTGCTGGCATCGCCTTGCGCTCCCACTACTACAACCAAAAAAAATTAAGCCTCCCTCAGCTTTGGGATAGGTTCCTAAGATTGGAAGATAAAGTCCAATCTTTTGAACAAAATCTTTCTTTTCAGGAAATAGAAACCATTACCGATTTGCAGACTTTAATCATCGTCAAAGATCGTCTTAATGATGTCAAGGAGCAAATTACTAAGTTTAAAGAGTTGCCTGCCGACACCGATAAAAAAGAAGAAGCATACAATATCCTAAGTTATAGTGAAGAGCGATTTCTCTCAGCTGTAGCTTGGAGCCAGTTTTTTTCCATGCCTGGGAAAAGCCTGCAGTTAGATAGAGAACACATCAAGCAGTCCTGCCAGCAGAAGATTTTAGAAGCAGAAGAGCGGGAACAGTATATCGCTCTTTTCATAGGTGAAAATAATATAGAAGCCATCGCCAAAAAAATAATCTCTGCAAAAGATGCAGCGCAGAAAAATGAGCATGAATTATGCCTCATGAAAGCTATCCAGGCTAAAGGGGATGCTAATGCAGTGCTAAGCACCTTAGGTTTTGGCCAGGATGAATTAGCGCCTGTCCTTGACAGCAAGATTACCGCCGTTAAACGAGTTCTTGCTGAAAATACTGCTGAGGGAAAATTTCCCATTTTAGGATACTCTTATTTTCAATACGCGAATTCTTTACAAGAACAAGAACCCATCACTGCTCTCTTTTATTTAGAATATGCCTTGGAGATGAGCGATCTTAGCTTATATTTCCCTGAAGAAAAAACTTTTTCCCAAATACTCTCTGAAAAGATTTCGCCTGGTCCTCAATGGATAGGTGGCTTTATTGCCGGGGTGATTGCAACTATTCTACTCTCGCAAATTAAACCAAAGATAGTTAAAAGATATCTGAAGCGTTTAGTAAAATAATTTTTGTAATAAATATTTTATTGATCAGGATTATTTTCTGGATAAGGCTTATCGCAGTTGTTGCTTGCTTCTAAAATTTTTTCTTCAAGGACATCAACCTCTTCAACCAAAGCAAATGGGCCGAATTCGTGGTACAAATATCTGTTGTCAAGATGTTCTCTTCCCTCTCTACAATAATATTCAATCAAGCTCTGTGAAGGATATCGCATTGCTTTTCGGTACGTATATAGCATACTGTTGTGCGCAGCAGTTTTATCCCCTCTTTTGTAAATAAGGACATTCTCTTCCCAGAAATCATGGCTGCCCATAACTTCCGAAGAGGGCGTATTGCCTAAAAGGTTGTAATGATAGACATCATCCCCATGCGCTAAGACGTCATCGGTAAAATCAAACAAGGCTGACCTATGCCCCGCAGCATAATAATATCCATTGAGATATTTTCCTGGAATGTTCAGTGAATTTGCGAGTGATACAATGTACGGCGACATGGTCTGGCAACCGATTCTTGAAATTAATTCTTCTTTCATGGCAGGGATGGTTACAATTTCCTTTGGATCGCCACTAATCACATTTCCTTCAGAGTCCAGTTTTACAATTCCGTGCCGAAAGGGTCGTGTTGATTTAATTATATCATCCATTGCTGATCGTTGCTCGGATAAAGAACCAACTGCTTCTCTTGCAACATAATATGTTTCTCTGGGCGAATAATCTAAAATCAAATGGAATGAATACACTTCTTCTGCATCATCCCAGCCACTAAACCATGCTTTTGATTGTAGTAATTCATTTAGTTGTGTTTGGTTATATTCAGAAAGACTCCAAGGAACTATTTCATTTTTGTCAAGCCACAAAGAATGAGCAAGATGAGCAGCATAGATTTCATGAGCTTCTTCTTTCGTTGCATAGATTGTTGTTATTGGTTCTGTTTCATCTTTATTGCGTAAAAATATCTCTTTTGCTCTTTCTAACACTTGATCTGTAACTGCAAATCTTTTCTGCCCGTCCTTTTCTCTGGCAGGAAAATAAAAATCATATTCTGCAAAACCGTGTTCTGCATTATCAATAACCAATTCTATTTTTTGGTATTGGTTAGAATCTTTAAACGGCATTCCGGAAAGAGATTTTGTTTCCATACCTAATCCAATATCATAATATGATTGTGGAATTGGTGCAGTTGGCGGCAATCCTGTCTTTTCCGCTTCCCGCACTTTATCCCATAATTGGGTTTGAAAGGATGCAGGACGTTCACAAAGATCGGTTGCTGCTAAAATTTGCGGATTTTGGGTTAGTAAATCATAATAAGCTTGTAAATCCTCGCCGGGAGGGATACAATTATTGTTAATTGGAGTTTCAGCCGGATCGCTACACGCAGTTGCTAATAGTACTGGAAGTGTATATATCAAATCTTTTTTCATGGTTGAAATCTATTATTTACTAGATAATATAGTTTCAACGGAGGAAATGCTTATTAGGATTATGCTTGTTTATCTACAGTAATCAACATAAATAAAGAAAAAGTAAGGTGATTTGAAAATGGCAAAAACAAATTTAAATATTACGGTAGACAAAGAGATTCTTCATAAATTTAGGCGCTGGTGTCAAAGCAATGATACTAAAATTTCTACTAAAGTGAACACCTTAATGCGCAAATGGCTGGATGAGAATTGTAAGTAAATCGTTTTCTTAAATGAGTTAAATAAGAATTAGATAATTTACCGTTTTAAACTGTAACTGTTAATCAATTTCAAAAAGTGAATATAAACCCCTGGCCAGCCCCGAAAGGCTGGCTGGGGAAAAAGAGGTGATAGATGTTTACTACTCTAAAATAGGCACTTATATATAAAGGTTATGGTCTTTAGTATTCAAAAGTAGTGAACGAAATATTTTTATAGAAGAGTTCATTCCCAATAGTTATGATCAAGGGTAAGATAGCAGTGTTATTTCTTACTATTGCTATTGTTTCTCTTATAACCGGCTGTGAAAAACTTACTGCTTCGATGGATGGAGTTGATAAAAACATCGAAGAAGCGCCTCAAGAAGTTCCAGAAACTGAGGTGCAGCCAAAACCATCTGAAGCGGAAGAAAGTGATTCTGGCAGCCTTACCGGCAGCACGGTAGCAGAAGTGCCAGAGAAACCGCAAGTCACAACCCATACGGTCAAAATGACTGCAGACGGCTTCAGCCCGGATAAATTGTATATCAAAGCTGGCGATACCGTGGTGTGGAAGAATACCAGGCATGGCACTATCAACAAGGCTATGATCATCGGTGTGCGTGAATGCCGGGATGTACGCAGCGGTTTCTTGAAATCTGGCGAATCGTTCTCCTGGACTTTTGACAAACCCATGACCTGTACGCTGGCTGATGGGATTATGACTACTAAGGAAAGTAAGGTGTTTGTAGAGTAGGTAAATAGTTACTATAGGGAAGTATTATATAATCCTGTTTTTCTGGAAAAGTAATGCCTGACGATTCTCCATTAAGTGTCCCAGAATTTAATACCGTATTTGATTCTCACGTTTACTCCATAGATTTCCTGGCTTCTGAGCATCTAGACATGGACCATCCAGATCCTAATGTTCTGCGCCGAGGTTTTCTTGTTTTAGGTCGTTATTCCAAACCAGCAGTTTCTGAACTCTCTGCATACTTGCAACAAATCATACCACAACATTTGCCTGGTTCTTCTAAAAATACTTTTGATCCGCAGTTTTCTCCCCTTATTGCCAACCTTCGTGATCAAGATATTATGTCTTTGCTTAAAGGAGACCAGGAAAAAGCCAAAGCATTTGCCTCTTCACCTGAGGAAATAGGAAAACAGTATTTAGATGTGCATTATTTTACTGTACCAGCACCCCTTTATGTTCAGCAAGGCAAAAAGACTGCCAAGCTAGAATGGTATCATGATGCTTTTAATGATGCAGACCTTCGCCAAAACGGTTTGCAGCGTTGGTTTCTTATCCGCATGGAGTATACCGATCTTCTTCAGCCAACTAAGGTAATTCGGAAAATAAAGAAATCGTCTGTTTTAGATAAAGAAGCAACGATCTATGTCATGGAAAATATTTGCCGAATTTTTTCTCCTTTTCCGCATTTTGCCAGGATAAAAGATATAACTTCAACAAAAATAAGAGAGGCAGCCTTGGAAACCTTGGTTCATCTGCAAAAGGAAAACAATAGTTCTAGTGCTTTTTATAGAAATTCGAAAGGAATAGTTGATGTAAACTGACTTTTCTGTTTTACTCTTCCTAAAGATTTAAATTGTTAGAACTCTTTTAAGACCTTATTATGTATAATACGTCACCTAGCGGGTTAGAATATATTGCCAGAAATGCTTCTAGTTACGCTTCTCATCCTGCTTATAACTCTTCACCTCAACCATTTTATTCAATAGCTGCAAATCCATCCTCATCGTACAATGATGGCATGTTCGTCCCTTCTCGTGATGCCATCTTTTCGTATAATGCAATGGAAGGGGAAAGATTACGTTCCTTGCCCTACTCCATTCATCAAGAAAAATATCAATTTCTCACTTTCCAGCCGGAATATCATTTTGTTCCTGATCATTTCCTTAAGCCAGGAAAAGAGGGAGTTTTTGTGGGAAAAGCAGAAGAAGTGCGTGAATTTGTGGAAGATACTTTTGAGAAATTGTTCAACCAGCCTTTCCCAAACCATATCAAGATAAGCATTCTCAATCAGGAAGAGTTCAGGAAGATAGCTCCATTGCCAAACACGGTAGGTCTTTCTATTAATAGAAACCAGGAAGGATTGCTTTCCGAAATTTTCATCCTCAATGAGACCATAGGACGAGTTATGCTTACCATCGGCCATGAATTGGGGCATGTATTAACAAAAACCTTGCCTAGTGCCCAGGATGAAGAAGCCAAAGCCTATGCGTTTTCGCTGCTGTGGATGAAGGTTATTAAGGAGCAGGATATTGCTGATCTTGGTGATGCTATCGTGGTAGAACGACCCGCTGATAACGGCTTGCATAATGTTGCTTTTGCATTTGTACATCAATTATTGGCTCAGGGAAGAGATGCAGAAGAGATTTATAGCCAGCTTATTCTTGGGCGGTGTTCTTCCCTTTATCATAACCCAGCGAAAGTTTTTCTTTAAAGTGTTGCAGTCTTTCTTTATCCAGGCCTTCTAATACTTTCGCGTTTTCGTAAATACTTGCAGTTAAAGCTATTAATTCTTCCAGGATTGGTTTAAGTTCGGTACTCACCCCTTCATCCCGGCGTGTTTCAAAAAAATATTTTCCTATCGTTGCTGCTTTTTTATACATCTCGTCAAAGATAATATCTAGTGAAACATTTCCGATTTCTTCTTTAATCTCCTCCTGCATCGGACGGTTAAAAAAAGCATACCATCTACTTTTAAATCTCCATAATTCTTTTTTTCTTTCCAGGCGGTAGTCTTGTAAAATTTTTAAGAAAGATTGATGTTTTTGCTTTTGCACCAGGAGATATTCATTATTATTTTGTTTCTTATTTTGGTCAAATTCAGGAAGATTGTAGTTGAGAGTTATATTTTTGAAGGTTACAAAGACCCCGTGTTGATCATTTTGAATGATTTCTTCCTGCGTTTTTCCTAGTTTTTCAAGTTCCGCGTTAAATTCTGCCAGCGCCGATAGAAATTCTCGCTCTTCTTGGTCCATGGCAATCCAAACCTACTTAATCTATAAAAATCTTGGGAAATTAATATATATCCCTGCATCCTCTAATAGCTATGATTGAGCCCTTATCACTCGTCTTTGGCTCCAAAACCAAGGCGCAGGAAATAGTATTGCTCTTGCAAAATGCTAAAGAAGTGGTGCGCCAAGGCTTTTTTGAATCTGAACTTCAGCGCATAGAACAATTCTGCCAAAAACATAATCTGTATCTGGTTAAATCTAACTTCAAAGTTCTTTTTGCTGATGAAGGCATTTATTCTAATAAAGGCTTGCGTATTCCAGAAACTGATCCGCGTCCGGGAATGTATTTTGTCTATATTTCTAAAGACGAGCAAAAAGCCTGGCTGGCCAGTTATTATGAGCTGGTGCAGAATCATAAAGATTTAGGTTTGGCATTGGGTTATCCTCCTTGCTGCGTGGATTTTTTTTGTTCAAAATTTACTCCGCAA
>CAYIEF010000047.1:0-7771 GCA_964362365.1 uncultured Methanosarcinales archaeon | reverse complement strand
AAACACGAATTCCATTTCAGGTATGAAGATCATGTGCAGAAAAAAGAAATGACCATCCACGCAGGGAAATTAAGCCGCATCGAAAAAGACTTCTTAGTCTTTGTAGATAAAGGAAAAGAAGTATTCGTCCCCCTGCATAGAGTTACTGAAATTCTCCATAAAGGAAAAACGCATTGGAAGGCGTAAAAATGCAACCGATTAGCAAGGAAGGAATCACTCCGTTAATGATCGGCTTTTTATTAGTATCCTTTGCCGTAGCTGTCGGCGTGGTAGTAATAAACCTTGGAAGCGCAGAAGTGGAGGAAGCAGCAGAATGCGCTGTTGATATAGGCTTACGTTTTTCTAAAATAGGCGGAGAAGAGCAAGTATGCTACGATGCAGCAAAGAAAATATTTTCCTTCTCAGTAGAAAATGGAGTTAATATTAATGTAAACGGAATCGTGGTAAACATCATCGGAACACAAAAAGCAGAAAGTTTTGAGTT
The DNA here is from genome assembly GCA_964362365.1 of uncultured Methanosarcinales archaeon. Lineage (GTDB taxonomy): Archaea > Nanobdellota > Nanobdellia > Woesearchaeales > GW2011-AR9 > JACPIL01. Next base: position 7,287 of record CAYIEF010000047.1, on the reverse strand, counting down.
GAACGATGCTAAGATGGGAAAAGCTGCCGTGTATTTAGGACGCGTTCCCTACGACACTGCTGCTTCCGGAGAGATACGCCAAGTCAAGATATCGCCGAAGATCATTCCTTACGATAAAGAAGAAGTCTGCATCGATCAGGCTTTTGTGGTAGAAAGTGTGAAGGCTTGTTAAAGAATGAACCAGACAAAGATTGTAAAAGAAATAATCAAAAACAATATTTACCTGACGCTTGCAACTTCTGATAAGAAAGGGAGGCCATGGATTTCACCAGTATTTTTTGCGTATGATTCAAATTATAATTTTTATTGGTGTTCTGAAAAAAGATCTCGCCATTCAACATTAATAGAACAAAATAATCGTGTTGCAGGTGTAATATTTGATTCTAGTGTACCAGAAGGCGAGGGAAATGGCGTTTATATAATTGGTAAGGCACAAGAAGTTCAGAAGAAAGAAATCCCTCATGCCATAAATATTATTTATAATAGAAAGAAAAAAGCTAATCCATACAAGAAATTTCGAAACATTCATGATTTTACTGGCAATGCTCCTTGGAGAATGTATAAGCTATTACCACAGAAATTTTGGACCTTGAAAGACTCTGTAAAAGTAAATGGATATCCTGTTGATAGAAGGACAGAAGTTAAATTAAAAGATTAATCATTTACCTTTTCTTTCCGCTACAATGTATTCCAAGGAAGAATGATTTCTTGACAGTCGCGGGATGATAGAAAAATGTTCTTGATCTTCTGTAAGAGTTAGATAAGGCAGGCGGATGTTTTGCTTTTTGATTTGCTGAACTCTTGTTTTTACCAAACCATCTTCGGAAAGATTAAGATCAGTATAAGAAGGAGTTTCTTTAAAATCAGCGAAAGCTTTAGATACTGCTTCTTTTTTATTCTTAGCTATAAGAGTATACACTTGTTTAGCAAGATACCGAGCTTCATCTGCAGGCGTTTCATACGAGAAAGTCACTTTCCAAATAAAATATTCATCTGACATGGCTTCTAAAAATGAGTATTTATTTATAACCGTTGCGTAATCCCTTACACTATAATTCTTCCCTAATCAATTTCTTCAAATCTTCCACATCCCGTATCCCTTTTACAAATCTTCCTCTCGGATACACAACTGCCACGCTTCCTTCAGGATTGCAGAAACCTAAACATTGCGCTTTGGTGCAGTAAACTTGTGTGGTTAATCCTTCAGAGCGGATCCATTCTTTCACTTTTTTCACATCATCCGGTTTAATGCGTGGACCGCAGCTGGGCTTATCACTCTGCGTACCAGTCCGATCATTCACACAGACAAACAGGTGTACTTTAGGTTTAGGGAAAATAATATCCTGCATTTTATCTCCGTAATCTTTTAATTACCTCAACTACTGGAGCAGGATTGCCCATCACATAAAAATGCACTGCTGGAACATTATGATTAAGCAATCCTTCCGTTTGCTTCAGCGCCCATTGAATGCCTATCTCTTTCACTTCTTTCTCATCTTTTGCAGCTTCAACTTGCTGAGCTAACTCTTGAGAAATATTTAAATGAAACCTTTCTGGCAGCAAGGTAAGCTGTTTTTTACTGGTCAGAACTTTCAAGCCCGGTATGATGGGAACAGTTATGCCGTGATATTGGCATTTCTTCACAAAATCAAAATAGTTTCTATTGTCAAAAAACATTTGGGTAACAATATAATCTGCACCAGCTTGAACTTTTTCTCCAAGATGCCGTAAATCAGCAGTGGCGTGAGGCGCCTCAAAGTGGGTTTCAGGATATCCAGCCACGCCAATGCAAAGATTAGAAGCTGCTGCATCTGAGTATTCTAAGTATTTCCCCTGATTAAAGGCACTTATCTGCCTTACCAAATCCACGGCGTAATTATTTTTGCTGCGCCCTTCTGGAAGAGGCTTTTCATAATTCGTCTTATCACCGCGCAAAGCCATAACATTTTGAATGCCTGAACCATTCAAATCTATCAGAAAATCTTCTGTCTCCTCCCTGGTAAACCCCTGGCATAAAACGTGAGGAACCGCATCTATCTTGTAATTATGCTGAATAACTACGCAAATACCTAATGTTCCCGGACTTTTACGTCGAACTTTTCCAGACACCTCATCGACTTCCGCGGCATGGCTGGTTACATCAATAAAAGGAGGATGAAATTGAGCAAGAGTAGCGATTACTTCTTCCAGCTTTTTAAAATCGCCTCCTCGTTGCGGAGGAACAATCTCAAAACTAAGTAAAGGTTCTTTCGCTCTTGACAGATGGTCGATTACTTTCATAGCAAATGTTTTTAAGAAAGAACGGTTTAATTAAAATACTTATGGAAATAGAATTCGATTTAACCAAATCCGTAGAAGAGAACGCTGCCAAGTACTTTGAAGAATCAAAGAAAGCCAAAAAGAAGCTCGAAGGAGCAAAAAAAGCGCTGGCAGAGACCAAAAAGAAATTAGAGCTACTTCTAAAGCAAGAAGCACAATTTATGGAAGAAGAGGCTCAAAAACTGGTCAAAAAAGAAAAAAAACGGCAATGGTATGAAAAATTCCATTGGTTCATATCTTCAGAAGGATTTCTCTGCATCGGAGGCAAAGATGCAACATCCAATGAGTTAGTGATCAAGAAACACACCGATAAAAATGATCTGGTGCTGCACACCGACATGGCTGGGTCGCCTTTTTTTGTGATCAAAAACGGCCAGGAAGCAGGAGAACAGACCATCAAAGAAGCAGCGCAGGCAGTAGCAGCATACTCACGTGCCTGGAAATTAGGCCATACCTCGGCAGATGTATTTTATGTTAAACCGGAGCAAGTCACCAAGGAAGCCAAGCCTGGAGAATATGTGCCAAAAGGAAGTTTCATGATCTATGGGAAAACTCAGTATTTATATCCAAAATTAGAATATGCTATTGGCTTGGTAGGCGAAGATATCATCGGCGGGCCAGCATCTGCAGTTGAGAAACAAACCAAGAATTTTATAGTAGTCATGCCGGGTAAAGAAAACAAAGGAGTTTTAGCTAAGAAAATTAAGCACAAATTGAAAGGCGGCGATTTAGATGAGATTGCTAAGTTCCTGCCTGCCGGCGGGGCAGAGGTCAAGAAGTAAGTCATTAACTTTTTAAATAAACTGTCTTTATGATTATTCTATTGCCCTCGTCGTCTAGCCTGGATACCCGCAGTTCCCTTAGGAATGAGGGGATTGGCCGGAAAGGCAAATAGGACGCGAGCTTGCGGAATATTTGCAGACAGCTCGAAGCCGGAGTTCAAATGCAAGTGTCACGCCACTTGAGAGGCGGAGCGACATGCGCTCACAAGAAAACTGAAGAAATATCAGTTTTCTGTGCAGAAATGAGGTAGTTTCCGCATTTCTTGCATTGCATTCGCTTAGTCACTTAAACTAAATCGTGACAACTGGTGAAAGTCTCCGCGAGGGCGCTTTTTACTAAGATTTTCTATTCATCAAAAAGCTTTCTTTCACTAACTTTATATATCCCTTCAACTCACTTCCCTACTTTATGGATTTAGAAAATAAAATTACCTTCAGAGATTCTGCAAAAGAAGATGAAACGTCTAGAAAAGTCCTTACTCCTGAAGCATTACGGTTTCTTGCAGAACTAGCAGCTGAATTTACCAGTAAACGAGATGAACTTCTCGCTAAACGCCAGGAACGCCAACAGGAATACAATACCCGAGAAACACCGCACTTCCTAGAAAGCACAAAACATATTCGCGAAAGTTACTGGGGTGTAGCCAGACATCCGGATGATCTCCTTCAACGTAAAGTAGAAATAACCGGACCTGCCTCTAATCCAAAGATGGTCATTAATGCTTTCAATTCCGGCGCTGATTGTTATATGGCAGATTTTGAAGATTCAGATGTTCCCACTTGGGGAAACGTAATGCAGGGACAAGCCAACTTGATAGATGCGGTCGATGGGAGACTTACCTACCATGACCAAGAAAAAGATAAACTCTACAAATTAAATGATACTGTAGCAGCATTGCTAGTACGCCCACGTGGTTGGCACCTGGATGAAAAGCATGTTTTGTTTGAAGGAAAACCTATTCCTGCCTCATTGTTTGATTTTGGATTATTCTTCTATCACAATGCCCGCGAGTTACTCCATCAAGATGCCACTCCTGCCTTCTATTTGCCAAAAATGGAGAGTCATTTAGAAGCGCGATTATGGAATGATGTATTCACCTTCACGCAGGAGAAAGCCTTTGAAAATGATCTGATCAAAATACCTTATGGCACCATTCGAGCTACTGTATTGATAGAAACTCTTCCTGCTGCATTCGAGATGGAAGAAATTCTCTACGAATTGAAAGACCATATTTCTGGATTGAACTGCGGAAGATGGGATTACATCTTTAGTTATATCAAAACCCTGCAAAATCATCCGAACAAAATCATACCGGATCGAGATCAAGTGACCATGACTCAGCCGTTCCTTAAATCGTATGTTGACTTGTTAATCCAAACCTGCCACAAACGCGGCGCCTATGCCATGGGCGGCATGGCGGCGCAGATTCCGCTAAAAGATCCTGCCGCAAATGAAACAGCGATGGAAAAAGTGCGTGCCGATAAAGAACGCGAAGTTGCTGCCGGTCACGACGGAACTTGGGTTGCCCATCCTGGTCTGGTTCCGCTAGCCAGAGAAATCTTTGAAAAAGGATTGAAGGAGAGAGGATATGAAAATAATCAACTTGAGTACAAACGGGAAGAAGTTAAAGTTACAGAAGCTGACCTATTACAAGTCCCTCAAGGAAATTTCACTTATGATGGATTAAAGAAAAATATTAAGATTGAAATTCAGTATGAAGAAGCATGGCTGCGCGGAATAGGATGCGTCCCTCTAGATGGCAAGATGGAAGATGCTGCTACGGCAGAAATATCCCGCGCGCAAGTGTGGCAATGGGTGCATCATCAAGTAAAATTAGATGACGGCAGGATGGTCACTAAAAATTGTTATAATCAAGCACTCGGAGAAGTGCTTTCAGAATTAATGAATGAAAAAGGCCCAGTAGATTTTATTACCAAAAGCAAATATCCAGAAGCCACTACCTTATTTTCACGAATGATCGAAAGTTGGCGCTTTGAAAATTTTTTAACCGTTCCAGCATATGAACACATACTAAGAGAGGGAAGATAGATGAATCCGTACAGAACTGCTGAAAGTAAGAAACAAGATAGATGGGAAGGGATTACCAAGTCTTATTCTCAAGACGACGTCAAACGCTTGCGTGGATCTTTTCATATCGAACACACTTTAGCTAAATTAGGAGCAGAACAATTATGGAAGCTCTTGAACGAACGACCTTATGTCCGTGCCCTCGGCGCGTTAACCGGAAACCAGGCCATGCAGATGGTTAAAGGCGGTTTAGAAGCAATTTATCTGAGCGGCTGGCAATGCGCTGCTGATAATAATCTTGCTGGAGAGATGTACCCCGATCAAAGTTTATATCCGGCAAACAGTGTTCCTTCATTAGTCAAACGGCTTAACAACACTCTCTTGAGAGCAGACGAGATTGAAGTCGCTGAATCCAAAGAAAGAAAAGCATCCAGATATTGGCTAGCTCCCATCGTTGCTGATGCAGAAGCAGGATTCGGCGGCCCATTAAATGCGTTTGAATTGATGAAATCTATGATTGAAGCTGGAGCAGCCGGCGTGCATTACGAAGACCAGTTAGCTTCAGAAAAAAAATGTGGCCACATGGGTGGAAAAGTTCTGGTTCCTGTAAACCAGTTCATTAGAACTTTAACTGCTGCTCGTCTTGCGGCCGATATATGCGATGTTCCTACTATCCTAATTGCCAGAACCGATGCAGAGAGCGCTAAGTTGATCACTTCAGATGCTGATAAGCGTGATCGGCCTTATCTTACCGACAAGCGCACTGAAGAAGGTTTCTTTTATTTTAAAGAGAATACTGAGTTAGAACGCTGTGTTGCTCGAGGATTAGCTTATGCGCCATTTGCTGACTTGTTATGGATGGAAACCTCTACGCCTGATTTGAAACAAGCCAAAGCCTTTGCGGAAGGGATTCACGAAAAATATCCTGGAAAGATGCTAGCGTATAATTGTTCACCTTCATTTAATTGGAAGAAGAATTTAGGTGATGAAACTATTAAAACATTCCAACGAGAATTAGGAGCCATGGGATATAAATTTCAGTTTGTAACTTTGGCTGGATTCCATGCTTTAAACCATAGCATGTTCGAGCTAGCTCAGGATTACAATAACCGAGGCATGGCTGCGTACTCTGCCCTGCAGCAATTAGAATTTGACAGCGAACGAAGAGGGTATACCGCTACCAAGCATCAGCGGGAAGTCGGCACCGGCTACTTTGATCAAGTGCGGAATGTCATTAACGGCAGCGAAGCGGCTACTACAGCTTTGAAAGAATCTACTGAGAAACAGCAGTTTTGAGAACGAAGGTTTATAAAGAAACAGCCTCTTTTTAGGCTTAGTGCATATAAGAGTTCCTATATGCTATATCGGAGGAAATAAACAATGGACAGATTTAACCGCAATGGCGGCGGATTCCAAAGAAGCAACTTTGGCCCACGCGAAATGCATAAAGCGACCTGTTCCGAATGTAAGCAAGAATGCGAAGTGCCATTCAAGCCTACTGAAGGAAAGCCAGTTTTCTGCAGAGAATGTTACAAGAAAAGAAAAAGTAATTACTGATTTTTCTAATCAAAGTATACATCTAAATTTTAATTCTTTTTTTGTTTATTTTAATTCTTAAAAAGTCAAATCAATCTCAGCAATTCCCCAGCGCCATCACCAGGGGTTACGTGATAATTCCTTTTTAAAGAAAATATCGGTAATAGAAAACAACTAAAACACTATTTCATAATGTAAATGCTTTCAGATTAGGGATATCTACATTACAATAAGGACAAGCCCGAGGCATTTTTCGATAGGGATCGTATTTGAAAGGATAATTACATTTCTGGCAATTAAACTTCACTAAAGTCGTGCCGGGAATCTTTTCCACTTTCGGTTGGAGATCCTGCTGTTTTATCCTAGCCATCCGTTCCAAGTACTCGTCTTCCTTATCCCAACCGGCTGGCTTCTTTGGTTGCGCTTCTTCAGTTTTCGCTGCCGCAGCTTTTTTCCTTTCCTCTTGCTCAGTCTTTCCACTGAAACAGCTGGGGCAGACTACTTTCTTGAACTTATAATGTAGCTTGAATTGGCTGGCTGGCGCAAACCCTTTGCATGAACCACACTGTATGCGTAAATCATCCACCATAAGCCCAGAAAATATGAAGAGATATTTATAGT
>CAYIEF010000046.1:0-7872 GCA_964362365.1 uncultured Methanosarcinales archaeon | reverse complement strand
AAGCGCCATTTTGTACCAACACCTGACAATCCAGATCAGTGGAACAAGGCCAGAGTGTATCGGTATCAGCAGAAGTAGAAATAGCAAAAATTACAACTAGTACTAACGCTACAACACCTATTTTTTTCATTCTCTTTTCGGTAAAGACTATTTTCCGGATTTATATACTTTTGGGTAGATAAGTTTTTAAAGTTTAAAGCTCTGGAACAAAAGTATGTCCTCTAATAAAACACTTGATGACGCAATTATGACAGTTTTTAATGCGGCAAAAAGTGGAAGTTCAAGCACTCAATTTCGCACTGCTCTGCGTAATTACAGGAAAATGTGTAATCAAGGTGTAAATTTACCGTCTCCACCGCCAGTACCAGATAACGAACTTGAAGCATACAGAGAATTCCACTTTTATGCTGATGCCGATCGTCTCTACGACTTAATGCAACCGCTTTCTCAGGCAAGACCGGATTGGGGCTGTGCTATTGTAGAAGGGGAGTATCATGATCGCTTTAGCGCATGGTTTAATAATAAGACTACACATCTTAAAATCTATCGCTGTAGGGATGGGTACCGAGCTGAAGTTATTACAACGGACAAACCAAGGATAGAAGAAATATTCAAAGATGTTTATTCTACTTTAGAAAAGGCTCTTTTAGGCTTTGAGAGAATTCAATAAGTATTTTCTTCTGCCCTATCAGCAATATTTATATAACTGTAACCTCTTTTCCATCCCCATGTTAGACATCAAACTAATCCGTGAAAATCCTGCTGTAGTAAAAGCATCTGAAAAGAAACGTGGCAGAGATCCAGCCATTGTTGATCAAGTTCTCAAACTAGACGAATCATGGAAAAAGGAATTAAAGAAAGTTGAAGAATTAAAGCATAAGCGTAATGTTGTTTCTCAAGAAATCAATCAGGCTAAGAAAGATAAGAAAGAAAAGGAAGCAGTCAAAAAAATCAAAGAGATGCGTGATGTTGTGGGGGAAATCAAGGAAAGAGAATACAATGCCGATAGCGCACTGCAGCAACGCAATGATACAGTAAAAAAAATAGGCAATGTCCTTGATAAAGAAGTGCCTGCTGGAAAAGATGAAGCTGACAATAAAGAACTCAAAAAATGGGGAAAGATTGCCAAACCAGCCTTTCCACTGAAGGACCATATCGAAGTAGGGCTTACTTTGGATTTGTTTGATTTGGATACTGCTGCTTCCGTCGCTGGAGCAAGATTTTATTATCTAAAGAACGAAGCAGTGTTGCTGGATTTAGCCTTGCAGCGTTTTGCTGTTGATGTCTTGCTCAAACAGGGGTTTTCTCTGCATTGGCCTCCTTTTATGTTGAATAAAGCCGCTCTGGAAGGCGGAGTAAACCTTACTGAATTTGAAGATACCATCTACAAGATTGAAGGTGAAGATCTTTATCTTATAGGAACTTCTGAGCATTCTCTACTCGCGCTCAAAAAAGACAAGGTCTTGCAAGAGACTGAGCTTCCAGATAAGATCGGCGGCATCAGCACTTGCTTCAGAAAAGAAGCCGGTGCGCATGGGCGGGATACCAAAGGCATCTTCCGTGTGCATCAGTTCAACAAAGTAGAACAGATTGTCATCTGCAAGCCAGAAGAATCAGCCAAATATTTCAAAGAGATGCAGAAGATTTCAGAAGATATCTTTCAGCAATTAGAAATACCCTATCGGGTTGTCGCGGTCTGCAGCGGCGATATCGGCAACAAACAATCTTTGCAATACGATATAGAAGCCTGGTTCCCTGGACAAAACGAGAAGAAAGGCGCGTATAGAGAAGTCACTTCCTGCAGCAATTGTTTAGAATATCAGGCAGTAACTCTGAATACGAAATTCGTTGCCAAAACTGGAGAGCGGAAGTATGTGCATATGTTGAACAATACAGCTCTGGCTACGTCACGCGTGATTGTTGCTATTCTCGAAAACTTCCAAACCAAAGAAGGCACGGTAAAGATTCCAAAAGTTCTTTGGCCGTATATGAATGGGATCAAAGAGATTAAGAGGAAGTGATTAGGAATTTTATTTATAGTTAAACACACTATCGCTTAAATTTTTCCACATTTTTTGCTGGTGTTCATAAATAAAGCAAAAAGCATCTCTAACTTTAACTGGGTCTTTTTCCCAGATTTGAGGGAGTTCACTACTGGTTTTATCAAAGTGATCTGCTTGTTTGTGAACAACAAAAAATTCCAATGCTTTTTCAGGAAGAGTAAGGCTTCGTGCGAGATCATACATAAATTCATAATCAACATTATCAAGTCGTTCATAAGCAGAAAAACCCACTACTCCACTCTCCCAATCATGTGTTCTAAACCATCTTACTAGCCCATTATTAAATTCTCGTGCAAATGGTAAGTAGTAACCATCTTCCGTTAATTCAGGGGTAAGTTCTACACCCAGACTTTCTGCGAAGCGCCCAAATAATATCTCGTGTGAGGTAAGATTTTGACCTCCATGCACATCTGGAAGCCCTGCTTCTTCAGCCATATAATGAAGAATTTGTTTTTTTGCTTCAGCACTTGGAGCATAGACTAATCTTGTCCAAAGAAGCCTGTCAAAATGCCCCCTAGTATGATAAAAAACTTTTACAAAATATTTTCTTTGTTCGTCCGTCCATTGGCTTGTTTGAGTAGTATCAAAAAGAGGCATCTCTTGATAGGCTTTGACTTGCTTATCATCCATTTCTTGCAAAAAATTATCTAGCGACATATTAATATCCAGTTGTTATCTATTTTTAATATTTTCCTTGTATTTGTAGATAATAAAAAGCGCCACTGCCCGGACTTTCACGCCGCAACACTGTAAGGCTGCTCGTGGGGTCTCTGAAAGAGTATCCCACTTGACAACGTTCGCCTAGTGTAGCAGGCAATTTGAACCGGGAATTCCTTACGGAACAGGATATCTGCAGTAACACGCAATCATCATAGGCATTCGCCATTTTCGTGCGTGCGCTTCATAGCAATCCTGCGCTATACCGGATTAAGCGACAGTGGCATGACAGAACAACTTTTATTCTGATTTTTAAATATTACTATAGTAAAAAGCTATATAAAAAGAAGAAGTAATTAAAAAATATCTATTCCTGCTGCTCAGCTGGGAAAGGAGCATTGCGGTGAATCTTGGCAAAGTATGGCACTGCTACCACATAATCTTCGCCAAATCCGGCGATATCTCCTTCGATAGCTTCACAGGTCTTTCGCAATTTAGAAATTGCTCTTTTCAATTCAACCAAATCCTTTTCACGTAAAGGCTTGATATTGATCAATGCGATGGTAGAACCTTCCCGTAACACGTCCAGAACTGATTTGATATCTTCAAATTCTTCCATGACAAATGGCCGAACTACTACCTTAGCCTTGTCTTCTTTTGGAGCTCCGCTATCTAACTCCACATAATTTTCTCCTTGCGTTACTTCCTCCTGTTCTTCAGCAGGCCGTGTAAATTTTTCCTTTAATTGTAAAAAAAAGTCTTTCATGTTCACACCCTCTTATTTTTATCACCCTGAAATTTATACATTTAAATGAAAAGAGCAGAAATACCCGCTATTTATAGCGCGTGATGAATTGCTACGGTTGATTTCGATTTCGCTACTTTTCATTTTAGAAAATCCGTCTCGGAAAAGCGGCGTGTAAATCCCCGCCATTTATCGATGGATAGCCGCTTTTCAGGATTTTCTTTAATCTCCTTTAGAGGAGGAAACTAATATATAAATGTTTTTATGTTACATACTAGTCATTCGCCTATTCGAAAGATATTGGAATATGCTTTCCGGCGCTGTCCTTTCTTGCGTTCAAATTCGGTTTCCGCGCGAGGCAGGCTGAAGGTTCCTAAAATGTTCAGCTTGGCTTTTATCTTGTAGGTAATCAGCCGGTGTTCGTGAGCATCCAATTCTGCTAAAGACCATATCACTTTTGTTCCATTCTTAGCCTGCTTGGTCTCTTGGGGCTTCAAAGTTCCCAATTCCAAGCTTTTGTCGATATTAGCGATGCTCGGCACAAGATCGGTCACGGTAACATTTTTGATTGGTCTCTTGGAATGATTCCGTAATTCTAAAGTTATTTTTATCTCAGAGAGTGTTCCTTCATCTCCTCGTGTTGTTACTGCTGTTTTCTGCAAGCTGAGCGGTGATTGGGCATACCAGTAAAATCCAGCAAACAAGAGCAGTGCAATTAGCACATAGGCAAAAATTCGGTAATTGATCACCAGCGGGATAGTCACTGATTCGCTTGGCCCTAGCTCTACTTCCCAGGTTAAGTATCGCTCTCCGTCTATATCCTTACTTTGTCCTTCGCTTCTAATGATAGGGAGCATCCATAAAGAGACGGGATCTTTTACAAGTTGGGTGTTACGAACATTTCCAGTATTTTTTACGGTGAGAGTTCTAAATTTCTTGAGATATACAGTTTCTTCAACCGCAGTAACTTCGAAAGGCGGCAATAACGATAATATCTCTATCTTTTGCTCTACAACCTTGACTGCTTCTCCTTTGCTTTCGAAGACAAAGAATAAGGTGTATTCTTTAGGCTGGGTGTACGGATTGGGCACGATGCTGAACTCGACTGTCTTCTTTCCTTGTGGCGGAAGTTCTACTATCACTTCTTTTTGGAATTCAGGGATTTCGGTTTCAATTCGTATCTTTAAATCCTGTAAGTTAAGCGGATTTCTGTTCTCTAAAAATAATTTTATGGACAACGGTTCTTTTGGATTAATTTTTTCATCCATGTCTACATTGACACGGATGGTAGGAAGGTAATCGAGTGGATCTTTTGTCTTAAGATAAATCTTTAATTCTTCTGTGTAAGAATCTCCTAAATTGCTCTGTACGGTAAGATGAACAAAATAAATTCCCGGAAGCAAATCCTGAAGTACTTTTGCTCTAATTGTTGTTGTATAGGATTCCCCTGGGGCAAGCTCGATGACTTTATCCTTTAACGGGAAAGGATCCACATTCCAACTCTGTCCTGACTGCAAGGAATAGAGATTATAAGTTTGGGTTTGGCTTTCTTTATTGGTTATAGTTACGCTGAAAGTAGCATATTCCGCTGGGGTAATTTCATTCTTAATCGGCGCAGAAGAGACGGTTGTATCTGCTGCAACTGCCACGGAGAATAGTGTTAAAAATAATGTAAACAGTAAAACATGTTGAAAAGACCTGCTCCACCTCACGTCTAACACCTCTGCTAATTTAAATCAGAACTAGTATTTAAAGGATTCGATTTTGCAGAAAATGTCATCCTTAGTAGATTTCCAGCGCTATGGTGGGTGCATAAAAATTTCAAACCATCCGTTAATCTCCTCTTAATTTCACCTTCCGCAACATTTATATAGTCTTTTCTTTTAATTTACTCTAAAAAAAGAGAGATAGAGATGGTTGAAGAAAGCGCTTTCCGAGGCATGATTGCCTTCCTGAACAAGTTAGGGGTATATGATGTTATCCTTCCTTTCTTGCTGGTCTTTACTATAATTTTTGCTATTCTGGAAAAAACGAAGATTTTTGGCACAGAAAAAGATGGCATGACCAAAAAGAATATCAACGCCATGGTCGCCTTCGTGATCGGGTTTTTGGTTATCGCTTCTACCAAGTTGGTTGGAGTCATCAACGAAGTCATGGCTAACGTGGTATTGTTAGTGATTTTAGGTGTATGTTTCTTATTGTTGGTGGGAGTTTTCTTTACCGGAAAAGAAGAATTCAGTTTGAAAGAGATGCCGGCATATCTGCAGATATTTACCGCTATCATGTTCCTCGGGATAATCGTTATTTTCCTCAACGCCTTAGGCTGGCTGCAGAAGATATTTGATCTATTCGAAAACATCAACGCTGATTGGGCCGCAACATTAATATTCATCATCATCATTATCGGGTTTATGGTTTGGATAACTTATACGCCAAAGGGAGAAGCAAAAAAAAGTTAATCAGAGGAGGTTAAAATATGGTCAGCGCAAGTTTCACCAATCTCGCACAATACTTTCAGGCATACGGAGTGATGGATTTTCTACTGCCGTTCATCTTAGTATTTACTATCGTGTATGCAGTCGCTTCTAAATTGCCCTTATTTAAGGACAATAAAAATTACGGAGTAGTTATAGCATTGGTTTTAGCCTTATTGTTTGTTGTCCCGCATATCACGGGAACATATCCATTAGGTTATGACCCAGTACAAGTGATGAATGAGGCATTACCGAGCATCTCCTTGGTCTCTGTAGCTGCGGTGATGGTTTTATTATTATTGGGTGTCTTTGGGAAAGATCTTTCCAAAACGGCTGCTCCTTTGATAGCTATCGTAGCTTTAGGATTTGTGATATACATCTTTGGCGCTTCGCTTAATCTATGGAGAGGTCCTTACGATGTTTTTTACTGGTGGTCTTCAGATGTCACTGAATTGATGATAGTGCTATTAATCTTCGGCTTAGTGGTATGGTTTATTGTGAAAGATCCAACTAAAGAAAGCAATGTAGGTAAAAGGGCTTGGGAGGGGTTAGGTAGTCTTATCGAAGACATAAGAAAATAAGATGGCTTCCCCCTTAGACTTAGGCATCCTACAACTGTTCGATTTTATTTTTCCCGTTCTATTAGTCTGGGCGTTTGTCTTTGCCCTCTTGCAGAAAACTGAAATTATCGGCAAGTCGATGGGCATCAACGCCATCGTTGCCAGCGCCGCTTCCTTGACCATATTACTTTCCCGCACCGCCATTGACCTGATCAATTTCATCATTCCCTGGTTTGCCATCGCCATCATTTTCTTTGTTTTAATGGTACTGTTATTTATGATCATGGGCGCAAAAGATATTACTGCCTACACCCAGACTAATGTCCAGTGGGTTCTTATCGCAGTGGGAATCCTCATTCTAGTTGCTGGCTTTGGGAAAGTCTTGGGACAAACTTTGTTGGAGGAAGGAGCTCAAGCAGGCACAGTTGTAGAAGGTGCCGAGGGTGTTGCTACTACTGGCTTCCAGCAGAACGTGTATGCCACTTTATTCCATCCTAAAGTCTTAGGATTACTCATAGTCTTTGCAATTGTGGTGTTTACGGTAGCGTTGCTGAGTGGATAGAATTAAGAATAATGTTCTATTTTTTATATACTCTTTTTCGTGTTTCTTCCACATTTAAAGCTCTTGAAGCATCTAATTTTAAGGTACTCACCACGCCTTCTAAAGTTATCTCATAGATTGGTTTTCCTTGTTCATGCAAGAATTTTGCTTCACCAAAGACACCTGCACCAAACATTCCATCTGCAAATGGCTGGAAGACGCCTGCATTCATATTAGGTAGAACTTTCTCAAAATAATACTTCATTCCGCTGCTTTTTTCTTTTTTGTACTGTTGATATCCTTCTTCATGTAGGGGATGATTAGGATTTTCAACTTCATATTCAGGCAATGCTCTTTCAATGGCGGCAATCAATTCTTGTTCCTTAGGCGTGTTGTAAATATCGACAGTGTGCCCGAAATAGAGTTTAGGTTTCATATTTTACTAGAATGAACAAAAAATCTTTATAAGAATTTCGTTGATTAATCACTTATGAGAATGTCTTTTCTTCAGCTCTTCTTTCAGCGACGATAATTCTTTGACATTATCAACAAATGTTGGTATAACCTCTTTAAACACTTTGCCAACTGCCTTCAATTCTGTACCTACGTCTCGCATGCGGGTATCGTAATCTTCTAACTTACCCAGAACTGCTTCATGCAGCATCTTGAAATCGTCTTTCAGCTTATCAACATCATTCTGCAGTTTGTTCTGCTTTTCTTCCGTTTTATTCTTCCATTCAATAATCTTCTTTACTTCAGCGATCAAGTCATCCCATTTTTCATCTATAAGGCTTTCCGCGATCGCTTCCATCCGCTCATAGATATTACTCAT
>CAYIEF010000045.1:0-7915 GCA_964362365.1 uncultured Methanosarcinales archaeon | reverse complement strand
GGCCAGGATAAAGTAGAACGAGTTTATTAAAGTATCTTAATTAGGACAGTGCCAAATTACCACCCTTTTAATATTTCCCCCCCCTGAGTAGTAAATTTTCAATATTAAAGGCCGTTCGCATGAGAAAGCTGCGTTTAATTATTATAACCCACCGGATGGGGATAGCTGCTTTTCAGGATTTTCTTTAATTTGATTAGACTTTTTTCTTTTATTATTTCTTTTTTACTCTTTTCGCGATCAATCCTTCTTCTTTATGCCAATTCATGACATCTTTTACCGTTTGTTCTGTTTTGGGGTATCGCAGTTCGTAACCTAAAGTAAGAATTTTTTCTGGACTGGCAGAATGATCCCCAAAACCATACATCATCTGGTATTGTTTTGAAATTTTTGCAATAGGGTTGACAAACCATCTTTTTAAAGGAAGATGTCGGGTGATTGCTTTCAAAGCATGTTTTTGCAAGTTTTCCGGTATTTCCTGCCAGAGCATTTCTAATAATTCTCTTCCACTAAGAGGAGTAGTATCCGAAGCTAAATATGAGATTTTCTGGGCATCAGTACCTTTGGGAAGGGCTGGATGATGCATTAGATAATCACAGATTCCAATAACGTCTTGAGAATGAACCATGGAAGCTTTATGTTTTCCTCCGTCAGGAAGAAGCATAGCGCCTTTAAGAAGCATATCAATCAGCTCCGCATTTCCGTAATAACTGTATGGACCAAAGATTCCAGCAGGATCAACAATAGCTACTTCCAATCCTTGTCTTCCATTAAATGATGCAGCAATTTCTCTGCTGGCTTGTTTTGAACGTGCATATGGATCAGCAGGATCAGGTTTTTTTTCTTCTGTAATGGCATAGCTCGAACCTTCTTCAGCAACCTGATTATGTCCATATACGGACATGCTCCCAATGTGAATAATTCGTTCAACACCGCTAAACAATGCTGCGGACATTATATTTCCGGTTCCCTTTGCGTTTACTTTCATGAGTAATTCAGGATCAGCGCTATGATTAAAGAGCGCGGCAAAATGGAATAGATACCTGATGTTTTTGAAAGTGTTTTCTAAGGTGGTTCTATCAGTTAAATTTGCCGATTCAAACCGAAGAGCTCCACCATATTTTTGGTGGTATTGAGCGAGCCACCATGGCTCTCTTATATCTGTAGCGAGGACACCTTTTCCTTCTTTGAGTAAATGCCAAGTCATCTGCGAACCAAGAAAGCCAGCTGCGCCGGTCACGGCATACAATTTTTGAGGATTTTCTGTCATTTTTACCTTTGAAAATCAGTGCTTAATTAATCTTTTGCAACTTTATTCAAAAAAGTGCTTTCCGTAGCGTACACCAATTTGTCGCGAATAGTTTGAGGCCAGTTCTGGTGCGCCATAGATAAGAAGTGGATCTCTGGACATATGTTCCAGACTCATAGAGGAAATAGGAGGTTTAGATTATTTAAGGATTGTTGTTTTAGAGTATAGCAAAATCTCATAGGTTTTGCTTATTAGAAAAAGTATTAACTTTTTCTATAAACGTTTTTATAGTAACCGCTCTTTTTATAATCAAAATTTCAATGGAGGAATGTACATGAATGGAAATGAAGCTCCTGTAAAAGTAGGAGAAGAATATGATGTGGCGATCACCGCAGTAGGCGGAAAGGGTGACGGAATTGCGAAAGTGAAAGGTTTTGTATTGTTTGTTGCTGGCGCCAAGAAAGGAGATTTTCTGAAAGTGCGAATCACCAAAGTTCTGGCCAATGTCGGTTTTGCTGAATCGGTGAAGAAGCTGGAAAAGCAAGAGAACAGGAAGTATGCTACTGTTTCTGCCAAAGAACTGGAAGAACCAGAAGAAGAGCCGGAACACAAGTATGAAGAAACAGAAGATTTCGGTGAAGAGAAGTAAAACATGAAACGCCTGTTTGTGGCTGTACCGGTTTCTGAAGAAGTTAAAAGGAAGATTAGGATATTACTAAAAGATCTTTCTACTACCGGTGCAGACCTGAAACTTGTTTCTCTTTCTCATCTTCATTTTACTTTGAAATTCTTAGGCGATGTAGATGAGAAGATGATTTCTCAGATTGAAGAGAAGTTAGCAGGAATTGCTGAGAAGACCAAAGGCTTCGAAGTTTCTGTGAAAGGGGTTGGTGTCTTTCCGAGCTTGGGGCACTATCCATTTTGTGAGTGATGCATTTCTCAAATCACTCACTTTTTTCTTAGTTCTATTTTTGAACTTACAAGAAATGCGGCAGATAGGAGCTTAAAACGAGAATATTCCTTAACCTTCCTTAACTACTCGCCAAAGCTAATAACAAAAACGAGCAAAATCACTCACTTTTTGAATTGTGCCGAGCTTGGAGAGAATTAATATAGTATGGGTTGGTGTTGAGGATTCTGTTTTAGTTTCTCTGATGAAAACGGTGAATAAGGAATTGGCATTTGTGAGAGAAAATGATCATGAAGAAGAGGTTGCGCATTTGACCATTGCTAGAGTGAAAACAGGAAAGGATAAAAAAGGATTGCAGGAATTTGTGAAGAAGTTTGAGAAGAAAGAGTTTGGAAAGATGATGGTTGATAAGATGATTCTGTTTGAGAGTGAGTTGACAAGGGAAGGGGCGGTGTATAAGGTTGTGAAAGAGTTTGAGTTGAAGTAGAACATTTATTAAATCTAAAATAATCAACTTAAATAATGAAATTTATTTACATTTTCCTATTTTGCTTAATCTTAGTTATTGGTTGCACTACTCAGAAAGATCGGATGGATTTCGCTAAGGAAGAGAATCTTTTACCCAACAACATTTCTGAAAATAAACCGAAGATTACAGAAACTGATAAACCAGAAGATATAAGCACAGATAACGATAAATTTATCCTTGCAAATCCATTTGACTTAGCTCAAATTTCTGCAATTTCTAAGTTTAGAAGCTGCGTTGGCCATGATTATAGCGGTTTTAATGCTGATGGGGAAAAGGAAACACAGCGTTCTATGAAGCACTACCTAAATGGAATAGATTCGGTGGCAGGCTACAGCGATAAAGTAAAAGTTTACGCTCCTTTTGATGGTAAAATTGCATATATAGATGATGACTTTGCTAGTTTTGAAGGAAAACAACGAGGACAACAGATATGGCTGTCTGGAGATTCTACAGGCGATTGGGTTTTTGTATTTTTTCATGTCGATCTTTTAGGACCAATTAAAAAAGGTACGGAAGTTAAAGCAGGCCAGCACATTGGTTACGCTAATTTGGAGAATTCTCCTAACTTTGATATTACACTAAAAAAATTTGGTTTTTTTGGCCCTAACACTATTGAATCGCCGTTTCTCCATATGAATCAAGAAGTAGTTGAGCAATATACAAACAAGGGATTAAGATTTGAAGATTTAATTATTTCAAAATCTGTAAGAGATTCCAAACTGTGTCCTTGTACTGGCGAATATTGTTCATTCCCTTCTAATAGCCCAGAAAACAATCCAGAAGATTGGGTTGTAATCAACTGAATCCCAACCACAAATCTTAAAAGCTTCTTTCTCTTAATTGGTTAAAAAGAGGCCGTAAAGAATGTCCTATGTGGTGTGGTTTAAGGATTTACGAAAGGATTCTATTCCTATTGCTGGTGGAAAGGGTGCAAATATCGGAGAAATGCTGACGTTGCATCTCCCAGTTCCCAACGGCTTCGCAGTCACTGCTCAAACCTATGGTGAATATATTGAAAAAAAGAAAATCAAAGAGAAAATACTTTCCCTGCTCAAGGATTTAGATGTAGAGAACAATGACAAGCTGCAGGCAGTAGCGGCGCAGATTCAGAATATAATCACTTCTACTCCAATGCCGCAAGACATGGCAGAAGAGATTGTGTACACCTATGAGCTGCTTGGTTCAGAAAAGCAAAAGGCTACAGATTTAGTGGAGCCAAAGGAAGTGTTTGTAGCCATACGAAGTTCTGCCACTGCCGAAGATCTTCCGGAAGCCAGTTTTGCCGGGCAGCAAGCCTCGTTCCTGAATGTAAAAGGTAAAGAAAAGGTTGTTTCTGCAGTGTTAGCTTGCTGGGCTTCATTATTTACAGCAAGAGCAATATATTATCGGGTGAAAAACAAGTTTGACCATAGTAAGGTGTTAATCTCTGCCTTAGTACAGAAGATGGTGAATGCTGAGAAATCAGGGATTATGTTTACGGTCAATCCTTCTACCAATCACGATGACGAGATTGTGATAGAAGCAATTTATGGATTAGGAGAATTGATCGTTGGCGGAGAAGTGAATCCTGATCTTTACATCGTTGATAAAAAAACGAGAGAGATTAAGAAAACAGAGTTGCGCAAGAAAGATTATGGCTTATTCAGGAATGAAAAAGGCGAGAATGAGAAAAAGCCCATCCCTAAGGATAGCCAGGAACGCCAAGTGTTGAATGAGAAGCAGATCAAGGAATTAGCTCGTTTAGGGAAGAAGCTGGAAGAGCATTACGGCAAGCCTCAAGATGTGGAATGGGCAGTAGAGAAAGGAGAAGTGTTCATCGTCCAGACTAGAGCAGTTACAACATTTAAAGCGCATACTGTAGAAAGGCCTGATGTCAGCGATGAGTCTGGAAAAATCTTATTGAAAGGAGAGACTGCCAGCGCAGGCGTGTATTCTGGCGCCGTAAAGATCGTCCGCGATCCTTCTGAATTGAGCAAAGTGCAGAAAGGGGATGTCTTGGTCACAACTATGACCACGCCAGATATGGTGCCGGCCATGCAAAGAGCAGGCGCAATCGTAACCAATGAAGGCGGGATGACTTGCCACGCGGCGATTGTCTCGCGAGAGATGGGAACTCCCTGTATTGTTGGCACGGAACATGCTACTGATATGCTGAAGGATGGAGAAATGGTTACAGTACACGCCACCCGTGGTATTGTATATGAAGGAAAACTAGAAGTAACAGAAACAAAAAAAGAAGCAGTTGAGCCAACTCCTCATGGCACTGAAGCGGTTACCGCGACAGAAATCAAAGTAATAATGGATCTTCCTGATTTTGCCGGGAAGGCGGCTGCTACTGGTGCAGATGGGGTTGGTTTAGTTCGATTAGAAATAATGATCGCCAATGGCGGCATACACCCAGCCGAGTATGTGCGACAGAAAAGAGAAGAAGATTATGTGCATCTGTTGAAAGAAGGTATCCGAAAAATAGCCAAAGCGTTTGTACATAAGCCAGTCTGGGTACGCTGTTCGGATATGCGCTCTGATGAATACCGAAATTTGCAAGGCGGCGAGAAGGAGCCGCATGAGACTGATCCGATGATCGGCTGGCATGGAATTCGAAGATTGTTGGATGAACGGAAGATCCTGCGGGCAGAATTTCTGGCAGTGAAAGAATTACATGACGAAGGTTTTGATAATGTAGGGATTATGCTTCCTTTTGTGATCAGGCTTGATGAATTGCGGCGAGCAAAAGAAACGATGAAGGAGGTAGGCATTGAACCAGTCAAGGAAATTGATTTCGGTGTGATGATAGAAACTCCTGCCGCCTGCTGGATAATCGAAGGATTATGCAAAGAAGGAATTAGTTTTGTTTCTTTTGGCACCAATGATTTGACCCAGCTGACTTTAGGAATCGACAGGAATAATGAAAGAATTGCACATCTGTTCAGCGAGATGCACCCAGCAGTATTAGGGGAGATGGCGAAAGTAATTCAGGTTTGCAAAAAGTATAAGGTAAAGACATCTATTTGCGGCCAGGCCGGGAGCAAACCGGAAATGGCTGAATTTTTAGTACGTCAGGGAGTTGATTCGATATCTGCCAATGCTGATGCGGTGGATGAGATACGTCATACGGTTGCGAAGGTTGAGAAGAAAATTTTATTGGATGTGGAACGGAAAAGATAATTATAATTGTAGTTTTGCGATATCTATAAGGATTCTTTTTTGGTATTCTTTGGGGTAGTACAATTCTTTAGGCGTCATGGGATTAAAAAGTAAAAATTGTATCACCTTTTCCCCGTATTGATCAATGATGGGTTTCACGATAGCGTACCCTCCTTGATAAATTACCCGGCTGGAAAATTCTTTTATTTCCGTAGGCCATTCTTCAAAGGGGAAAGGAGCGTTATCTTCCCCATTCATCTTCTTTTCTACATATTCAGCAATTCCCTCGTTAATCAACTGATTAGCGATATGTTCTTCTGGTATAAAGATATTGATATTTATCGCAAAAATATGATAATCTTCTCCCAATACTTGTTCTTTCATTTTATCGCAATAAAAATGGGTTAATTCATGATCAAGAACTCTTTTTGCGTTAGCAGTGGTGTTGAAAGTGAAAACAGTAGCCATGAAATCCTCAAAATCCCATTCTGGTTTAGTGAGGATGCCGCTGGGGAGGTAGATGGTATTTTCTTTATCATTGTAGACGCCGGAAGCACCCAACACCATATTATCGTATGGAAAAGTATATTCTATTTTAGGACGTTCTGCAGGATAGGTTATTCCTAATTTTTGTTCCTGTTGTTCTATAATTTGTTTGAGGTTTTCTTGTACATAGTGTTCAATGTCTGGATCTTTCTTAGTGTATAAGTATAGTGTGGTTACATCAGCAGCAGGAAAATATATCAATGCCGCGGCTGCAGACCAGAATGCTGTTCTTAGAATGAATTTTCTTTTTTTCTTCATGGTTTTTTAGAAAGTTCTTCCAATATTCTTTGCTGATACAAAGGAAGATTGAGCATTTCCTGTTCTTGTGGGGGATTGAACATGATGTATTTGATACCTTTCCCTCCATACTGGGCAATGATTGGTTTTACCAGATGAAATCCTCCTTCGTAGATAATTTCATTTTTGGGGTAGGGCAAGTATTGATGTAAAACGAATCCTTGGATACTTTTCGGCCAATCATTATCCGTAAAGGTATCTTCTTGCCCATTCATTTTTCTTTCAATGTAGGTTGCGGTCCCCTCGGAAATAAGTTTAATGCTCAGCATTTCTGCAAGGCTCGTGTTTTCGCCATACTGAGGATAGTCGACATTAGCAATCTCTTCACTAAGCTTGTCCATGTAATAATGCGCCAACTCATGATGTAACGTATCCCTAGCAATAGAAAAATTCCACTCCGGATCTTCGTATCTATCACTCAGTAGAAATATTTCGTTAGTTTTTTGGTCATAGTTGCCGCGTACTATTGCATTTTCAGAAGGGATATAATAATGTATTACTGGACGTTCTTTAGGATATATTATTCCAAGAGTTTCTTCTTGTTCTTGGATGATTTTTTCTAAATTCCGATCAACATAGCTCTTAAATTCTCCTTCTTTTTGTTCTACCAGGGAAGCAAGAGCGCAGGTGGTGTACAAAGTTCCTAATGCGACTACTTTTCGGAAAAACTTGAAGCCAGGCGCTTGCCAAGAAATGTTCATAATTTTTTTATTTTTTATGCTCTAATAAAGCTTGTCTTAATGCTCTATATTCTTGCAGCATCTAAAGCCAATCGAATAGTCCCAATGAGTAATAGGATGGCCTACAATTTGAAAGCCGCAGCCGCGATTATCTTTCACTGGTTCTTGTATCACACAAATTCCTCCGCTACATAAGGGGGCGCCGTAGTATCCTCCCCCTAACTTATTGGGAATAGCAGTATTTTTATCATCAACCCATTCTTGAAGATTACCTGTCAGGTCATAAACCTCTTCAGGAGTCCTACATTGGTTATAACTGCCCGTACTCGCAAGGTCATACACTTTATTTATTTCAGAATCTGTCAGCTCATACTTAGCAACTGGCTTTTCAGCAGTCTTAACATCAGGGTGCATCCTTCCATAGTTACATTGTCCAGAAATTTCTTGATTTCCGTAAGGAAACCTTCTTCCTTCGCTTCCTGCGCAGGCTTGTAGCCATTCCGAATCAGTACATAATCTTTTCCCCGCATTTTGGCAGGCTATAGCTGCTTGATTTCCAGTGA
>CAYIEF010000044.1:0-8353 GCA_964362365.1 uncultured Methanosarcinales archaeon | reverse complement strand
TGTATGCGTAAATCATCCACCATAAGCCCAGAAAATATGAAGAGATATTTATAGTTTTGGGGTGTGAAAAATAGATGTTTTTACTGTATAGGAATAAAGAAAAACCGCCGCCTAGGCCTTAAGGCGAGGCGAGCCGAGCGGCCAAGGCGGTTTTTCAAAAATCTTTTACATTTCATCTTTTCTTCTTTTCCAAATCATTTAAAAATCATAAAATTATCCTTCTCATGATGGAAGAATTCTTAGAAAAGGTAGAACATTACAACAGCAAACTTATTCCCTTCGCCTTAGTGCTCCTCTTGGGCATCATTATATTTGAATTGTTTGTCCATGTAGAAAACCATACTGTTGAATTGATTGTCAAAATAGCAGATGCCTTGGTGATCACTGTTTTTATCATTGACCTGCTCTTTCTCGCTAAGAAAGCAAAGAACGCCAAGTTCTTTTTCAAGAATTATTGGTTAGACCTCTTAGCCGTGTTCCCTTTCGTTATTTTTTTCAAGGTGGTTGAATCTACATATAGAATTGCCCTTGCTACAGAACGATTGACCTTAGGGCAAGCGATCTTACATGAAACGGTAGAAGCCAGCAAGAGTACAAAAATACTAGCCAAAAGTGGAAAAGTGGTGCGGATAGGAGCTAGGATTCTGAGAGTGGTAACGAAATCCAGATTGTTTATGAAAGTGCATCATGGGAGAAAGAAGAAACATACGAAGAATACACGAGATTAATCCACTTCCACCTTCTCAACCTTCCCAACTCTCTCCTTAACATACTCTTCTTTCAACAAAGCGTTCGCAAAATCATGTAACATAGGATTCTTTACTTTCACTTTAGCCATCACTCGGCCTTTCTCTTCAAAAGTATTCTTGTTTTTCTTCTTGAAATCATCAACGTATTCTTTCATTTTCAACGGCGGACCAACGCGTATTTCGAATTCAGGCAATTCTTTTTTCTTGGCTACAAAAAAAAACAATGCATCCTGTCCTTTATCCCAGACCCAGCCGCCTTCTAGTAATCCAAATCCTTGCAATCTCCCCCGCAGAAATTCAAACACTTTCAATAATTTAGCTCCAACCGCATCTTTCTTCCCTTCCACCGGCGCAACAGTTACCAACACTAATGTTCCTTTCCCTTTGTACTTCTGCCGCAAAGAATCTACTGTCATTTTCTCTTTCACAAAAAATTCTTCCGCTGGTTTCTGCAAGTATTTCTTTGCCAGTTCCTTAAACAGTAAAAATTTCTCCATAGTCAGCGCGGCCGCTGCATTCCTGGTTTTGTCCACCGGATCGACCACAATCAACGGAGACTGTAATTTAGAAGTATTGATGTGAAACAAGGCCATCTCTTGAGTCGGATAAAATTTTGAAGGATCCACGACCTCTTTTTCCTTCCATCTCTGTGCTGCTTTCAAAACTTTTTCAAATGAACCGTAATGTGCAGTCAAAATCTCCAACACATATCCGCTAAATCCTCCGATATAGGACTCTGCACCGTACAGATTGTTTGCTTTGCAGAACTGTTTCAGTAGTCGAATATCATCCTTAACCTTAGCCGCACGCTTGTTCACCCAAGCCGAATGCAATGGAGAGATATCTGTAATATTGCGCGCTTGTTCTGCTTTGCCGATCTTCAGGATAGGGACAACTTCGAATACCAATCCTTGATAAGACAATTGAAAGTAATCCCTGCTTCCATGCAAACCTTCTACTTTTACTTTAGGAAACGCTTTCTTCAACGCTTTCTCCAACAGATTAGAAAGTTCTGCTGATGCGCTTTCATACTTCTTCAAATCAAACCACACAAAAATATCCACGTCATGGCTTCCAGAAAGCCAGGTTCCTTTTGCTCCGCTACCGCCGAGGATAGCCTTCGCAGAGAGCGAAGCAAGAGCAGCATTCAGTGTCTTGAGAAACGAAGCTGCCGCAGCAGTAAATCTCTTCTCCTCTTCCTTACTTGGCTTTATGTTTTGCAGTACTGATTTCATGTTTCACTTTCCGAGCTTCTTTCCACAAAACCTGTCGGACAGTTTTTTCCCCTTTCTCTAATAACTTGAGATCCTGTATAAGTATTTTATGTATTTTTTCTTTAAAAAGGAATAAGGCCAGCATAAAGCTGATCACTAGAGTTATGACCTGCAATGGAAGAGTGAAATACCCTTCTCGCAGTTCAGCTCCAAAAAATGTCAGCAAGATCATCTGCACCATAAATCCCGCGGTAGAAACAAGATTGAAATGGAACAAAGAGATGTCGGTAAGCGCCGCAGAGAAACTTACTAAATCGTTGGGGAAAAGCGGCGCAATTCGCGCCATGAATAACGCTAACAATTTTTTCTGCTTAAAGAACAAGATAAAATGGCCGATCTCTTCTTCTGTAAAGAAAAAGGAAGCGATCTTGTTGCCGTATTTGCGGGAGATCAAGAAAATAAACAGCGAACCGAGAAAAGCCCCGATCAGGCTGTATACTAATCCCCACAATGGCCCAAAAATAAATCCCGCCAAAATCGTAGTAAGCTGAGAAGGGATTATAGAGGCCATAGTCTGAAATACCTGCAGGACGATCAGGCCCAGGGGCGCAAGAATGCCGAAGCGTAAAATGAACCAGCGCAGCTCTTCGGGGTCAGCCAATGATTCTTGTACGATATCGCTTTGGGCAATCCACCAAAATAACAAGGCCAAAATAGTAATTAAGAACAATAATTTGATCCAGCGGCCCCATTTTTTCATACTGCTAAAGAAAAGAAATTATTGTATATAAACTTTGAGGAGATTTTGGTCATTAGATAAAAACTATTTCTACGTATGTGGCGGTGCGACGGTCAAATGTTCCACTTCGTTTCACATTTGCCCTACTCGGCACCCCGAAGCTTTCCGTTAGGAAAGTCACGAACGAAGTGACTTGAGGGGTGACAGCCGCAAGTTGGCGTGCTGGAAAATTATTAAACCATTACCTTTACCTTAGCAGGGGTAACACAAATTTTTATAGTAAAGACTATTCCACCTAAGCATGATGCTCTCTAATACCCAGGTGCAATGTTCGGACTGTGGAAAATCTGTAAACAAGTTGGATACTTTCGCAGCAGTCAGCGGCTCAAGAGACCTGAAATACCGCTGCCGAGGCTGCTACAGCGTCAATAAAGAATTAGGATTAGGACCGCAAGAAAAACCGCAAGTCAAAAGAGAATACTTCTGCGGCCGCTGCAAGTATAAGTTCAAATCATTGGGAACATTATGCCCTTACTGCAGCAAGCAGGATCAAGTGGTAGAACAAGTTCATTCGGTTAAGGATTTGTTGTGAAAAATGCACACACGGTTTATTTAACTAAATCTCTTTCTATAAACCCAACATCTTTCTCTCCTACACCGTTAAAAAGAGCATTCTGAAACTCATGTCGTTCATTTTCCGCATCCACCCGTAAAGGGACGCCATAATATGTATCCACCCACAAACTGACACCTTCTGTAGTTCGCAACTGCCATACCTTTCTATTATCAATCAGTGCTTCTGAAATCTTCTCTGCAGAAGTTACTCCATCAATCCAATCTAAGGGAGTTTTAACATAATATTGATCATACTCAACTGTTCCCGCATCACCAGTTTTAAGACAGTATCGTTGGCTTTCACAGTAAGCCTGAGCTGTTTTTTCGCCGGTATCAAATACAATAACATCCATGGTATTCTTGTTAAGAATTTCCCTTTGCACATCGAGCCTTTGTTTTATGATCAATTTTTTGATCCAAACATTTACAGGTTTTTCTAAGGGCTTATCGGCCCGCTTATATGCATAAGACATGCTTTCCACGTTCTTACTTTTCATCAACAACTCCTCTACGGTAAGTCCCGATGTAACCACAAGTTTGCCATCCTTCTGCTGCAGACATAAGGCAGGATCAGAAACCGTACTGCTGTCTGTACAAACATACTTCGTACTACAGGCAGTCAAGAAGATGGACAAACTTAACAATAAGACTAAAATCTTTTCCATCATATTCTCCAACCACACTATCCCATTATATAAATTTAACTACTATATTTTTTAAAGAAACAGCTGATTAGAAATAACATGGTGCAAAAAATCAGCATCGCCAAAGCCCTGGAAATGGAAAATGTCCTTATCCTAGACGCCAGAACACCCAAAGAATACGCAGAAGACCATCTTCTTGGCGCTATCAATGTTCCTTTGCTGGATGATCAAGAGCGGCACGAGGTAGGCATCATCTACAGGCAATATTCCAGAGAAAAAGCGATCGAGCGAGGGATGGAATTATTCCCCAACAAAATCCCTTCCATTTACCATGCGGTAAAAGAACATAAAAACAAGACTATTATCGTCTATTGCGCCCGTGGAGGGATGCGTTCAGGAATTATTGCCTCTTTGCTAGAATCCATCGGTTTCAAAGTCCTGCAAGTGGAAGGCGGATACAAAAGTTTCCGGCATTATATTACTGACCAGCTCTATAATTTTCAACTTAAACCAAAAATCATCTGCTTGTACGGCTTGACCTGCTCGGGGAAAACAAAATTACTCGAACAGTTCCAAAACTCACTCAATCTCGAAGAACTGGCCCAGCACCGTGGCAGCTTATACGGAGGAGTAGGATTGAAACCAAACCGCCAGAAAAGATTCGAAAATCTCCTTTTACAACGGTTGAAGGAATTAAACCATCACAATTATATTTTTGTAGAAGGTGAAAGCCGAAAGATTGGAAATACTGAAATTCCTCTCTTCTTATTCAAAGCCATGAAGAAAGGGTTTAATGTTCTCATCAAAAAAGATTTTGAGCTGCGGGTGAAAGAATGCGTGCAGGAATATTTTTCCTCTCCAGAAAAGATCCAGCAGATCCGGGAGATCACTCCACAGTTGCGGGATATAATCAGCAACAGACGGAAGCAGGAGATCATTACTCTCATTGATGTAGGAAAGTATGAAGAAGTGGCTCGAATCTTGCTGAAGGAGTACTATGATGTTTTGTATGCGCATACTTTGAAGGATGTGAAGTTTGATCTGGAAGTAGAGAATAATAAGATAGATGAAGCAATTACAAAATTAAAAGAAATAGAAAAAAGAGAAACTATGTTGCGTACGGATATTCAGTAAGAACTATCTGAAAACTCACTTTTTTATCCAGGTGGCCATAATGGCCAACTTGATTAAATTCGATAACCGCCCACTGTTTCTCCCCATACACATCTTGGAAGAATTGGTACTTGATCGTTCCAGTCCCTCCAGCAGAAGCAGGCAGCAAATCTTCCCACCATCCAGCAATAAGATTGTTAGGAGCAGTAGAATCAGGCACATTCTGAGCAACATATGGGCAAGAAGTGCTAGACGTATCAAAAGTTATAAAGCCATTAGAGCAAACTCTTATTTGGCTATATAAAGTATTGTAGAAAAGAGTATTGAAACCCAAATTGATAGCGGAAGACATTTCATCATCGCCTAAGCTTAAAGTTGTTGGATTATCCAAGCTAGTCCAGGAATAAGGAATATTTAACCAGTACATCCAGTTATTACCGAAACGTGTATATGCATACCCTTCTGGAGAGTCCCTAGGTATAGACAGCACGGAAGAAGGAAACACATCCGCAGGAACATATCTTGCCATTCCTCCAAGACCGCTAACATTTTCTACACCAGCTATTGTTTCAATATTACTATCACCATCAGTAGTACTCCCCCCTGCCAAAAATATTTCTACAGCGTAAGTCTGTGCTGATGCAAACGCAGACAACAGCACTAAACTACACAACAACACTAACAATGTTCTAATAATTTTCATTTTTTCCAAGTTTAACACCTCTTTGATTATACTAAAGAAAGAAGATTTTTAGGGGATATAAACATTTCGGTGTTAAAATAAAAAAAATTTAAATTATTGCGCTCTATCTTTTACAAGCGCCATTTTCACAAGGGCAAGGATACATTTCTTCTAAGTGCACTGGGCCCTCACAAGAATGCTCAAGCAAGTAAGCGGAATTGACACAAGTATCGGCTACTGTTCTTTTTGGTCCTGCAAAAGACGTATCTTTGTATTCGACGATTCCCTGCTCGTAAAGATTGCTTCCACCATCACTATCCGAACAGCTATACGGTAAGTTGTAGGCAAACGCATTTCCAGTTATTTTTCCGTTTAAAGTAACCACTAACAGAGCAACGGCAAATACGCCCAATACGATTAACATTCTCTTATCCATCTTAACACCTCTTCGAAACTTTTAATCCCAAAATATCTTGGAAGATATAAAATTTTTCTAAACCAAATAAAAAATAGAAAAAAGGCAACAGTTAAATCTTAGTAAGAAGCACAAGCCCCATCTCTACATCTGACTGGGCAGGGCACAGTCTCTTTTCTATGGACATTCCCTTTGCAAGTATGTTCAAAAAGCGTTCTTTCATTTCTACAGGTATCTGGAAAAGAACCTAATACATTGGTAACTGTTCCTTGCACTTCTGGATTTCTGCCGCCATCACTATCTTTACAAGTGTAGGGGGATGCAGGTTTATATGGAGATTCAACAACTTTCCCAGTTATTTTACCTTCTAAATTGAGCACTACCAAAGCAACTGCTAACAATCCTAACACTACAAAAACCATTTTTTTCATACGAACACCTCTTTTAATATAATGATAAGAAAACTTTTGTCAATATAAACATTTCGTTAAAGAAAAAAGAAACCAAAAACCACGCAACAAGCTACGGGGTATGACTTAATAACTCATTAGTGGCTAAGTGTAACTGCGTGGTTTTTGATCTTGCTTCCTATCCCCACTGCAAGTCGAGTCACTTCGTTCGTGACTTTGCTATCGCAAAGCAGTTAGGTATACTCTTCAAGAATTGAAAAAAAAACAATTACCTCTTACAGACACCGTTTTCGCATCGGCAAGGGACAGTTTCCGTCGCGTGTCCAGTGCCATAACAGTAATGTTCGAGTAAATTTCCTTTATTTTTGCATTCATCCTTAAACGATATTAATCTAGCCGAAGCTGTACCCTTATATTCCCCTGTTCCTAAAGTATACGGATCTTTACCACCGTCGCTATCTGTACAGCTGCGCGGTAGGTTGTACGCAAACGCATTTCCAGTTATTTTTCCATCTAAACCAGCTAACAACAGGGCAGTCGCAAACACTCCCAACACAATTAATATTGCTTTATTCACATTAACACCTCTTTTAAGATTATCTGGCTAGTGGAAAAAACTCTAGAGGATATAAATCTTTTCCTATACCTTTACATCATAAAAATAAATAGAAAGAAGAAATTAAAGAAAATCCTGAAAAGTGGCTATCCCTTCCCTAAAGGTTAGGAATTTCTGCTTTTTTTGATTTAATATTTCTTACACGCACCATCTTCACATCGGCAAGGGATGGTTTCAGTCAAACGCACAACACCATCACAATAATGCTCGAGCAAATTCCCTTCATTAGGACAGCTATCAGCTATAGTTTTTTTGGGACCTGCAAAAGATAGATCCTTATATTCTACTTCTCCCCGTTCGTAAGGATTGTTGCCCCCATCACTATCAGTACAACTTCGCGGTAGATTGTATGCAAAGGCATTTCCGGTTATCTTTCCATTCAAAGTGACCACTAACACAGCTACTGCCACTAAACCCAACACGATCAAAACCTTTTTTTCCAAGTTTAACACCTCTTTGATTATACTACAGAAAGAAGATTTTTAGGGAATATAAACATTTCGGTGTTAAAGTAAAAAAAATTTAAATTATTGCGCTCTATCTTTTACAAGCGCCATTTTCACAAGGGCAAGGATACATTTCTTCTAAGTGCACTGGGCCCTCACAAGAATGCTCAAGCAAGTATGCGAAATTGACACAAGTATCAGCTACTGTTCTTTTTGGTCCAGCAAAGGTAGTATCCTTGTATTCTACCGTCCCCCGCTCGTAAAGATTGCTTCCTCCATCACTGTCCTGACAGCTGTAGGCTAAATTGTAGGCAAAGGCATTGCCGGTTATTTTACCATTTAAACTAACTGCCAACAATACAACTGCGGCTAATCCCAACACAACTAAAACTGCTTTTTTCATTCTAACGCCTCTTTGATAATCCTATAGAAAAACTTTTCAGAATATAAAGATTTCGTCAGAGGAAAAGAAGAAAGAAAAATAAGTAAAAATACTCACTTCAAGTACCCGCACTTGCCTTCTTCTGTACAGCCATATGAACTCGGCGGACACGTTCCACAATTTACTTTTTGGAGAATTAATTCTCCACACTCCCATCCTCGTTCTTGACAAGCTGATGAGGGTACTGCTTTCACCCGCTGGTACGCTACTTTATACGCAGAAGGTAATTTTTGCGTTGCTGCAGCTGAATAGGCTTGCCCAGCTAAGG
>CAYIEF010000043.1:0-8545 GCA_964362365.1 uncultured Methanosarcinales archaeon | reverse complement strand
GCAGCATTCATCCCACACTATGAATAGTGGGGATTTCTGCTCTTTTCATTTAAAAGAAAATAATACCTTTACTTCACAATCTCATATTCTTTCACAATAATCACTAAGAACAGTAATAATAACACCCCGCCAGCGATCATATGCCAAACTCCAGCCAAGATGTTTTCTGCAGTTAAAGAGAGATACATCCCCCAACCCATAACCACAAACCCTAACCAGAGGAATTTGTCTAAGACTAATTTCATGATCTCAAATTCCTGCGCTTCTGATAATCGTTTCTTTCCATTTGACGATGCTTTTGCCATGTTTTTTAACCTCTATCCGACCCGCACGAAGAAGCTGCGGGTGTCGTACAATTCACAGCCTGCGCCCATGTTGCCAGAAACACATGCTCCAGGAGTGCTTTCTGCTAAGACATCAACTTTATACAAGTAATTGCCTGCCGCGCTGCTTTTGGCAGTGATAGTGATAGGGATAACATCCCCGGCGGTAGGCGATAACCTTTTTTCGACCAAACTGCTGTAAAAGAAAATAATTTCATTACCTGCTTCAGGGCTTTCATCTTCAGTTCCGTCAGGATTCTGTTTCTTGATGAAAGCAATCTTAATCCCAAAGGTTTTTTCCGTCAACCCGGTGTTTACAATACCAATATTTTCTAAAGCTTCCTTTCCCCGTTCAAGATTAACTTGAGAAGTGATGGATACTTTCTTTCCAGAAACCCGTAAATCTTCCAGAATCTGTTCCTTGATTTTAGCCTGGACGCCTTTGCTGGTTTCACTAATATCTTTGAAAGTACCTTTGACAAAGCCTAAACCTAAACCTAGAACCACGAAAGCAATAACAACAATGACAATAGCTTGAATGGAAAGATCAAGAGAACCTTTTTTGTTAATTCTCATCTGGTACACCTCTCTTTTTGATACTTGAATACTTATTATTTGAATGCCTAGGTTGCAAAGAAATCTTTTGGGTATTTAAAGCTTGCGGAAGGAGGGGCTCTCCCGTTTCTTCCTGACCCTAAGTATTTTTTCTTTACAATAAACTTAAATAACGTCCTCTTGTCTCTTTCAATTTATGTGGAATCTTAGAGAAACTAATGAGTTTGAACATAATTTTGAGAAATTACCTTCTGACATTAAAGAGAGATTTGAAAATCAAATCAGAAAACTGCAGGAAAATCCTTATGCTCTGGGCAGGCCGCTTGGTTATCCATGGTTCAGAGAACTCAAGAACGATAAGTTTCGAGTTTATTATCTTATTTACGACAACTTAGTTTTAGTCTTATTTGTGGGGGTCTCTGATAAGAAAAGCCAGCAAGCAGTTATCGATATTATTAAAAGCAATCTAAAAATGTTTAAAGAGTTTGTAGAGAAAGGTGCAAAAGGATTATAAATAATAAATGAGTTATAGGATAAAAATGGATAAAAAACTTCAACAATTGATTGATGAACGGCAAAAGCTTATTGACAAGCTTTGTATAGAGATTGTTGCTGTAGAAGAAGGAATAATCAAAATACCGGTGGGATCAAAATGAGAGAAGATATCAAACACGCAAAAAAAGAATTAAAGGAACAAAATGAATTTCTTCGTTCTATGTTAAAGTCTTTTGATGATATTAAGAAGGGAAGGATTAAGAAATTTGAATTCTCTAAAAGAAGCACCGCTTAAACCTAAGTTTCTTCGTTAAGTTGTTGAAACACACCATCCGGAAGCTGGTATCCCTTTATTTCTTCCAGAGTTATAAAAACATCAACGAGTTTTAACTCTTCCGGGAATTCTGCTCTTAATTTGTTGATGAATTCTCTCAATTCTGTTGAATTATTGGCTACAAAACCAACATCATGATCCCAAGGCCCAGTATATTTGTAATAAAAAATGACTTTTGGATGATTTCTAAAGAATTTTTGAATGTGATTAATTGTTTCTTGATCAAATTTAGTTAGTTTGAGTTGTATTCCATACCATTCATAACCAAATTTTTTAAAATCAAGGGTGAGGCTGTATTTTTTTATAACTTTTATTTTTTCTAAGTTTTTTATTCTTTTTTTAATGCCGTTTGCAGTTAATCCTATTTTCTGGGATAATTCTGCATAATTTATCCGAGCATTTGAATTAAGAAGTGCCATTATTTGATAATCTATCCCGTCTATTTTTTTGGTAGATTCTTTTACTGCTTTCTGTGGTATTAGATTTGCTTTTTTCTCTATATATTTCTCAAAAAAATATTCTCCTAAAATCAGTTCCAAGACGACATATTCTTCTATGTATGCTCCAAATTTTACAAGAATCCCATCCAATACGAAATTTACTGCTATGTGTTCGGGCACGTATATATCACAAATAAGGGTCCATTTACCTGCCGCAGTGCCAATCCAGCTGACATATTTGTGTTCTTTTAAGTACGCCAGAATCTGTTTTTCTGCATCTCCAGTTAGGCGATTTAATTGTGCAAACAAAACATAGTGTTTAATTCTTAATGCTCGCTCATCAAATTCCGTTACGAAATCTTTGATTGTGCCTTGTTTGATGAGTCTTTTTAGTCTGTAATCAACGTTTTCCCTGCCTAATTTTACTTTTCTGGCTATAGAGGTAGTACTTTCTTTTGCATTTGAAAGCAATAATTCAATGATCCTTTTGTCGAAAGCATCAAGTTTTAGGCTCATTTTTAACGTTAATGAACTTTAACTTATAAATATTTAGTTTTTGTAATTTATTGGCACCATACATTTTAGATATAAGAACAACCTAGAAAGAAATAATCATAGGAGGAAACAATAAAAATGCCACCAAGTGGATTTAGTCAGGAAGCGATAAACGGCTTACTCATATTTGTAGGAGCTGCTTACGAGAATACTTTACATAGATATAGGGGTAAAAATCTTTCTGAAAGAAAACACTTAGAAAAGAGCATTAGTTACTTGGAAGGCGTTGTAAAGTCAATGGCTCCTTTAGCGGTTAATGGAACAGTTTCTCGGGAAGGAATAGAAGGACTAGCAACATTTGTCACAACAAATTATAGAGATTTGATAGCTGAGATACACCAAGGCAAGAAAACGGAAGGAGAAGCCGTACAAGCAGAGTTATCTAACATAGGCAGATATCTCGCCGAGTTTAAACTGGAGGAACACTAAAATGCCACTTTGTGGATTTAATCAAAAAATGCTGGACGGCTTACGTGCCTTTAACGAAGGGCTAGTTGAACATGGTTTAATAGGAAGATCAGAAAGAAAACAGCAGACTATTAACGATACTTTAGATGCTGAATTGGCTGATATGCAGCGTTTTTTAAGAGAAACAACTGTTTTACGAGATCCAAAGATGAGGAGAGTAGTTGAAGGACTAACAACCTATGCTCAAGGAGTTTATCAATTATTGCAAGAGCAAGATATTTCAAAGTATAAACAATTTGTACAAACGTTAAATAATTTGTTTGAGGGCATGGATTCAAAGTATTACTCTGAACTTGAAGGTAAACCTGATGACATGCAACAATTAGTTCAATATCTAAATAATCAATGAGTAGTATCGTCGTCACGATATATTTTTATACATTCTAGGATATTTAATCTATATGGAAAGTAACACTTCAATAAAACTCTTTGAAAACAAGAAAGTAAGGGTAGAATGGGCAGAAAAAGAACAAAAATGGTATTTTTCTATTGTTGATGTCATTGAAATATTAACTGATAGTTCAATACCCCGAAGATATTGGTCTGACCTCAAGATTAAGCTAAAAGAGGGGGGTTTTGAGTTGTACGAGAAAATCGTACAACTGAAATTACTTTCTTCTGATGGTAAGAGATACGAAACCGACTGTGCTGATACCGAGCTTCTTTTAAGAATTATTCAGTCAATTCCTTCTCCCAAGGCAGAACCATTCAAGATATGGCTGGCAAGGATAGGTAACCAACGGATTGAAGAAACTGAAGATCCTGAACTAGCATTTGATCTGGCTATGAAAACCTATCTGCAAAAGGGATATTCAAAGGAGTGGGTCAATCAGAGATTAAAGACGATTGAAGTTCGCAAAGAGCTGACTGATGAATGGAATAGAGCAGGCATAGATAAAGAATCTGATTTTGCTATACTCACAAATGAAATGTACCAAAGCTTGGTCTGGGAAAACAGTATCTGAATATAAACATCTCAAAAATCTAAAGAAAGAAAATCTTCGGGATAATATGACAAACCTTGAGCTTGTTCTCAACATACTTGCAGAAGCTACCACTACTGAATTTTCTAAGAAAGAAAATCCACAAACCTTTCAAGAAAGCAAGCACATTGCCGTAAAGGGCGGAACTGTTGCAGGAAATACACGAAAAGACATAGAAAAACAATTGGGAGAAAGCATTGTGACTCTAAAAAATGCAAGAGATAACCTTCAGGAATTGAATGCTCCTAAAAATGTAGCTTTAGAAAACAAGCAGAAGAAAAATTCCCCTGGACTGTAATCTGTAATTTCCCCGATATCTTTTTATATTATTCTAGAGTATATACAACTATGAAACACAAATTATCTTTAATTCTATTCCTCCTGCTCATACTCCCATTAGCTTCAGCAGCTACGCTCAAAGGCAGCATTTACGATGAAAATCTCGATACCGCCAAAGACGTCTTAGTAGAGATCAATACTGTTCCCCAGCAGAAGTATCTAGCTAAGACCGGAACATATTCCTTTGATTTACCAGTCGGAAAATATACTCTCACCGCGAAAAATGATAGGTACATTGTAACTGAAGAGGTGGAAATTCTTTCTGCTACGGGAGAATATGTGCTCGATCTCTTCCTGCTTCCAGACTTTGCAGAAGAAGATGAATTATGGCAGGAAACCCAGCAGGAGCTAGTCATAGATACGGAAGAAAAGACCACTCCT
This sequence comes from uncultured Methanosarcinales archaeon, assembly GCA_964362365.1. Classification (GTDB taxonomy): domain Archaea; phylum Nanobdellota; class Nanobdellia; order Woesearchaeales; family GW2011-AR9; genus JACPIL01. The sequence goes on along the minus strand of CAYIEF010000043.1, from coordinate 3,672 downwards.
TTATGGTCTAAGATTGTCGCTGGAATCATTTTTGCGCTTCTTTTAGCTAGAATCATCTACACCAGGAAGAAATATGGCTCTCTCTGGAAATTCCGTAAGAGAATAAAAGCAGAAAGCCAAAAAACCCCAGAACAGCATAAAGAAGAGCTGGCCAAAGAGCCAGGATATATTGATCAGGCTTTGGACATCATCAAGAAACATGACGGCCGGATCAACCAAAAAGAACTGCGCAAAGAAATGATGTACCTTTCCGAAGCAAAAGTCAGCCTCATTGTTACTGAGCTTGAACACAAAGAAAAAATAGAAAAGATTAAAAAAGGGCGTGGAAACGTACTTATTCTTAAGTCTTAGTTAGGGGTTAGATGTTTGGAATAACCATGAAAAGACCCCAGGGAAACGATATTACTGATATATATTTCCGCGAAGCAGCGCAATACGATCGTCTTAGCGGTGAACAGACCACTGTTCTGATGAAAGCTATCGAAGAAAAAGGGAATACCATTCTTTGGAAAGTTTTCAATTATAATCCAGCTTTTATTATCAATTATTTCTCAAAACAAGAACCAAAGACCAATCAAAGTGAAGAAGAGACCGCTCAATTCGTAGAAGAATTGTTTGCCCAGCAAAGCAAAAAGCGCCAAGCAGGGGAAAGCTTCTATGCTGGCTTGGAAAGGTTACGCGAGAAAGTTTCTTTTGTAGGAGTATATAGGTATATCAGCGAACAATACATTCAGAAACACAATGAACAAGAGGAGCAGACCTTATACGGTTCTACTGTTAAGGGGAAAATCGCGTATCAAAGACAGAAAAGAACATTAGAGAATCTTCAAGAACAGCGAGAAACGCTTGATGAGCTTGTTTCTGCCTGGAAAGAGCCCAGGGATACTATGGCTAAGCATAATCTGCGGCTGGTAATTTCCATCGCTCGACGCTTTGCTGCCATACCCCCTATTAAATTGCTAGATTGTATCCAGGAAGGAAATGAAGGGCTATATCGGGCTATTGACGGGTTTGATTATCGTAGAGGGTATCAATTTTCTACTTATGCTGGCCAATGGATAAAACAAAACATTCAGCGTTATGTGGCTAATAATCGCCGTGCTATCAGAGCCCCGGTGCATGTTCAGGAAACAATGCATAAAATAAGCAGAATGGAGAAAATACTCCGAAACAAGCTTCAAAAAGAGACTTTTAGTCCAGAAGAGATTGCTGCTCAATTATTGCAGGAAGAAGCAGGGAAAAAAACGAAAGGAAAATGCAAGAATGGTAGCTCCAACATTCCTACTGCTAAAAAGATAGCAGAAAAAGCCCTGGATATCCAAGAGCTTCAAACCAATTTTTATGAGGTTGATTTAACTTATTCCTTAGAAGCAGTGCTGGGGGAAGAAAACAACTTCACCAGTAAAGACTTGCTTGCAGATACTAATTCTCCTAATCCGGAAGAAAAAGCATATCATACAACTCTTACGGAACGGATGGAAGAAGCTCTTTCTGCACTAGATCTGCGGGAACAGGGTATCATTCGAGCCAGATTCGGTTTAAGCAACAGTACCGCAGAGCTTACCTTGGGGGAGATAGGTATTAAATATAAACTTAGCCGGGAACGCATCCGGCAAATAGAAGCTGGCGCTCTTAATAAATTGAAGAAGAATAAATTCTTGCGAGAGCTTATGAACTCCTAAGCAAACTTTTTAAATACCTCTCCTCTTCCTTACCTTCATGAAATTTTCCGAATACAACGCTCAACAACTAGAACCGCAGATCCTCGAATTCTGGAAAAAGAACAAGGTTCTTGATTCTTTACGTAAGCGCAATAAGAAAGGGAAAAAATTCTATTTTTTGCAAGGGCCGCCCTATACTTCAGGACACATCCATTTAGGGCATGCCTGGAATATGGCGCTCAAAGATATGGTTTTGCGTTACAAACGCGCCCAGAGATTCAATGTCTGGGATAGGATGGGGTATGATATGCATGGTCTTCCTACCGAACAAAAAACCATGGCCAAGCTGGAACTCCGCAACAAAAAAGATATTGAAACATTTGGTGTAAAGAAATTCGCTCAGGAATGTGAAAAATTTTGCATTGAAATGATGCGCAAGATGGATGAAGATTTCCAGCGCCTAGGTGCTACCTTAGACTTCTCTGATCCTTACCAACCTATCAAAAAAGAATTCATGGAATCAGAATGGTGGCTGATCAAGCAGGCTCATGACAAAAAGAGATTATACCAAGGTTTGCGTACTATGCACTGGGACGCTGCGACTCAGACTGCAGTTGCCAAACACGAATTAGAATACCAAAAAATCACCGACACTTCTATCTACCTCAAATTTCAAAGCAAAGAAGATCCAAAAAGATTTTACCTTGTCTGGACTACCACTCCTTGGACCATTCCTCTCAATTTAGCTATCATGATCAATCCTGATCTTACCTATGTTGAAGCCGCGGTCAATGGTGAGAAGTGGATTATGGCTGAGACCTTGCTTGGCTCAGTCCTAGGCAAGGCCAAAGTGCAGCAGCATAAAGTGTTGCGTAAATTCAAAGGATCAGGTTTAGAAGGAAAAAAATATCTTCATCCTCTCCAAACTCAAAAATATCTTCCTCTCGAACTGCAAAAAAATCCAAAATTATTTTCCATACTACTTAGCAAAGAATATGTCGATGACAGCGCTGGTACCGGCTTAGTGCATTGCGCCCCTGGCTGCGGTCCGGAGGACTACGAAGTAGGGTACAGAAATGGGATAATGCCTTTCAACTGCGTGAATGAATCTGGGCATTTTAAGAACTTTGGTATATTCACTAACTACAAAGCAAAAACTGACGATAAAAAATTCATCCAAGCTTTGCATGAAACTGGCGTTTTAGTTGCAAAAGAATCCTACAGTCATGATTATCCGCACGGCGAGCGCAGCCATGAGCCGGTCATTTTCAGGACGACCAAACAATGGTTCTTCAAAGTTGAAGATATGAAAGATAAAATGGTCGCTGCCAATGAAAAAGTGCAATGGAATCCGCAAACTGCCCAGCATGCCTTCAAATCATGGTTAGAAAATCTGCGTGATAATTCTATTACCAAGCAGCGCTATTGGGGTACCCCGGTGCCTATCTGGCAGGCTGACGATGGAGATTATATCGTAGTTGGAAGCATCAAGGAATTGGAAAAATTGTCTGGACATAAAGTAACTAATATGCATATTCCGGAAATCGACAAGGTTGTTATCAAAAAAAGCGGAAAAGTATACCGCAGGATTCCTGATGTACTGGATGTCTGGATCGATGCCGGTACTGTTTCCTGGAACTGCCTGAACTATCCGCAAGATGTAAAGCTCTTTGAACAATATTTCCCGGCAGATTTCATCTTGGAAGGAAAAGATCAAGTCCGCGGCTGGTTTAATTTGCTGATGGTCGCTTCCTTTTTAGCCTTCAACAACCCTTCTTTCAAAAGCGTCTATATGCATGGGTTTGTTACTGATATTAATGGGGTTAAGATGTCAAAATCATTAGGCAACATTATTTCTCCCTATGAACTGATCGACAAGCATGGTGCGGATACTTTACGTTATTATATGTGCCAGACTAATGCAGGCGAAGACATCAACTTCACCTGGGAAGAATGCAAAGCCAAAGTGCGCAGCCTCTTAGTGTTATGGAACACTCATAAATTTTTGATC
>CAYIEF010000042.1:0-8573 GCA_964362365.1 uncultured Methanosarcinales archaeon | reverse complement strand
GGTGGTAATAGGAATACTACAAAAGAAAGTGTAAACAGATTATCAAATTAAACATGAGGAATTCTTGCTCACAACATTTATAAAATGGCTTATTTCAGCTTAATCATGGATAAACGATTTCCTGGCGATAGGAATTTGGCGCATATTCTGAAGTGGTACAGCTGGGCTCTGTACGATATCACTGCTGCATCAGTGAGAATTGAACCATTTTCCTGGGATGAAATTGCCATGCGCGATCAAGCTGACTTCTATGAAATATCCCATCGATATTATCTTTTACCACTACCTCAGGAAGGAGAGACGGTAAAAAAGGCATATGCAAGATCAAGAAAAGAGCAAACATTCCCTATTCTCAGGATCCCTAAAGGAGAAAGGCGTTTTACTGTTATTGCTGAAAATGGTTTTACAGAGAGTGATTTTAACTGTTATTACTTAAATGAATTTTATTTTCAAGAAGAACATCTGCGAACTTTCTGCACTATCTGGGCAAATTATCATTCTCCTTCTCGAATCACTATTCCTGCTAAGGAAGCGGCTGATATATTTAGTCAGTATTTTGCCGTAATTCAATTTATTGATGGAAACATAAAATTTAAGGAGCCATTATGCAAATTTGTCGATTAAAACAAATCCAAACTCTTCTGCTCTTCCAGCTTTTTAGCTTTGATCTTACGGATCATCTCGTCATCTTTTTCTAAAACCGCTTGAATTTCTTTTGCTCTCTCTACAACTTGCAAGGGTAATCCAGCCAATTTCGCGACATGAATTCCATAACTCTGGTCTGTTCCGCCCTCGATTAGTTTGTGTAAAAATATTACCTCGCCGTTTCGTTCCTTCACCGCAATATTATAATTTCTGATTCTAGAAAATTTTTCTGCCAGCTTGTTCATGACATGGTAATGTGTGGCAAATAAAGTTTTAGCTTTAGTGTGATTATAAATAAACTCTGCCACGCTCCAGGCTATGGAAACACCGTCAAAAGTGCTGGTGCCTCGGCCAATTTCATCCAGAATAATCAGGCTATTCTCGGTAGCGTTATGTAAAATGGAAGCAGTCTCATGCATCTCTACCATAAAAGTAGATTGTCCGGCGCTGAGATCATCATATGCTCCTACGCGAGTAAAGATTCTATCTACGATGCTTAAGGTGGTTGCTTCTGCCGGGACAAAGCTTCCTATTTGAGCCATTAAAACGATTAAGGCGGTCTGGCGCATTATCGTGCTTTTTCCGGCCATGTTCGGTCCGGTTAAAATTATCATTTCCCCATCATCGAGCATAACATCATTAGCGATGAAGGATTTTTCTAATTGCTCAACCACTGGATGCCGGCCGTTTTTAATATGGAGAACTTTTCTGTCAACAATCTCCGGCCTGGTAAAATTATTCTCTGCCGCAACTTTTGCTAAGGAACACAGTACATCCAGCACGGAAAGTTTTTGTGCAGAATCTTGAATGGCTGAAGTTTGTCCCGCTACTTGTTTTAGTATCTCTTGGAAAAGATTGTATTCCAACTCATTGATCTTCTCTTCGGCGCCAAGGATTTTTTCTTCTTCAATCTTTAGTTCTTCCGTAATATAACGTTCGGAATTGGCAGTGGTTTGTTTTCTGATGTAGGTTTCTGGCACCAGATGAATATTTTTCTTGGTCACTTCAATAAAATAACCAAAGACATTAGTATATCCGATCTTAAGAGTGCTGATGCCAGTCTTGGCTTTTTCTCTTTCTTCCAGTTGCTGCAAGTACTTTTTGCTGTTGTTCTTGATATCACGTAAGGAATCAAGCTCCTGATTGTATCCTAAGTTTATGATGCCTCCTTCTCTGATGGTGATAGGAGCTTCTTCTTTGATGCTGGTGTTGATCAAGACTGCAACATCCTGAGAATCATTCATAGACGAGATTTGTTGCAGCAAGGAACCGGATAAAGGCCTCATTTTTTCTTTCAATAGCGGGATCTGCTGCAATGATTTTGCTAAGGCCAGCAAATCTCTGGGGTTGGCATTTCCGTAATTAACTCTGCTGATTAAACGTTCCAAGTCATAGGTTTCTTGAAGCAAGGAAACAATTTCTTCACGGGGGATAATATTCTTATGCAATGCTTCAACTGCATCCAGGCGTTGTAGAATAGCATCTTTAACCAAAAGTGGTTCCTTGATCCATTTCTTCAACAGTCTTGCGCCGCCGGCCGTTACAGTCTTATCCAGCACTGATAACAATGTTCCCCTACTTGATCCATCACCAATATTTTTGAGCAGTTCCAAATTTCTGATAGTGCTGGAATCAAGCAGCATTACTGTTTCATTGCTGCGGATGGAAATTTTTTTGAGATGGCTTAAAGAATTCTTCTGGGTATCGTGGAGATATTTGAGTAAAGCTCCTGAAACACTTACTAATTGTTGTTGTTCTTCTTCCAAGCCGAATTGGTGCAGTGTAGTGGTATTAAAATGCTTGCAAATGATTTCTTTTGCTTTTTCTGTTTTGAAAAAATAATCGTCAAGTGAAGTAAGAAAACAACCCTGGGATTTTATCTTTTCCACTAGTTCGGTATTTACTTTGAGGCTTTCAGGAATAAGGCATTCTGCAGGGTTGTAACGGACCAGTAAGCTCAGCAAATGAGGTAAGGAATAAACCTGCATGACCAACAATTCTCCGGTAGAAAGATCCGACAAGGAAACGGCAAACGTTTCATCCTGCGCAGTTAAGGACATGATGTAATTGTTTTCTTTTTCGTTGAGCAAGGAGGACTCGATAACTGTTCCGGGGGTGACGATGCGTACTAAACCGCGCTTTACTAAGCCTTTCGCTAACTTAGGATCTTCTAATTGTTCGATGATCGCTACTTTGTAACCCTTCTTGATCAATCTGCCAAGGTATGTTTCTAGGGCATGGAAAGGTACTCCGGCTAAAGGGGCTTTCTTTTCATCCTTGCCGCGAGAAGTGAGGGTGATTTCTAATTCTCTGGCAGCCGTTATAGCATCTTCATAGAACATCTCATAGAAATCGCCCATCCTGAGCATGATCAGGCAATCCGGATGGGAGAGTTTTGCCTCTAAGTACTGCTTCATCCCTGGCGTGAGATGTTCTGCTGGAACGTTAAGAATGCTTGTTTCTACCACTCATAAAAAAGAGAATAGATAATTTTTAAGGATTGTTGTGATAGACTAGAAGTCAATAGCTAACCCAAGGACCAGCGACAAAGGGAAGATTTGGTTCCTGCCTTGCTGGCAAGTTAGATCCAAAAGCGGAAGTTTCTGCCAAACCGTCACGAAGGACGTACATCATTTCTTTTCCGAACGCCTTTACCTGATAATCGCCAAGATAATTATCGTAGGCACATGTATTAGAATTGTCATTATTGCATATTTGGAATGAACCATACCGGGTATCAGCTTGTCTCCAATCATAGCATTTTTTGGTGTTTTCTTCTTTTACTCCCAAATAGCGTACACCTTCGCCGAGGCACAGCTTATCCACTAATCCGTCCCCGTTTGTATCTTCGTACCGTGCCCATACATAACTACCTCTGTCTTCCTCATGAAAGCATTGCCACGATTTCAGAACAGATTGCAATTGGTTCTTTTCAAATCCTACGTATAACTCCTGGCTGCAAGGACCCCCGCCAATATCATTATTATGATTTACTTTCTTAGAAAGGAGAACTTCATTTTTGTAAAGTTCCACCGGCGTACGTAAAGATGCCTGATTGTAACCACTACTACACCCAATAGAGCCGACAGCCAATAATGGAAGTAATATATTTTTCATTTCAAATCACCTTCAAACAAGATTTTTCTTTTCCTTTTAAGCATTATTATTCTTGAAAATATATCTACCAAAAGAATATAAATTTGAGCCTCTTTTTAAAGAAAAGTATGGGGCATACAAAATCTATCCAAAAAGGACTTATCGTTTCTGCACTGCTTTCTGCCTGCGCTCCCTGTGATTATGAAAGGCTTTCTAAACTACCGTTAGAATCGTCTGTTCCAGCAGAATACAGAGAAAATGTAGCTTTTGTTAAAGATGTACGGAAGTTTGGGGTAGAACAATTAGGCTTACACTGCTGCACCCAGCATTATACTACCTTCAGTAAAACTGATGGGGAAGCGAGAATGTTCTATCGGCTGTTTGTCACAAAACCAACTGTGCTGCCCAACACCTGGGAAGAAGCCTCACAAGTTTTTGAGAATCATACGGTTTTCCGTGAGGATGTTAAGGCTGCGTATTTCACTTCCTTTGTGGATACATTGGAAGATGAATTAGAATATTACCAAAAAGAAGGATATGATGTTTATACCCGTAATGTTACCAGTTATAATCTGGTTAATTCTGTGGATGGCAGCGCTATCACACCCCAGTTCTCTAAAGACAGCAGGGCTTGGCAGGCGCAAACTGTACTCCATGAAATTTGTCATGACAGTGTCGAAGAATGGATAGGCACAAATTTCCCTTCAGAACTGAATGAACCTTTCTGCGGAGTAATCGGAAGAGCAGGAGCGGTGGAATATTTTAAAGCGAAAAAAGGTGTTGATTCAGAAGATTATCAGTTAGCGCTTAAGAATTTCAACAATCATCTTGATTATTCCAAAAAGGCAAATGCCTTCTATGCTCAGCTCCAGCAGCTCTATCGAAGCGATAAGCCTCTTCCACAAAAACTTAAGGAACGGCAACAAATATTTACAGAAATAAAGACAGCTCTTAATTTTGATGCTAATAACGCTGTGCTCTGGGATGAACATCCATATGTGAAATATTATCCAGCGATGGTTCAATTATATGAGGAGGAAAACAAGGATGTTCGCCGCATTTTAGCCAAGACAAAAAAGCATCCCCGGGATATGCTTTCATATATGTATACACTTACGCAAATAGAAAATCAAAAACAATTGAAGAGATTAAGATAAAAATAAAACTTACCCTCTCTTAAACTCACCAGCGATATCAATCAATTCAACATGCCCCATAAATAATCCACGGCAGCAGTATCTTTCCAGGCCTAAAGAGTTCATCACTTTCTTCTTGTCTTCGCCTCGGTCGACTTTCTCTTTGTACTCTTCCCATAAATGTCCAACAGGTTTCCCGCAACTAAAGCATCTAATAGGTATGATCATTGTTCCACCCCAGTGAAACAATGATTGCTTGAAAATTCCTGAATTTTCATTGTGATCATTTTTGTATCCTCATCTGTATGATTTCTGTCTTGCCGCTCTTGCTTTTGAGTCGTTCGGCTTTCTGGTTTCTTTTCTTCGCACATCTGCTACTAACAATAATCGGTCGTAATCGTCAAAGGTTTTCTTTAATTTTGGCTGGTGCTCGACTAACGCACGCGCGATGGCTAATCTTACTGCATCGGCCTGTCCATTAACTCCGCCGCCTTGTACTCTGATTTCAAAATTGAGTTTCTCTGCAGCATCTCCAGCTAGTACTAACGGTTCGCTGATCCTGGTTCGCAATAACTCAGTTCCATAGTTGTGTAAATATAGTCCATTAACGGTAATCTTTCCCGTTCCTTGCGTCAAAGTAGCTCTGGCTACCGCAAGCTTCCGTTTTCCTTGTGTATGGACGACGTCTTTTTTAGCCATCAAAAATCGCCCCTGATTTCGGTGGCACCAAAAAATGTCATTTTATATTTTTTAAGTGACATTTTATTCTACCTTCCCGCCGACGTGCCGGCAAACTTCTCCTATGGTTACATACTTTAAGTTAGGTAACTTATTCATGGATGAATCGTTAAGAGTGATCAATTCTTTTCCTACATATTCAGCCGGTATGCCAATGTAACAGTTGATCAGCTTAAAGGCTTCTTTCCCACGTGCTTGTTTCCAAGGCAGCATCCCTCGAATAGTTCTTCTTACCCATTTGTCAGGAAGCCGGCTGTGGGTCTGGCTGCGGTGGGGATGCCCATAACGGCCGCGTTTTTGTTTCGCCCGGGCGAAATTGACTTGCTTGGAACCGCTGACTATAATTTTCTCACAGTTGACTACCTTGACTTCTTCACCCAGCAGTGCATCTTTGGCTGCCCGAGCGGCCAAGCGTCCTAAGATTATGTTTTCGCCGTTGTAGATTCTCATTTTGTTCTTTAGTTCAACTTTATCCTAAAATCCTCACTTGTTTTCCTTCAGGATTATTTTTTAACAATTCTTGCAGAGATAAGGTCTTTCCTTTGGCGTGTTCAATTTTCTTTTTTGCTTCTTCTGAAAAGGTAAGAGCAGCGACATTTACTTTCTTGGTTAAGTCACCTACACTGAGAACTTTTCCAGGAACGACGACGGTTTCTCCATCTTGCGCGAATTTTTCAATTTTATAGACATTTACAATTCTGCGCTCCCGAGTAGGCCGGCGTAAATCTTCTGCAATCCTCTTCCAGAATTTATTGTCGTGCGACTTTGCATCTAGCTGAACCAATAATTCTTTCAGTTGATAGTTTGTCGGACCGGTTAATTTGACCATTTTTATCAGGCGATTCTCAGATGAGTTTCTCCATCTCCTCAACTTTTTCTAATAGTAAATCTGCACTAGTAGTAAGGATTTCCTTACAGCTTAATTGTCCCCAGCTTTCGAGATTAAAGATGATATTGTCAGTGTAGGTTAGAGTAATACCTTTGTCTGCGTCAGCATATGCTTCCAGCAAATTGCTGTCGTATACTTTTTCTTCAACCAGTTCGACGCTGCTTCCCTTGATCTTGAACACCCCGTCAGTGCACATTTTTGCCAAGGTTTCTGGATCTTGGACTTTTCCGACTTTTACCACTGGTTCTTTTTTGTAAAAGGCTAAGCATGGAGTCCATTTGGTGTGATTTTTTCCTTGACCCATCACTGCGGTCATGGTAAGGTCTATTTTTTGCTTTGAAAGTAATTTCACGACCGGCATTTTTTCGTAGACAAAGGTGCATTTTGGATCTGCACTTTCTGCTTCGCCAGCATAAACATATCCTTTCTTGTTTGATTTTAACTTTAATTGCAAGGTGCATTGGGCGCTTTTCTCGTTGATCTCGTCTTCGCTTTTAGGCAAACGGTAGCTCTTCAAATCAGTCTTGATAGGAATTAATCCTAATCTGAGGGCAAGCATCTCATCGTGCAATGCAGAATTGTTGTCCTTCACTTCCACATCTTCAACTGCCAGGGTGGGAACTTCTTCGATGATCAATCTACGAATGGTATTGGCGAATACTTCATTGCTTCCTTTCAGCAAAAAGGAAACTTTCTTGTTCTTCTTGTCTTCTTTGAGTTTTTCGAGTTTCATTTTAGAGTAAGTTTTCTACAAAACTCTTGTAGGAATTCTTGTTTTTCTTTGTTGTATTGTGTATCTTTACAATTTCCAACATACTTATCAAATCGTGACAATCCTTCAGCAAGCTTTTCTTCCAGCAGTTGTTCCTGCCTTTTTGCTGGAGTTCTTTTGCGCGCGCCTGCGGCGCGAACGGGGCTACCGAGGAGGAAAGAGCCGTAGCTATCTCGATCATTGCCGCCGTCGCCGCCAAGATTACCGCCGCCGTCTGCATCGGAACCGTCATTAAGACCAAACACGAACAACGCCCGCAATTCATCTTCATCAGTATTTTTTTTAACCCAAAATCCCATAGCTCTTTCTTTCTTAAATCCATGGAAAATAATATCTCGGTATGCTTTCAGTAGAACAGCATTTCCTTCTACTACATTTAGCCAACCATCATGATTTAGAATATTTTCTTCCGGAAGAGATTGATTATATTTTCCTTTAGTACTATCCAGTTCTGTTATTCCATGAAAAGAATCGTAATTAGCTCGTGAAAATGGTTCCCTAAAATTTTTGGGAATGCTAATTAAATCTGTTGATCGAGGAACAATCTTAAATAAGGTTGATTTCCTTTTGGTTGCAATGCCAGTGCAAGAATCAAGCCAGGTATCAAATAAACTTGTATCCCCATTCTCATAGGCAATAACCCGCGCTTTAATATTTTCTTTGAAGGTTTTTGGCTGCGTTCCTCTCCTTCGCAATTCCGCAATCCCGGCTCCATATCTAGGAAACCTAATTATTCTGTAATCCTTACTTCCATTCTGTTGTTGCATTTCAGTTTCCATTTCTTATACCCGTCTTCCCCTTCTTCCGCCTTTCATCCTGCATCCATTGTGCGGCTCCGGAGTGACTTCTTCAATTTTGCCAATTCTCAATCCAGTTCTTGCCAATGCTCTAATAGCTGGCTGTGCTCCCGGACCAGGATTCATGGGGCCGTTATGTCCGCCTTTGGCGCGAACCCTGATAAGCAGTCCATTGATGCCTTTTTCCCGGCAGATTTCTGCAACTTTCTTGGCACATCCCATAGCTGCTGTAGGCGAACTTTCCAGGCGGTCAGACTTAACCATTTGCCCGCCGCTGGCTCTGGCAATGGTTTCCGTACAGGTTATATCAGTGACTGTGATAATGGTGTTATTGTACGAAGAGTAAATATGGGCAACTCCCCAGCGCATTTTATAATCCGATCTAGGGTGCTCTCTTCGTTCTTCTCGTGGAGCTTGAGCAGCTGCTGTTGGAGCGTTCATTTCTTTTTTCATGCTTGAGCCTCGCTAGCTGTTTCTTGAGGAGCTTCTTCTGCAGCTTC
>CAYIEF010000041.1:0-9681 GCA_964362365.1 uncultured Methanosarcinales archaeon | reverse complement strand
CTTTCCATCCTTCCGCGGCATTACGTTTTCCGGAAACCAGAAAGAAGATGGAAGAAGATTTTAGGAAGTTAAAAGCATTAAAAATCTAAACCGAATATAGGTCTTCTTCTTTCTGATAAGGATTTATTTTAGGAGAATAATTCAAGGAAAAAGAAGTTGCCGGATTGTAAAGTCCTAACTTAGAAGCGAGATCATACGTTCCAGTTCTTGCGTAGGCAGTATTTGAAGGCTCAACGTTAACTGATTTGCTTATGCATTTATCACAGACTTCTTGGTTAGAAGGCTCCAGACATTTACGGCACTTATTTGTTCCTTCTCGCAGGCGTAAAGTGAGATAATCTTCTAGCTTCGGAGTTGCTGAATAAGCATGATTAGCTTGCGTTTTAACATATCCTCTCATAAAATCAGTTTCATGTAAAACAGTAGCTTTCTGTCTTTGACTCATCTCTCCAAGAAGTTCAGCATCCCAAGAATAGGCCATATTTCTTCTATTTTTTCTTTATTTTTAAAGTATTCCATAGAAAAACTTAAATTCTTCTTTTGCTTTCTATATGAAAAGAGGTGTATTATGATGAAAAAACATGCTAAACATTCTAAAACAAGATCAAAAAGAAAAATGCCTTCCAAGAAAGCAAAGAAAAATGGAAGCACTCTTAAAGCAACTGAATTGCTGCGGGATGTGATGAACTTAATCGCCGTCTACAAGAACGAAGCGAAGATGGATGTAACCACCAGAATTGACCCTGATACTGCTGATGAGTTGACGGAGAAACTGGGACAGCTGGCTAAGGCTTTGTAAGGATTTTTCTTTTTGTTTTATAATTAAAACTAAATCTTTTTAAAGCAAGCTAGGTTTTCTCTTAATATAGCGGGGTAGGGCAGAGGAGAGTATTTCCGCCCATTTAGGAGTGCCCGCCGGGCTCATAGAGCTATATGAGCTTCGGAAACCCGGAGAAAAATAACAGATAAAATTGGTATTTTTTGGGTAAAGGTCGGTGGTTCAAATCCACCCCCCGCTACTTTTCTTCTAAATGAATTGAAATCTCTTCAACTAAATTTCTAATCTTATGATTTTGCTTATTACTTTCTATCCAAAGCCGAATTTTTCTGATATTCTTGGGCTGCTTAGTCCCAATTAGTTTAATCCACATAGCAAATTGCTTATGTCCACTGATATCACATCTATTGATGACATTGTAACCTTTCTTAAAACGCGGATCATTAATTTTATAATCAAACAATTTGCTAATCTTAAAACCGTGATTTTCTAGAACCATGCAGATTTCTTCCATAAAATCTCTACACTTCGATGATCCACTAATAACAGGATAAAAACCATTCCTCAATTTGAATGAAAAATCAGTATCCGCAACTCCTTTGATAAAATTAAGGGCTAATTGTTTGTCTTTGATAAATACTTCTGGAAAATGAAGATTATTTTTTGGACTTCGCACCAAACCAACGTCATTAAGAAGAAAATTAACTAAATTTTTTGACCATATGTTGATGCCATAGGTATCTTTAGAAAAGATTTTTGGCTTTATTCCAAATAAATCCAAGACTAAAGGAACCACAATTGTGTCATAAAATTCTTTCTCATTTTGCGGATTTCCTCCACAATTAACTAAATATTCATGCTTATGTTCTCTGATACTAATACAACCATCGCCAGCAAGTAGGCCACAGAAATAAGCCAAATCTGCATTAATCTCAGGAATTTTTATCTTCTTAGCTGTTTTCATGTTTATTTACCTCCAATCTTCTGTAATCTTGAGATTGGGGTTACTGAAAAGGGCATTTATGTGAAACTCTTTAGATTTCTTCTCTGTTCAAAATTGAAAGAATTTTATTGAGAGTTTCGCAACAACCCTTTCTCCAGCCAACGTGCCCCCACAAAAAACTTTATAAACAATTATTCTTTCATCTCTTTATTTATGAAAAAGAGGGATGGAAGCAGGTTAAGAGTAGTTCTCATAACTATAGGATCAGTTCTCTTTGTCCTTTTTGTGGTTGTTCCAGTTATTTTTTCATTATTTGATGGCTCTCAATTAGGCAATGTGGCTTTAATCCCCATCGAAGGAGAAATAACCGGCAATGGGCAGCAAAGTTTCACCGCTTCTTCTCTATCTTCAAAAGAAATTGTAGGCTTTATTGAAGACGCCGAGGATAACCCTCAAGTGAAGGTTTTGCTTTTAGAAATAAACTCTCCGGGCGGCTCAGCCGTAGCTTCGGATGAGATTGCCACAGCAGTAAAGAAAGCACAAAAACCAGTTGTCGCACTTATCAGGGAAGCGGGCGCATCTGGGGCGTATTGGATTGCCTCGGCAGCAGATCATGTCATAGCTAACCGCATGTCTATTACTGGCAGCATCGGGGTTCTTTCTTCCTATCTTGAATTTAGCGGCTTGATGAATGATTATAACGTTAGTTATGAACGCTTAGTTGCCGGAGAACGTAAGGATATGGGTACGCCGTTCAAGATGCTTACCGAGCAAGAGCGCAACATAATGCAGCAAAAATTAGATTTAATACATGAATTTTTTATTAAAGAAGTGGCCGCAAACAGAAATTTAGAAATTTCCCAAGTTAAGAAAATTGCTACCGGCGAATTTTTCCTGGGAGTTGAAGCGCTAGACCTAGATTTAGTAGATCAATTAGGCGGAAAAGAGGAAGCAGAAGCATTCATTCAAGAACAATACGGCCTGGAAGATATTGACTATGTCAGGTATGAGCATGAAACCAGTTTTTTTGAAGTATTAGGAGGTGTAGTTTCCGCTTTTTTCTTCAAGGTAGGGGAGGGAATAGGATCTATGCTGACTACCCAGCAGTTTAAGGTGTTGATGTAAAGTGGAAAAGAAACTAAAAAAAATAATAACTTCGCTTTCAATCGTAGTCTTATTTTTGACCTTAGCGCTCATTTCTCTTGGTCCGGGCGGCATCACTGGCGCAGTGGTTGCCGATGCCGAGGTTGGTTCTGAAGTAGAAGCTGCTTTCGATCAGGGGAAAGAAGAAGTTTATGTTATTGTTTTACTGAAAGATGATTCTGCTGCTGGAAGTACAGAAGAGCAAAAAGAAGCAGTAAGAGAAAAGCAAGAAGAAGTCTTGGCTGATCTTAATCAGGAAGAACATAAAACCTTGCTCGGTTTTACGGAAGAAAAAGAATTTGAATTGGAGTATCAATATGAAACATTAAATGCCTTGGCCGGAGAAGTGACGGAAGAAGGCTTGGAAAAATTGAGGAATGATCCGAATGTAGATACGATAGTGGTGAATAAAGTACGACAACTTTTCCTTTCAGGATCGATACCAATTATGAATGTTGAGGGGGTATGGAATGTGGTGGTAAATGGGTATAATATTACTGGTGCAGGGGAGACAGTATGTGTTGTCGATTCTGGGGTTGATTATAATCATGCTGCCTTAGCTGGGAACTATGCAGCTGGATATGATTTTACTACCTGTTCACTATATAACACTTCATCTGGCCAGTGTCTGATTTCTAAAGAACCTGATCCAAATCCAATAGACGATCAGGGGCATGGGACACATGTTGCAGGGATAGTAGCTTCTGTTGATGAAATTTATCGTGGTGTAGCTCCTGGGGCAAAGATAGCAGCTGTGAAGGCTTGTAATCCTCAAGGAATATGCAATGATGCTGATGTCTTAGCAGGGATTGATTGGTGTGTTTCTAACAAAGATCTATACAATATTTCAGTCATCAGCATTAGTTTAGGAGGAGGGCAATATGCTTCGTATTGTGATAGCGAGGTAGATTTTGCGCCTTATGCAGCGGCCATTAATGATGCGGTAAGTAAGAATATTTCCTTCGTTGCTGCGACAGGAAATAGCGGTGCAGGAACTGTAGCTGGCCCAGCTTGCGTACAGAATGCAACCAGAGTTACGGCGACTACAAAATCAGATACCCTGCCTAGTTATGCTTCACGGCATGCTTTTTTTACCGATACTATCGCTGCGCCAGGTTCGGCGATCACTTCTTTGAAGAACGGAGGCGGAACGGTTACCATGTCGGGAACTTCCATGGCTGCTCCTCATCTCTCAGGCGCAATTGCCTTGATGAAACAATACTGGAAACAAGCGTATGGAAAGATTCCAACTCCTGAACAAGTAGAACAAAAAATTCTTTCCAGCGGAAAAAGTATTTACGATTCTTCTACTAATACCAATTTTGCCAGAGTAGATATTTTAGCGGCGCTGCAGCCTGCACTTAGTTTTGTGAGCGCGCCCCCAAATAGGTCTGTGCTCAATAACACTGCTAGTGCAGAAATTATCATCAGTATCCTTTCTGATCTTGATTTAACACAGGCATGGCTGCAATGGACTTTTCCAGAGGGAATAGTGCAAAATCTTACTTTAGTTAATGAAAGCCCTACAACTTTTTCTTTATCTTTAGCAAATCTTAGCAAAGGACAGCATAGTTATCAAGCGTATGGCTCTGATGCTGGTGGAATGACCGGAGCAACTGTTTTGCAATATTTTACCATTGATAATATTGCTCCAACAATTTCTTTGCTAGCTCCTATGGCTAATATTACTTTATATAATGAGCTTTATAATTTTACTGCGGAGGTAGAGGATGGGCATTCCTCTTTAAGTGCAGTATGGTTTAATCTGAGCGAGGGGAATAGTTCTTTTATTTATTCTGCTTCTCAGAACAGCAGCAATGAATCCGATAGTTCCAAAATCTGGATAAGCCAAATCAATCTTTCTGAATTAGCAGATGGAGCATATACCGTTGCGGTGTATGCAAATGATTCTTCAGGTAATGAAAATAAAACTGAAGCAATTTCATTTAGTATTGGGCCATTACCAGTTGAAACCTTCTTGAATGTGTATGTAACGAAGCCGGTTGCGGGAGATGTTTACACGATAGAAGTTGTTGCTTTGAATTTAACCATTAATAGCTCTGCTAACATTTCCCTCGTTACTTTTACTGTTACGAATGCTTCTGGAAATGTTTCTATCCAGGCATTACAAGATAATTCCAGCGCTTGGATTGCTTTAGTTAACATGAGTTCGCTTGCAGAAGGAAGCCATACTGTTACCGTCGTAGCTGAAGATATCCTTGGTGATGTAAATAATACTGTTTCAGCTCTGTTTGTGGTTGACAGAACAGGTCCTTTACTTAGCGGCGTTACCGCAGTGAATGTGGATCAAAGTTCAGCAAAGATACAATGGACTACTGATGAAACAGCTGACGCAAAAGTTAATTATGGGGTTTCCAATGCCTTAGGTACGGAAATCGCTTCCGGCAGCGATTTAACCTCTCATGAGATTTCCTTGTCAACTCTTGCTGCTTCCACTTTGTATTATTATTCGGTAAGTTCCTGTGATAGAGTGGATAATTGTAACACTTCTGAAGTAAAGAGCTTTACCACTGCTGCTGTGGTTGTCCCTGAGGATCCGCAAGAAGAAACAGGCGGAGGTAATAGTTCAGGCGATAGTTCTGGTGATGATTCTGATGACGATTCCAGTTCTTCATCTTCTGGCAGCAGCTCATCCAGCGATAGTTCTGGTGGTAGCGGAAGCGGTGGAAGTTCCAGTTCATCTTCCAGTTCTTCATCAAGTACGGAGGAGTTAGCAGAAGCCGAAAGCACGGATGAGGATGAAGAAGTATCCCCTGAAGAAACAGAACTACAGGCAGCACAAGCGGATACTGGTGCAGAAGAACAGAATGTTGAAGAGCAGCAGACCACAACAGATGGACTTACTGTAGCTGCTGTAGCTAGCGGTGATGCAGGTGAAGAAAATAAAGGTTTTGGCAACTTGCTGACCGGATTTGTCAGCGCAGCAGTATTTGGTGATCTAAGCAGCAAAGAATATCTTTTGGTAGGATTGACTGCTTTAGTAGTAATTCTGACCATTGCATTTATCGTAATTAGAAAGAGAGAGCATGAATATTGAGATAGTAAAACGATTTCTATGCACGCATGAACATAAACAACGATTATGTTGAATAAAGAAAAGGCAGTAGAAAATTACTTGCCCATCAAACTAAATTGAACATTATCATAAACTCTAACAACAGAATCTAGTGATTTAACTTTATCAAGTTCATCCTTTGGCAAAGAAGCAATCACTACAGGTTTATGGGAAGATTCATGCTCAATTACTAACCCTTTAATTCCCATTAGTTCATTCCTAAGTTCTTCAGGTAATTCATAAGGCCCGTCAGCCCTATCTGTCTTATATTCAATAAAATATTTTTCTTCCATTGCGATTTAACAGAAAAATGATTATCTATTTAAAATTTGTCTTTTCTTGAGCTGACGTTTACTTAACAGTTCTCAAAAAGAAACATTTATAAAACGGCTGTAATTTTTAGCAAGCACATGAAACGAAGTTCAGATAAAGAAAATTTTGCATTTTCTAATCTTGAACTTCTCTCAGAGATATAAAAATGAAAAGAAGTTCAAGACGCTGGAAGAAAAAAGGACAGATGCGCTGGAAGTGGCAGCGCAAGAAGATGAAAAAGCGTAAGCGGGCTAGAAAGGTTCAGACAGCGTAAGGTTCTATAATATCATTTTATCTTTTGTAACAATGTCAATCAATCCCAAAAAAGCTTCATTAAAAATTCTAGGTAGTATTTTAGGACAGAATTATGAATCCTCTCCAGGTGAGATAGTTAGTATATACGAAATAAAACGCTTTAATAGTTCTGTTTTCGGTCCGACAATTCAAATTTATACTTTAGGATGCAGTTATAGATGTGCAATGTGTTGGGTGCATAATGAAGCCCTCGGAGCCAGATCAGGAGGGTTTGTGGATAAGAAAATTGCAGGACTGCCTAAGGTGTTACGGGCAAAATCATTAGGCGCCAGATTTAGAGAAAATGAAAGAGATTTGCGAAGCAAACTTGAAAAAGTGTTGGATTCTGATGTAACTGAACAGCACTTAGAAAAAATCAGAAAGAATCCGCACGATGCACTTTTTCAAGGACAATATTTTGCCAGTGATGTGTATGAATATGTGCGAGAGAGAGCCTTGAGAAGTAAAGGGAGTGGTAATCCGACAATCGTCCATTCCGGCGGCTCTCCAACATTGTACCAAGGCTATTTGTTACAAATAGGAAGACTTGCAAAAAAAGATGATCTAAAAATAGGGGTTGTGACCGAAGGATTCAATATAGCAGAAGACCCAGCATACTTAATTCCTTTTTCTAAATTAGATTTACAAAAAACCATGCAGTGGCTTGTCACAATCAAGAATGCTACTCCAGAAACCTTCACTCAATTAACTGGTGTTAACAGCGCTTTTTCTCGACATCACTTCCAAGCGATAAGACAATTACTCAGAGAGGGGTTCTTTACCGCTCCAATTCTAGTCTTAGACACCTTTGCAGGTTTAGAGCAACTAGCCTGGTCGGTAGAAAAAAATCCAGTTAGTATCTTACACCAAGAGCTTTCTTTTGGTGTAAATTACCCTAGTTTGCTTTCTTTAGACAAAGTATATTATGGACAGTTCGTTAATGATAGTAAAAGCCAGAGAAAGAAAATGAATCATAGGGGGTATCAAAAAAATTTTCCTGGGAAAGTGAGGCAAAGGATAACAGAATATTTTTTAGAACAAGAAACTCCCGTTATGAAATTTTCTCCAGAAGATCCGGCAATGGAAAAAGGTAAAGAAATAATTGAAGAAACAATTAAGAGTTTGCGTCGATCTTTACTAATTTAGAATCTGTTATCCCCTTTCAAAACCTTTGCCAATTCCAATACTCTTTTTGCATATTCGTCTTCATGATTGCTGCTTTGGCCTAAGTATTCCAGGGGGCTTTTTCCTTCCAGCTGTTTTCGTCCCCGATAAAACCATCTTCTAATGCCTTCGTCGTTGTAGGCTCCACGGAGAGAGTCTACTATTTCATAGATGAAATCTATTTGGTCTAATGTAGCGTTCTCTCCCAATAACTCTGAATATAATTTTTCCTGCAAAGTAGCTTCTAAACCTAGGACATCCTGTTTTGAAATCTTTTTAGTCATAACTGTCTCTTTATTATTCTATCTTCACATCCTCAAACCAATCCTGATTGATGATACGGTCAGGGATTTTGTTGATATCTTCTTTCTTTCCCTCGACATAGAGATGAAAAGTAATTTTTTTATGCGCTTTGTCTATATCTATATCAATCAATTTGTACTTCTGGATTCCTGCTGCAGCGATAACTTCTTTGATGTTTACAATTCTGCTGGTAAGAATAGTTACTTTTTTCTGATAAGAACCTATACCGTACCTTTCTAATAATCTATCACTAATTACAACGATCCATACCAGTCCGTACAATGTCAATCCAATAACGTATTCTCCTATGCCAATAGTCAATCCGAAAATAGCAAAGGTCCAGATGCTGGCGGCGGAGGTTAAACCAAAAATTTTTTCATTGGTTTTGATCATCGCTCCTGCACCAAGAAAACCTATGCCGGTAACGATTGCCGATAACAAGGGAATAGAATGCTCAAAGCCGAGAGCGACAGCGATGACGGCCAGACTGCAAGAACCAATAGAGACGAAAGTATACGTTCCGAAGCCGATCGGCTTATGGGAATATTGCTGTTCTATCCCAAAGAGGAATGAAAGAATAAATGTAACTACAAAACGCAGTACGGTCACCTCAAATTCCATATTTTTATTTTTAGAAGTCTAAGTTTATAAGTTTTGTTTAATGAAAGTTAATATATTTTTGTAGTGTCCCTGTTGAGTGATAAATTAAAGCAAGGTTTTATAAATCCCTCATCATTTTTAGACTATAAAATGGGTGACAGCATAGATCAACGCACGTCAGAACTTGCTGATAAGGGTTTTAGTAGATGGCTCTCTAAAGGAGGTAGTGGAATATTTTAGGGAATGCATGTTCTTGAAGGTGAAGTATATATAAGAGATGGAAGAGTTAATGAAGCATTTAGAAAAGCGAATGCGAGAATCTTATTAGGGAGAGATATAACCATTCCAGAAGAGGTAAATATTATTCACTCTTATGATATTGGCAATATAGTTACTCTTTTCCATGCCTTGTTTGTGGATGGTTTTATGGGTTTAACAGGGTACAATAGTGTTCCAGATCCGTCAGATGATAGCTCGGGAAATTTAGGTGCAGCGGTTGATAACCACTTTAAGTTGCACAAGTCAGGCTTGTCTGTACCACTAACTTTATTTTATGTTCATGGAGATACAACCAAAGATTTGGCTTTTAATTTTGCTCCAGAAAAAGATGAAAGATATTCAGTAAATGCTGTATTGAAAGAGTATAGAGAAAGTTTTTTTAATGGTTTAGGAGATGCCAAACCAACAGTTTTAATGGCAACTTGTAATATGAATGATTCACGACAATCTGCATCAATTGAGAATCCTGGCTTTCATATTATTTACAGAAAGGGTTTGGCTGGTGGTGCATTAGCCGCAACAGGTACTATAGAAGCAGATTTTTAATTTCTTGCACGACTTTTGCTTTTTTTCTCCTCTGTAACCACAATATAGAAACATTTATAAACAACTTCCTTCCCCAAGAGTATTCCACATGTATGCTCAATTAAGATTGAGTGTGAACGAGGTGATCCCATTAAGTATCAATTGCGACGAATGCAAATTAATTGCGATTGTATTAAGGATTAATTTCTAAACAATTTCCGTTGATCCTGCGGAAGATTGCTGCTATGGGAGTTCGATTAAGCC
>CAYIEF010000040.1:0-9764 GCA_964362365.1 uncultured Methanosarcinales archaeon | reverse complement strand
GAATATGCTCAAAATATTGCTCAAGCTGCCAGCTGGGCCCTAAACTTAGCGGTGGAAGCAGCATATCCTACTGCTGAAACTACGGAGTTGTTAGTGCAGAAAGCTTTCCGCGAATCTAAAGCGGTTAGTGTTGAATATGCTATCCTTACCCCAGAAACAGCGGAAGAAATCCTGGCTAAGTCAGAGCGGGAAGCTCTTTCCGTGAAGAAGGAGGCTAACCTTTAGTTTAATATATGGGGGATAAAAATGAAATCACCAAATAAAGGGATGGAATCTGAAAATCTAGCAGAAAGATTGCGCTCATTGTACAAGACATATAATTGTGAAAATGAGCTTCCAGTACATGATGATTTAGTTGCGAAACTGGATGGTGTTAAACCAGAAGTGCGAGATGCCATAAAAATGGAGCTTGATCGAGATTATGTTTATCCTATCTCCGAGGAAGAAGCAAAGATACCCTTATCACAAAAATTTATGGCGCTGTATGCTTTTACTTTAGCTAAAGGAATCATCTATGCTGAAGAAAAGCGCACTGAGAAAGGTCTGAAACAAGACAATTTTCCTTTTTTACTTCATGCAGTTTATGGTGGCATCAAGGCTTTTCCTTTGGTGGTTAAAGCAGTTCTAACACCAGAAGATCCAAAAGGACTCATGGAAGAACATAACGTATTGGCAACACGATGTTTTTGGGGCTTTAAAAGAAATGTAGAATATTGCGTTCTTTCTGAGCCATTCGAAAGAAACCAATCAAATTCAAAAAATCGCGTTCAAAATTAATATGGAGGGAAACAAAATGGAATATGTTTACGCCGCAATGTTGCTTCATAAAGCAGGTAAGAAAGTCACCACTGAGGCAGTCAAAGCAGTTTTAACTGCTGCTGGTGTGCAGGTTGACGAAACCAGAGTTAAAGCACTTGTTGCTGCTCTAGAAGGCGTCGATATTGACGAAGCAGTTAAGAAAGCAGCTACTGTTACTGCCGTGGCTGCAGCACCAGCTGCTGCTGGCGCAGCTCCTGCCGGAGAAGCTAAAAAAGAAGAAAAGAAGAAAGAAGACAGCAAGAAAGCAGAAGAATCTGCAGCCGCAGGTTTAGGCGCTCTCTTTGGATAAATCAAAAAAGCAGAAATCAAAATTATTAATCAAAATGATTTCGCTATTTTTGATTTTAGAAAATCCTAATCGCTTTTTTGGATTTTCTTTTAAGCTTTTCTTCTTTTTCTTTCTTTATTTTTTAATTTTTTTCACTCACCAAACTCATTTAAAAATTCCAATAAAAATATAAACCAAGTATATCTTCACCTTTTGCAAAATGGAATCACATTCTCCTACCGAAACTGAATTGCGGGAAGAACTGAAGGAAAAAAGGAAAGAGCTTTCTGCTCTTCGGCCTCAACTGAAATTGATCAATGAGCAAAAAGAAGCACAATATCAACAACTCCAGACTCTGCGGGCTTCTACAAAGTCTTTTCTGGCTCAGATAAGCTCTCTTAAAAATGAGCGCGATCAATTGACCAAGCAAGTAAAAGAATTAAAACAGCAACGTGATAGTTTCAATACCCTCACCAAAGAAAAATCTGCTCTGAAAGATGAAGCTTATAAGCGTAAAAAAGAATTAGCTGAAAAAATGAATGGCAAATCAGGCAGGTTGAATCTTAAAAAGAATCCTGCTGAAATCAAGTCTTTCATCCGAAAATTAGAATATAAGCTGGAAACTGAAGTTATGCCCTTCACTCAGGAAGAAAAATTGCGTAAGCAGGTGAAGGAATTACAAGCCCAGCAAAAGAAGTTGAGTGAATTGGAAGAAGTATGGAAGGTAAGTGCTGCCACTGCCGCCGATGCCGCTGAGGTGCGCCATAAGGCCGAGCAATTACATAAAGAAGTGCAGCATAAAGCAGAACTCTCCCAGCAAAAACACCAGCAGATTAATTCCTTATACGATAAACTGAAGCAATCACGTGAGCAAGAAAAGCCGATCTTGGCTAAACATCAAGAGCTGCGGAACCAGTACCAGCAGCTTAAGAAAAAGGCAGAGGAATTACAATCACGTGTTCAGGAATTAAGCAAGTTATTTCACGATAAAGAGAAAAAAAGCTTGAAAGAGCAGATCAAAGAAAGAACCGCACAGATTTCTGAAAAGATCAAGAAAAAAGAGAAATTAAAGATCGAAGATATTCTTGCTTTTCAGGCTTCGGATGAGAATTAAGTATTTACCCTTAAATGAAAAGAGCAGAAATCCCCACTATTCATAGTGTGGGATGAATGCTGCGATTGATTTCGCTACTTTTCATTCAAGAAATGAAGAAACTACTTCATTTCTGAACAGAAAAGAAATCGTTGTTTCTTTTCTTGTTTTAGAAAATCCGTCTTGGAAAAGCGGCGTAAATCCCTGCCCTTTAGGGAGGGGATAGCTGCTTTTCAGGATTTTCTTTAAATAGTTTATTGCTATTTTATTATTCTTATTCTTTTAGGAATATTTTAATCACGATTTTTTATATAGCTCTTTCCTCTTAAAGGAAAAATGTTTTTTGGCACTTATCTTACCGGCGCTTTCGGGCAATCTCAGGAATTGCCTAGAGTAAAGAACAGGGAAAAAAGAGGTAAGGGGTCAATAGAAGAAGTAAAACAACAAATTCGAGAAGATACCGAAGCGGTCATCAGAGAACAAGAGGCAGCAGGGTTAGATTTTGTCATAGATCCCGCTTTTTGGCAATATGACCTTTTTCAGTCTCTAGGGAACATTCCACAGATTGTCAGGTCCAGGAAACATGAAAACTGGTTTGATAATAATCTCTTTTACCGCTGGCATTTGTCGATAGCTGCACCTCTTCCCGCTACAACAGGTTGGTTGGAGCGAGATCTTCCTCTAGACCTTCTTCCTAAAGATGGAAAATTTATGGCCATTCTTCCTTCGCCTTATTCAATAATAACACTTTGTAATATTTCTGGATACCAGAATAAAAGAAGCGCAGTTCAGGACTTAGCAGAATTGATCAGAGCCGAAGCGCTTCATCTAGTTTCCCTTGGCGCGGGCAGAATCCAGTACGACGAGCCAGCAATAGTTCAGAAACAATCTTTAGGCTCGCTGGAACAGGAAGATCTGGAGCTGCTGAAAACTGCTTTGGAGATATGTGGTACTCTTCCTGGCATTGCGACAAGTTTGCATACTTACTTCGGTAATGCTGGGCCGCTGCTGCCTTTCTTGAAAAATCTACCTGTAGGTTGCCTCGGGATTGATTGCCGGAAAACTAATCTCTCTTCTATTTTGCAGCAGGATTTTTTCGGGAAAGAACTTGCTCTGGGCCTGGTTGACGCCCGCAACACTGATCCGGAAGAGCCAGAAGAACTTGTAGTACAACTGCAAAAAGTGGCTGAACAATGTCATCCAACAAAGCTTTGGTTAACTCCCACTACCGGGACGGAAACCATTGGTTATACTCATGGGATCAAGAAAATAGAGATTCTAAAAGAAACGAAGAGGCTCTTCTATGGAAAAAAAACCAAGTAGGCTTTTTCCCACTTATGAAGTTGGAAGTCTTCCTAAACTGCCCGCACGAGCAAACGCCCTAGAAGGGCGGGAGGTGGCAGATGACGAAATGCAGCAGCTCAAGAGATTAGGGCTGAAATATGGGGTTGATTCTGCTGGAGCGGAAGAAGCAATCGCCAGATCTCAGAGAGAAAAAAGAAAACCCACCCTGAGCGAGAAAAAACAACTGCTGGACTTCAATGCTTTGTTAAATCTCCGTATTCAAGAAAAGAGCGGTATTGATTTTGTCTATGATGGAGAGGCGCGAAGAAGCGAGATGTATCGTCATGTGGTACAACAAGTGGAGGGTTTTGAAGATCTCCCCGAGATGATTCGTTCTCAGGAAGAACAGGGCTATAGAAAATCAGTTTGTGTGGCTGAACCAAAACTAAAGCCTGGTGCGTTGAGTGTGCTGGTAGAAGAAGAGTTTGCTTTTGCAGAAAACAATGCTCTTCATAAAGTAAAAATACCACTTGATGATCCTTATATGATTGCAGTGATGAGCGACAATAGGTATTACACCAGGGTTGCAAGAAAGCAATTTCCTGAAGATGTTTGGAAACAGGAATACCAAGCAAAACGAGAATTTACCTTAGCCTTAGCAAAAGATATCATTCGTCCCCAGGTAGAAGCGTTAGTCGCACTTGGCGCATCATGGGTCCAGCTAGATCTTCCCTGCGCTACCGTGAACGTGGAACATCTCCCTATTGTAATGGAAGGAGTTAATGCTGTAGTTGAGGGCATCCCCGCATCCTTTAGTCTTCACTTCTGTTATCCTCGAAGAAATTCGCTTACCAAAAAGAATGGCTATGAGTTGTTATATCCTCATGTATTACATTTAGATCAGCGCGTGACGCACTTCTCACTAGAGTTAGCCAACGCAGATGACTATGAGCGGGATTTAGCCGTTTTTGCACAATATAACCCCGAAAGGAAATTTGACTTAGGAATAGGAGTTATTGACATCACTCTTGGACGACAGAGAGATGGCCTATACGAGACGCCCCAATTAATCAGAGAAAGAATTCTTCGTGCAACCCAGACCCTAAAAGACCCAGCCTTGGTTTATGTAGCTCCAGATTGCGGTCTTCGTCAATTACAATTAGACCGTTGCATCCGCTTGTACGAGATTATGGTTGAAGGCGCAGAATTAGCTCGATGAGGATGAAATTACAGAAGCAGCTGCAGAAATGATCATGTAAATGCTTTTTGCAATAAATCCGATTTGGTGATAACTCCGATTAGTATTCCTTTTCTCTTAACTAAAACCAGAGGATAATGTTTTAAGATGTTGGAGATCACCGACAAAGAGGTATTTATAGAGACAATCGGCGGCGCTTCATCCATGATATCCTTTGCCGCCAAGATTTTTAACTTTTCAGCATTTTCCAGGGCAGAAGATTCGCTTACTAATCCAACCACATTATCTCCTTCCAGCACGGGGATTTGGGAAATATTCTTGTTGTTCATGATCTTAATCACTTCCGTCGCTTTCTCCGAAGGCTTAGCGGTGATAATTTTTTTGGTCATAACCACTTCTAGATTTGGCTCCTTTTTGGAAGAGAGAAACTGCAACGCTTCTTCGATTTGCTTCACTTTAGAATAGGTTGGATCGACTCTTCCCGATTCTATCTTAGCAATAAGCGATTGTGACACTCCGGCATTTTTTGCAAACTGATGCTGGGTTAATTCTAAAGCCATGCGCATTTTCTTGATGTTTTGGATTTCGATCATACTTCTAAAGTTTTATTCTCCTCTATATAAATATTATGAAAAGAATTAAAATGTTGAATTATATTCTTTTGAGAATTATTCTCTTTGGAATAAATGTTGCAGGAAGTTTTATTAAGAAAATTTAATGCGTTTTATTAAAAATGAAAATAGGATTTCATCTTTCACTAACTTTAAATAATTCTTACATTTCGATAAATTCCATACATGATGAGGTGGTTTAAATGACAAAAAATTATTTCTTTACCAGCGAAAGTGTTACCGAAGGACACCCCGATAAAATTGCGGATCAAGTATCAGACGCAATTCTCGACGCTTGTTTAGCTCAAGATCCTCATTCGCGTGTAGCGGTGGAAACCCTCACCAAAACCGGTTTTGTGGTCGTAGCAGGAGAGGTTACCACTACTGCGGTAATCGATGTGCAGAAAATTGTACGTGAAACTGTAAAGAACATCGGTTACGACAAGCCAGAGCTGGGTTTTGACGGCGAGACCTGCGGAGTATTAGTAGCACTTTCTGAGCAGTCTCCGGATATCGCCCAAGGAGTGAATGAAGGGGAAGGGCTGCATAAAGAACAAGGTGCTGGCGATCAGGGATTGATGTTTGGATATGCCACTAACGAAACTCCCGAATTGATGCCCTTGCCTATAACCCTGGCCCACAAAATAACTCAGCGCTTAGCCAGCGCGCGGAAAAGAAATGAACTTTGGTATCTCCGCCCCGACGGAAAATCGCAGGTTACGGTTGAATATGAAAACGGTGTTCCCAAACGCGTAGACACCATAGTGCTTTCGACTCAGCATCATCCTGATGTCAGTCTTGATACGATTCAAAGAGATATGATCGAAAAGATCATCAAGCCAATCTGTTACGAATGGGTGGATGATAATACTAAGTATTATATCAACCCCACCGGGACTTTTATTATCGGCGGCCCGGTAGGAGATGCCGGTGTAACTGGCCGGAAAATTATCGTCGATACCTATGGCGGGCAAGGAAGACATGGCGGCGGGGCTTTTTCCGGAAAGGATCCAACCAAGGTAGACCGTTCTGCTTGTTATTACGCCCGATATGTGGCTAAAAATATTGTTGCTGCAGGGTTGGCAGACAAGTGTGAAATCCAAGTTGCCTACGCCATCGGTGTCGCTGCGCCAGTAAGTATTCTGGTCAATGCCTTTGGCACGGAAAAAATACCGGAAGAAAAAATAGTCGAGTTGGTAAAGAAGCATTTTGACTTCCGGCCTAAAGCGCTGATTGAACAGCTTAATCTGCGGCGGCCGATATACAGAAAAACGGCAGCCTATGGGCACTTTGGCAGGAATGATCCAGATTTCACCTGGGAGAAAACCGATAAGGCCGAGATGCTGAGGAAGGAAGCCCTGATGGTCCCTTCTCTTCAGACTATGGATAGATAAGTGTTGAATGAATGGCCGGCCATTTACTACTATAACTACTATAATTATTTTTTAGTAGCTAAATCTTTTTATGGTGAAATAGCGTTCTCCTTTTTTATGGGTTTCTTCCACTACCTAAGCACATTTTTTGAATGTGAAAAAGATTCAAAGGAGTCCTTGGGGCCTTCTCCACCTGTTCAGTCATCCGAATTAACCAATCTAGTTCAGGGCGAAAAAATGCTTCTTTGCGGTTCGCTTCACGGACGGCCGTTAACCTCGGTTGATGTGGGGCGGGTAATTGCTTATTTCGAAGAAAGGAATATTCGCCCGGTATATGCAGATGAGCATGGAGCTCCAACCTCTTTTTCTCCCCGGGTTTATTTTGTAAACAACGTGGTCGTCTTGGTAGAAGGATACAACCGCTACCTAACCTTAGTCGGAAACTCAAGCGCGAGTAATGCTCTTTCGGAATGCTTAAAAAAGGAACTCTGTTTGCAAGAGAAACGTTCTGCGGTTTTATAAACAGTAAAGAATGATCACAATAAAATATATAAACTTAAGAATGCTTTTTCAAGCATGGATCCTGCCAATCAAGAAGATGAAAAGGTCATAGTTACTCTACGCCACTCCCGAAAATCTTTTTTATTGGAATATCTATGCAGCTTCTTTCTTTTGCTTTTGGTTTTATTTTCTTTATTTAGTGGTGGAAATCCCTCTAAAATCGCCTTACCGATTTTAGCTGCTTCAATGTTCGGTTTTGTTTCTACCGAAGTTCGCCGTTTTTATGGAGATCGGTATAACATCATGCCGACTAAACTTTCAGTAGTCAAAGGGATCCTTAAAGTGAGAAAACGAAATGTCTACTACCAGCCGTTGGGGTTTATTCCTGACTTCAATATACGACAAACCTTCTTTGAGCGAGTCTTAGGATACGGCACTGTATTTGTCCACGTAGGGAATACTGCTCTTGAACTTCAAGATGTAGACAATCCTCACGAAGTCTTAAAGATGTTTGAGCGCCTTATCGATGAAACCAGGAAAGCTCAGCGAAATAGGATTTTTGCCGATAAAACTTAGAATTAAGTACGCAATTTAACTACTCTTCAATTTCAACTGCTCTTCTTTAATCTCTCTAACTCTCGGAGCCACATCAATCCTATCTTCACCATCAGCTTGTTAAACTTATCAGACAATTTATAGGTCTTTTTGAAAAGGTCGTACTCAATCAAACCCATGCCGCGCATCGGAGTTAGGATCCTATCATAAAATTGTCTTTTGTTATAGGACATCCTGTCTTCTTGTTGCAGCGGAGATTTTCCTTTTTCCTTGAGAATAACTTTTCCTTCATGGAGATTGCTGGCAAACAGACCCATTTCTGTTTTTCCAATTTCCCCCCCATTGATACTCATGTATTTAATCAGCATCTTTGCCACTATTTCCTGCTGTTCTGTGGCGAAAATGATGGGATAAATATCTTCAGGGAGATTTTGTTGATCTACGAGAATAACCATTAATACATTAATCGTATCTTAATATATAAATATTACTTAAAGGTATACTGAATGTCCTCGGACGGGACAAAAGATTTATAAATAAACTGGCCCCAAGACTTTTTATGGGACGCATCAAAACCACCTTCATCAAACGGAGGACCAAGGAGCTTTTGAACCTTCATAAAGAGAAATTTACCACTGATTTTGAGCAGAACAAAAAGCTCACTTCTGTTTACACCAGCGGAAGCAGCAAAAAGCTTCGGAATGTTATCGCTGGTTATTTGACTAGGCTTAAGAAACAGGAAGAATAAACAAAAGCTTTAACGCGTAGGCCAAAAGGCACTCTGAAATACAAAATAATTTTAAACTTCTGATCTATTTGCTCAGTCATGGTTGATCCCTTTCTGCAATTGTTGATCTTGTTCTTCGTGATATTTGACCCCTTAGCTAGTTTTGTGATCTTTACCGTCGCTACCAGTTCGATGGCCGAGAAAGAGCGCCAAAGGACCGCCACTATTGCGGTGATGGTAGCTGCTACTTTATCTTTTCTGGTATTGCTGCTTGGAGAAGGGTTATTGGAGTTGTTTACCATGACTATACAAGAATTTCAAGTAGCTGGCGGCATAGTGTTAGGAATTCTGGGGTTAAAGATGGTGTTAGGGCAATCTTTGCTCGATGTAGATAAAGTAAAAGGCGATTCCAGCTGGGCGATCGCTTCTATCATCGGCACTCCCTTGCTGACTGGTCCTGCAGCGATTATGTCGATTATCGTTTCTGCCAGTAATTACGGCAAAATTGTTACTGGGCTAGCCTTGGGAATTGTGTTAGTGGGAACGGCAATACTCTTTTATAATGCTAAAAGAGCTAATCGTGTTCTGGGAAAAACTATGATCCAGGTTATATCCACCATTTTAGGATTGATCACCTTAACCTGGGGCGTAAAGTATGTATTGCAGGGGATTTGATAGCCCTTCTTTTTATGGTTTCCTGGCTTTTTCATAATATCGCAGAAGATCTCCTCCAGACCAGGGTTTAGTTTCTGCCATAGAAAATCCTAATTTTGCAACATATTCTTGTACTCTTTCTAAAGTTGAAGCTTCAATTTCTAAGAAAGTGGGAATATTTGGAAAAGTATCTAAATCAAAATGAACATCATCTAACCGATATGAAATCCTATGTTTCTTTGCTACTTTGGTTTCCCGCAGCCCTAAACCATACAAAATTTTTTGCATAGCTTCGAAATCAGTTACATTAACTTCGTATTCTTTCATTATTTTTGCTTCTGCTTGACTTATTTTTTCTTTAAGTGTAAGTTCTACGGTATGCTCTGTTCCATCTTTTTTCCGCAATCGTAAAACAAGGCCGTCTTTTCCCAACCTTCCATTTGAAAAGTCATAATAAGAAGCGGTTAGTTCTCCTTCAAAAACTTTTTTAGCTCCTAAAGAATCTAACTTTTGTTTTATAGAGGCAACATCTATTTCCAGAATCTTAACTTCGATCTCCTTCATTGATTAAAACAAACAAAACCCTTATATATTCTTTTTCCTTCTATCAATTTATAGGAAATAACTTTAAATGAAAAGAGCAGAAATCCCCACTATTCATAGTGTGGGATGAATGCTGCG
>CAYIEF010000039.1:0-9952 GCA_964362365.1 uncultured Methanosarcinales archaeon | reverse complement strand
CCAGGATAAAGTAGAACGAGTTTATTAAAGTATCTTAATTAGGACAGTGCCAAGTTGGCGATCAACGCATAGTAACCCTTTTTAAGTAGTAACATTTATAAATAAACTTCAAATTATAAGTGTTGAAAATAGTTGTGAAAAATGAACTTAAAAAAGCAGAAAGATCATAATTGGTACATTCAAACTTTTTTACCAGAGACTATTGAAGCAGTTGGGCGGGAAATCTCCCTTACGGATTTAGTGCTCCAACAGAATAAATACCTTCGACAATTACCTCAGGCAACTAACCAAGATCAATGGTATGATGCGCAAAATTTTCGTTATGGTACTTTAGTTTCTCTCACTGATGCATTACGTAGTCTTCCCGTCGCTTCTTTTAGGGAAAATTCTTTCATGGCTACCGACATTCACGGTGTAATTGATGCTGCAACAGGTTCAGCTTTAAACTTACTAGAAGAAGATGAGAACTTTGCTCAGTTATCAGAAAATCTACAAGCTTTGGTCTACCAGCCTCTTCATCTTATATTTACTTACTATACTTCCAAAAAAATGCAGAGGGGCTTGGATAAACTAGTTTTGGAATTAGATAAATCAGTAAAAAAAAGCGAAGGTGACATTTATAGCAGAACTTATCAAGAACTTAGAGGAGCCTGGACCAGGCAAAAAATTCTTGAAAAAGCCGAAACCAGGAAAAGAACTGCTAAAATACCAATTATTGAGAAGAGGCCTGTAAGTGAACCTGTTTGGACTAAAGAAGTATCAATAGGTCATTGGGAAATGGAAACTGATGAGTGGGGTACTGGCGAAAGCGATAAAGAAGTATGGATACCAAGCAGAATGCCTCGAATTTCACATTATGAAAGAGTTTACAAAACGTTTATAACTGGATATAATGAGGCATCAGTGGAATGGAAAGATGTCACATCTTTAGAAAAACAAATAAAAAGTGAATCAAAAAAGCTTGCCGAAGATAAAACTATGGTTGCATTATCTACAGTAAGAGCAGAAGCAGAAAAGAAGGTAAAAAGATATATCCAAGAAAATGTTGCTTCTGCGGTAATGCCTTATCTAGGACTTCTTGCTTTGAAGAATGGAAATAAGGAAGTAAATGAGGAAGTAAATGTAAAAAATAATAGCCCAAATAATAGTTCTAGCACGGAACAACCAACCGAATCTGGTACAAGTGCAGCCTATGAAGTAGTTCCTTTTGTTCAAGATATCTTTGATCTAGTTTTTCCTAAACCAACATCACAGTTAGAAAAAGTTTTAGATCTCTTAAAAGAGATAGGGTCAAAAGATCCAAAAGAATGGGGGGATCCAACAAAGCCAGTTGGCTACGTTTTAGAGAAATTAGTTTCAACTGTGCCAGGATACCTATCGTTTGTAGAAGATTCACTAAAGAATGTGCCTAGGACAGTCAGAGAGGCTATTGATAGAGGATGGGACGAAGGAAAGGGCGCATTAGGATCTACCTTTGAACCTCTTCCATCGGCATTAAAAGAACTGATGTATTCTGTATTAAAAAATCATTATAAAAGGAAAGTATTGTCCTTTGTAGAACAGGAATCTAGCAAAACAAGAGAAGAAGATGATGATTATTATTACCATGAAAGTCTATCTTCACAGCTTAATGAAAGAGATATTTTTTCCGTCAGAGATCTAACTCTTGATGAAGCGTACGGAATCGTAAGAGAAACTCAAAAGATAGCAAAACAGCATGCGGAAGAAAAAATTTCCCAAAATATTAGTGCTAGATCTAGAGATTATCCTCCGACCGCGATAGCGGAAGTTTTAGAAGAAGTTAAGAATCTTATAACAAAAAAATAAAAAAAATAAAAATAAAAAATGGCCGGAATAAGAAAAATTGATTGGGACGCGTTAGAAAACTGGTACTATTGTAAACACTTACCTGAAACCTGTGCTCAATTAGGTGCAGAAGGAAAAATATCGACGGAAATTACTCGATACGCTACTCTTTTAACTAACCTCTCCGAAAATCCTAATAATCGTTCTTTAAGAGAGTCAGTTGTAAGTGATTTGGAAAAAAGTATTGCAAAAGAAGTCGAAAAAGTAAGGAATAATGATATGATTTTAAAAGTAGTGTCCGAAACCGTCGGAGAACAAGAAAAAACTGAATCTGTTTTCGGATATTTACTAAGAGGAACCTATCTTGAACTATTAGTACTAGGTGCTGCTCCATTGGTGCAACCTATTATCGACGAATATGAAAAGAAAAAAACTTTTAGTTCAAAAAAAGTTTTCGAAGAGACAGAGAAAAATTACCTTAATGAGTGGCCGTTCTGGAAGGTATGGCAGGCCGCAGACGATTTAAAATTGGAAATAGAAGCTAATTTTCAGACGTACTTTCTTACCACTCTAATTTATGGCGACGGCCGTAGAGAGTCTTTCTATGGGTCACAAAAAATAATTCCTATAACAAAAGATATTGATACAAAAATGAAAGAAATATTAAAAGAGGCAAAAAAAAGAGCTTTAAATGCTTCTAATGAAGCCTTGCTTCCTATTATCTCTGAAGAAAAAAAAGAAGTTAAAAATGCTGTAAATAAATATATTACTCCCTACGTACAAAAGCTAATAGATAATTCTGCTCCGATGCTAGGTGAAGTGACGAGGTAACTTTTACTGTCCAGCATGTTTATATATCTCTTCTTCCTTTCTTTCTCTCATGCTCGCAGCCTACACCGAACTCAGATATGCTCAGAAAGTCAAGGAATTCCTCGTAAAAAAACAACTTCTTCATCAGGATTATTTGCCAGTAAAAGAGTTAGATCATATCTATTTCGCCATGGCTAAAAAAGCAGCAGTGCCAAATGCGAAAGCCGTCAATACCAAATTCTCTTTTCCAGAGAAACAGAAACCAGTTAGAGTAGAAGAATTTCTCAAGGGAAAATTAACTGCAAAAGAAATGGAGCTTCTTCCCCGAACTCAAGAGGTGGTGGGGGAAATTCTCATTTTAGAGATTCCTAAAGAATTGAAAAAGAAAGAAAAAATCATCGCTGAAGCCTACCTCAAAGCAAATAAACATATTTTTACCGTAGTCAAAAAAAGCGATATCCATACTGGGCAATTCCGCACCCGCAAAGTGACCATCTTGGCCGGCAAGAAAACCAAAGAGACCATTCATCACGAAAACGGCATAGAATTGAAACTGCACTTGGAAAGAACATACTTTTCTGCAAGAAGCGGCAGTGAACGGCTGCGAATTGCTCAGTTGGTCAAGCCGGGCGAAGAAGTCCTGGTCATGTTCTCTGGCGCTGCTCCTTATCCATTAGTGATCGCCAAGAATTCGGAAGCACGGCATGTGTGTGGGATTGAACTAAATCCTGAAGCGCACGCGTATGCTTTGGAAAATGTTCTGCTCAATAATCTTCAAGACAGAGTTACCATGGTGCACGGCGACGTGAAACATAAAATTCCTCCACTGAAAAAGAAATTTGACCGTATCGTCATGCCCCTCCCTAAAACAGGGGAACAATTCTTGGATTTAGCCTTGTTGAAAGCAAAAAAAGGCGCTATCATTCACTTGTATTCTTTTCTTGATGAGGCAGAGATTGATCCCTATGCCAAAAAAGTGAAGAAAATTTGCAAAAAACTGGGATACTCAGTCAAAGTTCTGCGCAAAGTCAAATGCGGGCAATTCTCGCCGGGAGTGTTTAGGGTTTGTTTGGATATGAAAGTGATGGAGTGATTTTAAATAACATATGCGCTGTTATGTGCCCCGAACGAAGTGAGAGCGCAGCGTGGCGAGGAGCGGAGGCGAAGCCGAGCACCGCAGAGTTCCAGAGGTCGCCGAAAATTTTTTGTTGCCGTAGTTTTTTCTTACTAAAGTTATGGATTACTGCAAAGCAGACTAAAATTTCGTTTCGTTAGAGGGGGAGTTCCATCGTTTCGTTGTTGGTGGGGAGTTCAGTTTAAGTCGTGGGGGGGGGGCGAGAATAGTTTCAGAATAGTAATCTTTATATACAAATGTGAGTATTTGTAGACTTGGTGTTATAATGGAATCAAAAAACGTTACATTAAGAGTTAATTCTGGGCTTTATGAGCGATATAAAAAATATTGTAAAAAGAAAGGATTGCTTGTTTCAAGACAATTTGAAATACTAATGGAAACACAATTAAAATAAGAAAAATGGAATTTGTCAATAAAATAAAACCGAGACCTAAGAAAATAGGGAATCATTGTCTATTTACAGGTGATGCTCTTAAAGTTCTTAAACAAATACCTGATAAAAGCATTAAGTTGGTAATAACCGATCCTCCATATAATATTGGACTAAAATATAACTCTTATAATGATAATAAAAATTGGGAAGAGTATTATTCTGATTTGAATCTTGTTTTAATTGAAATAGCAAGAATACTGACATATGATGGAAGTCTTTATCTTATAAATTATCCGGAAATTAATGCGAGAACACTTCCACACTTAGATAAAACGGGGTTAATATTTAAGAGATGGCTAACATGGCACTATCCAACAAATATTGGTCATTCTAATAAAAATTTTACCCGAAGTCAAAGATCTATTCTTTTTTATACAAAAACCGATGATAATACTTTTAATAAAGATGCAATTGTTCAACCGTATAAAAATCCAGATGTTGGAAAAATAAAGAAATTAATTGCTGCTGGGAAAAAAGGCAGGGTACCATACGACACCATATCAATGGATGATATCTTTGAAATATTTAATGAAGAAGTTCCGGATGTTTTAAACTTTAATTTGCTTAAAAATGTTTCCAAAAATAGAGCCGGTTCCCAAGATAAGAATTCAAAAGATCATCATCCCTGTCAGTTACCTCTTCCATTAATTGAAACATTTGTTAAAGCAAGCAGTAATGAAGGAGATACAGTGTTAGACTGCTTTGCTGGAACATTTACAACTAGTGCGGCTGCTAAAAAGCATAATAGAATGTCAATAGGAATCGAGATTGATAAAGAATATATTAAATTAGGTATTAAAAGGCTGAAAAATGGTTAGAACTAAACTGAAAAAGAAAAAGTTAACCCCATTTCAAAAGAAACAGAAAGCTCAGAAAAAAGATGTAGTTAACATTTTCAAAGGATTAGGATTCCAATACCTCAGTACGGAAGGTAAAAATAAGAAGTTTGGTGAAATCACATCCGATATTGATTCTGCGTTTTTATATGAAAACATATTGCTTATTTGTGAAATAAGTTTAGATTCAGATACTAAAAATCACTTATTGAAAACAGGAAGGTATTTTGATGAAGTTAATAAGAACAAGAAAGAATTGCTTGAATGGTTAAAGAAAGATTTTTCTGATAAGTTTAAATTATACAATGAATATCCCACAAACCGATACAAGATAAGATTTGTTTATATTAATGAGCATACTATACCGGAAGATAAAAAAAATCATTATACCAAAGATGATTTTTGTATAAATTTCATAGACGAAAAAGAATTAAAATATTTTAAAAAGTTATCTTCGGCAATCAAATACTCAGGCAAATATGAGTTATTTAAATTTTTGAGTTTAAATGTAGATGATATT
Organism: uncultured Methanosarcinales archaeon; assembly: GCA_964362365.1. Taxonomy (GTDB): domain Archaea; phylum Nanobdellota; class Nanobdellia; order Woesearchaeales; family GW2011-AR9; genus JACPIL01. The sequence goes on along the minus strand of CAYIEF010000039.1, from coordinate 4,412 downwards.
GGCATTTCAACATCGGAAAAGAATGAACCCGGGATTGATAGTGCAGTAATTCTTCCAGAGATGAATTCTGGTTTTCCAGAGGGAGTAAGGATAGTCTCTTTTTTAATGAGTGCCTCACAATTACTTCAATGCGCTTATGTTTCTAGAAAAGATAACTGGGAAAATAAGCTTGAATTGTATCAAAGATTAATAGAACCGTCTAGAATAATTAAAATAAGAGATTTTATTGCCAAACAAAAAAAAGCATTTATAAATAATATAGTGGTAAGCTTACCGAATACGGTAACATTTTATACTGAAGATGTAACTAAACCAATAGATCTATTTTCATTAGATAAAATTCAGAATTTAACTATTAAATTCCCAATATCATACAATTCAATCGGTATTATCGATGGTCAACACAGACTTTATGCGCATTACGAGGCAGATAACAATGAAAAATACGAAAAAATAATCAAAGATTTACGTAGTAGACTTTATCTGTTAGTTACTGGTTTAGTTTTCGAAAAAAATTTTAAAACTGCTGATAGAGTAAAATTTGAAAGCCAATTATTTTTGGAAATAAATGATAATCAAAAGAAAGTGCCAGCTCTAAATCTACTTACGATTATCTCTTTGAAAGAACCATATTCGCCAGTAGGCGTATCGCTAAGAGTGTTAAACACGCTTAATAGAAACAGTTTATTTCTTAAATCATTTGAATTAAGTTCTTTTACGCCCGGGAAAATAAAGATTCCCTCTCTAATTAAATGGGGATTAGCTGATTTATTAGAAATTTCGCATGAAAGAGAAACTTTATTTAAATATTGGGATAACAATAATAAATTAAAATTGTTGGATGAAAATGATAGCCAATTTAATGAGCTTTATGATGAATATATCAAATTTTGTATTGAAGCATTAACTAAATATTTTTCAGCTGTCAAAAAAACATTTAAAAGTGATTGGGATTCACAGGATAAAGATAATAGATTCTTTTCAGTTACATCCATTACTGGTTTTGTTATTGCTTTTAGAAAATCATTAAAAAAATACGGCTTAAAAGACAATACTTTTTACGAAGAAAAATTAAATGGGTTAACATTAGATTTTGCAAAAAAGAAATTTCCATATAAATCTAGTCATTGGAATGCTTTTGCCGAAAAAATAGACGAATCATGTTGGAATTGATATGGTTAATAATAAACAATCAGGAAATTTTGGAGAAGAAGAGGTGATTAAGTTAGTGCCGTGCCCTAATTGTAGTAAGAAATTGATGAGTTTGCCTGAAAATTATCCTCTATATGATTTACAATGTACTGGGTGTTCATTTAGAGTTCAAGTTAAAACAAATAATTCAAAACCGAAATCGGAGATATTTGGTGCAGGATGGGAAATAATTGACAAAGTTTTAAAATCAGGATTTATGATGCCCCCATTAATAGCTAATTTCAAATGGAAAGAAAAAGAGGTAGAACATCAAAAAATAATATTTTATCCATTTATTCCTAGAATGCATCTTAAAAAAAGACAGTTATCACCAACTGCTAGAAGGGCAAATTATAAAATGTTTAATTATGTTGGTTTGGATAAATTGCCTCAGTTTGTACTTTATGAAAAATAATTTTCTCGCCCCTCGTTTAGTTTTTGGTCTTTAGGAACTCCCCCTCTCGTCGCTTAGTAAGAAAAAATTTTGGCCGAACACCTATTTGACGCAGTTTTAATTGTGTTTAATAGTCGTTATTTTCTCTCTGTACACCGCAATCAATCTCTCCACTACGATCTCCTTAGCATACAATTCTTCCACAACTTTTCTACCTTTTTGTCCCATTTTTTTACGCAATGCAGAATCATGCATTAACAGACTTATCGCTTCTCTCAACTGCTCCACATTACCTGGATCAACCAAGACGCCAGTTCCTTCTGCAATAGTCTCTTTAATTCCGCCAATCGCTGAACCAATCACTGGTTTTCCTGCCGCCATGGCTTCGATAGCAATCCTGCCGAATGGCTCCGGCCAGAGAGAAGGGAATACTATTACGTCTGCTTGTGCATACAGAGAAGGGATTTCTGAGTAAGGGGCTGGTGAATGGATGGTAATGGGCAGTTGTTGTTTTTGGATTTTCTCTTGTAATTCCTCTTTTAAGATGCCTTCTCCATACAAAGCTACTTCACAATCTAATCCTTGAACCGCTTCAGCAAGAAGGTGCGCGCCTTTCGACTTAATCAGTGACCCAAGGTAAAGGATTTTTAGTTTTTGGTTATCTTTTTTTTTATTCCCAATTTTCTCCTGATCCACAATCTTAAAATTTTCAACTGCGAGAGCATTTGGAATCACTGTACTTTCATATCCTTGTTGCTGTAACAATCCTTGTACATACTCGCTGATGGCAATAAGATTACAGTGTTGTAAGGCCTCATTTAATTGTTTATAGTAATGATAAATATAAGAAAGGGCAGGAGCATTATATTTCAAATACCATTCATTTTTCATTTTGCCCATTTCTGCAGAATCTGATTGGCAGGATAGAAATGCAGTAAAAGAACACTTAACTTTGCATTCCTTCTTTCCATGGAAAATTCGGTCGCCTTTAGGACATAAGGTAGGATAACTTTCAATGGTTGCAAACAAAGGCACACCGCAATCCTTAAGCTTAGATGCCGCGATAATACTAGTACCGATAAAATGGATTGCATCTATTTTTTGCTCTTTGAGAATATTTTTTACTTTTCTTTCAACTGATTCAGGAAAAATCAACGATCGTTTTACATTTTCAATAATTGAGGTAGAATTTTTTCCAGTTTCTAGTTTGCGTAAAATAGTTACGCCCTCTTTTATTTCCGCTTTCTCTAATCCGAGATGATACGAAGTCAAAACAGAAACATCTACTCCTTTTTTGGCTAACCCTGCTGCTAGCAATTCTACGTTGATTTCTCCTCCCCCCATGGTTTTTGGAGGAAAGTATTCTGAGACAAAAAGAATCTTCATGGCTTAATCTTCCGGCAATCGCTTTATAATAGTTATGGACTAAAAGTTTATAAAAAATACCCTTTTAAATAATAAAGAAGAAAATATCTTCAAGAGTGAACAACGCGATGATTACGTGAACACCAAAGGATTAATTCCTGACGGATGTAACTGATGAGCGTTCACAGTTCTCCTATTCTTATAATTTTTCTATTTCCGCTTTCTCTTCAGGTTTTTCTTTTTCCAGCAGAGAAATGACTTTTGGAATATTATTATCCCTTTCAATATTCAAAGAAAGTAGCTTTAAACCCCTAGTGAAAAATAAGACCATACTCATTTAAAAGATTTATCCTATCAATCCAGCTGCATCATCATCTTCTTCTTCAACCCTGATTCTTTCAATCGCTTGGAGGAAATCATTATGGGTAACCTGCTCGCGCTCTTCTCGAATCGCACAGTAACCTGCTTCCGTACACACCGCTTGAAGTTCTGCGCCGCTGAAATTTTCCGTCTTGGCAGCTACTTCTTTCAGATTAATTTTACGCAAATTCATAGCTGCTGTATGTACCTTTAAAATTTCTAATCTTCCTCCCTCATCAGGCAATCCTACTTCTATCAACCTGTCCAGCCTTCCCGGCCTAATTACAGCTGTGTCTAAAATATCCGCTCTATTGGTAGCGCCGATGATCTTAACATTATCAAGATGTTTGAATCCGTCTATCTCTGCTAATAATTGCATGAAAGTCCTGCTTACTTCCCTTTCTCCGGAAGTGCCAGTCTCCATTCTCTTGGAAGCTAAGGCATCGATTTCATCGATGAATACTATACAAGGCGCTTTCCGCCTGGCAAGGGCAAAAATATCTTTCACCAGCTTCGCACCTTCACCGATGAACTTCTGCACTAACTCCGAACCTACTACTTCAATAAACGTAGCGTTGGTGCTGCTGGCTACCGCTTTTGCCAGTAAAGTCTTGCCTGTTCCTGGAGGGCCGTAAAGAAGAACTCCTTTCGGCGGCTTAATCCCCACATTTTCAAATAATTTTGGCTTGGTGAGAGGAAGTTCGATCACTTCTTTCACTTCACGCACCACTTCCTTTAATCCACCGATAGAATTCCAATCTTCCGTAGGTTTTTCAACAATGACATACTTTTCCACTTCAAAATTTTCATTAGCTTCGAACTTCTCTACAATATTAAGTGATTTTTGGTCGACTAAAGCAGCATCGCCGCTCTTGATATCTTTTACATGCTGAGCGATATAGCAGTAAAACTTGTTTCCATTAGGGAGCTTGATAGTTGCTTTATCTCCATGTACGCTTACGACATCAGCAACCAGCAGGGAGGGCTTTTTGAGATTATTTAATTCGTTATTGGTATTATTGAATAATTCCCGTAAAATTGAACTTTCCTGTTCTACTCTGGTCAAAGTTTCGGAGACGTTCTTTCTCTCTGCTTCTAATTT